>CACEWU010000058.1 GCA_902563335.1 uncultured Prochlorococcus sp. | reverse complement strand
ACTGCCTGAGTTAGTAAACGATTAAGTATGGGACCCATAGATTTATTTTCTTGAGCCAATCGAAGCATTTTTTTTACTTGCGAAAGAATCTGTCCTTCTCCTAAGACCAAGCTATCTAGACCGGCAGAAACTCTCATTAAATGTGCAACAGCATCCTCCTGGTGATATGTAAAAAGGTGGGGAGTTAATGAGCTTTCATCTAGTCCAGAATGATCACTAAGAAATGTATTAATAGCAGATAAACCCTGATCAGGTTGTTTTACAAGGGTATAAATCTCTAATCTATTGCAAGTACTAAGGATAGAAACTTCTAAAACCTGATCATCTCTTCTAAGAGCTTGAAGAGAATTTTCCATACTATGCTCAGGAATGCTGAGCTTTTCACGGATTTCCACCGGAGCCGTGCGATGACTAAGACCGACAACGGCAATGTGCATAGAAAATCCCCTTTAATTTACTTAGTGAAAGGTTCAGCTCAAAGCGATGCTTTGAGCACCATCCTTGATATGAACTGTATTTGTGAAGCGTGCAGTGCTATCCAAAGTACTTATGACAAGGCTGCTTGTCCTAGTGCAATCCCTTTCAAACTTAACCCCATCAAATAAAAGTCCATCAGTAATTCCACTACCTGCAAATACAACATTTTCTCCTGATGCAAGTTCTTCGGCCTCATAAATCTTGTCAATATCTGTAATACCCATCTCATTGAGCCGAGCAATATTTCCTTCTTTCGTGTAATCAGCCCACTCACTAGTTTGAGCTATTGCAGGGTCATATACCAATTGACCTTGAAAATGACCTCCTAATGCACGCATAGCTGCCGCTGAGATGACCCCTTCAGGAGCAGCACCTATTCCCATAAGACAATGAGTACCCGTTCCAGCAAAACCACAGGCTATTGCTGCTTGAACATCACCATCTGAGATTGGCTGGACCCTTGCACCAGTAGAACGAATCTCAGAAACTAAATCTTTATGTCTAGCTCGATCCATCACAACTATTGTTAGTTCATCAACAGACAAACCCAAACAATCACTAAGGATTGCAATATTTTCTGTCGCTGATTTTCTTATATCAACTTTCCCCTTTGCTGCTGGAGGAGCAGCTAATTTTTTCATATAAAAATCTGGAGCGTTAAAAAGACCACCGCGATCCGATGCGGCAAGAACAGCCATTGATCCTCTCTGACTATTTGCACAAAGATTGGTGCCCTCACAAGGATCTACAGCAAAGTCAACGCCAGGTCCATTACCACTTCCAACTTCTTCCCCGATGTAAAGCATCGGGGCTTCATCCCTTTCTCCTTCACCAATAACGATCCTTCCTTGCATCTCTATCTGCCCCATTCGGTCTCTCATCGCTTCTACAGCAGCTGCGTCAGCGTCATCTTTTTTACCTAAGCCGGTTAGGCGAGCTGAGGCAATAGCCGCTTGCTCTACAACCTCGAGAATTTCTTGAATTAGTGTGCGATCCACAAGTAGGCGTCGATGAGAACAGTTTTGACAAAAGAAACGAGAATGGCTGGATTTCCCTAATTAGCGAAATGAAATTCGTAAAAAGAGAAGGACCCGATACCGCAGTGGTTCTCGGCTCTTAAGCGGGGCTAACTGTATCAGTGCAAGTAACGCCAAAAAACATAAATGCCACCGATCAATAGAATCCTTCTCTACAAAGCAAAGATCGATGACCACCAAACCCCTGGTAATCGCACCCTCGATCCTCTCCGCAGACTTCTCTCGTTTAGGTGAAGAAGTGAGTGCTGTAGACGAGGCTGGAGCAGATTGGATTCATGTGGACGTGATGGATGGTCGGTTTGTTCCAAACATCACTATTGGTCCACTAATTGTTGAAGCTCTTCGACCAGTAACAAAAAAACCACTAGATGTTCATTTAATGATCATTGAGCCTGAAAAATATGTGGAAGATTTCGCTAAAGCTGGTGCAGACCATATCTATGTACAAGTTGAAGCATGCCCACACCTGCACCGCAACCTTGCTCAAATAAAGGATTTGGGCAAAAAAGCTGGAGCA
>CACEWU010000057.1 GCA_902563335.1 uncultured Prochlorococcus sp. | reverse complement strand
TCGAAAGGTCAATGTTCTTAAGGTTGTGTTGTCGTGCACCACGAATCCTAATGACATCCTCTAATGAGCCACCAGTTAAAGGATGATCTCTAGACTTATCAACAGGGTTTCCCATAAGGGATTCAGAATTGACTTAGAAGTTTAAGAAGATAAACCTAAATTCAGGCAGCATGCTGGTCCAGCAAACTCGCCGCATAAAGCCTAGCCTCCAATAGATCTCCACCTGCAAGCTCTGCGAGCTCTATTTCGCGATCAGGAATCTCATGAAGACTCACCACACGAGAACGTGTAATCCCTTTATCAACAGATTTCTTCACAGAAAAATGATGATCAGCCGCAGCAGCAACAACAGGCTGATGCGTCACACAAAACACTTGATGTCCTAAAGACAATCTTTTTAGAAGAGTTGCAATTTCACCGCTAATCCGGCCTCCTACACCCGCATCAATTTCATCAAAGAAGAAAGCATTAGAATTATTGACATTTGAAAGTGTGACTTTAAGGGCCAATAAAAACCTAGACAGTTCTCCACCTGAAGCGACCTCGGATATTGGAGCCAAATCATGACCAGGATTAGCAGAAAATAAAAAGCGAACCAAGTCAGAGCCGCTTTCATTAGGTGTAATCGAGTCAATTTGAACTTTGAATCGAGCGAAGGGCATTCCTAATGCTCCTAAAAATTGCATCATTTGTTTTTCCAACTGCTTAGCAATAGCTGCTCTAAGAGAAGTTAGGCGCTTATTATCATGATCTCTTTGTGAACGTACTTGTTTTTCTTGCAATTGCAATCGCTCTACAGATTCTTTAGAAAGTGGATTCATTAAAAAATTACTTAACTTATCTTTTTTAACTATTAATTCTTGCAGAGAGGAATTATAGCGTCTCTTAAGCTGCTTCAAGTAAGAAAGTCTTTCTTGAATCAGATTGAGACGAGCAGGGTCACTTTCTAGTAAAATAGAATACTGATCCAAGTCTCGAATTAAATCCTCAAAACCAGCTTGGATAGCTAGAATTTTCTCATAAGTAGATGTTAGCTCCTGATCAACTTGACTCATCCAATTTAATTCATTTATACAAACCCCAATTTGATCTATTACTGCGGGTAATTGATCATTTCTCTCTCGTAAAGTATGTAATAAATTCAAAAGACCTTCTTGCAAGCGAACACCATTTGCCAAGCGATCCTGTTCTGTTTTTAATTTAAATTCTTCATCTGGATCTTCCAATCCGGCAGCATTTAATTCATTAAGAAAAATAGTCAACTCTTCTGACTCTTTCTCATTGTTTGCTAAGTCATTCCTTGCTCTTTCAAAAGTATTAGAAGCTTGCTTCCATTTTTCCCAACTCCTTTTAACATTAGACACAGTAGTCTTTAAAGAATCGCCACCAAATTGATCCAACCAAAGCAACTGTTGACCAGATAAAGCCAATTGTTGAGTCTGGCCTTGAACAGTTAAATCAATCAATAAAGGACGCAATACAATTATCTGACGCCTATTAACCAAAACACCGTTAATTCTCCATCGACTTATCAAACGATCATTTTTTAATCGCCATTCACGTTGAATAACCAACTCAGACTCATCATTATCAATATCCTGACTCCTCAGCCAGGACTCCACCGCATTATCAATCGAAAAAATGCCTTCAATATGACCATGATGAGTACCAGAACGAACCAAACGCTGTGCAGAATTCCCTTGGCTACCGCCTAATAAGGCATCTATAGCTCCAAAGAGAATTGATTTACCTGCTCCTGTTTCACCAGTAAGGACAGTAAAGCCATTATCAAAAGTAAGCTCCAAACTATCGACAAGAGCAATGTTCTCTAGTCGCAAACTGAGCAACACAACAATGACCTCGAATCAACCGGACACTAGCGAAGGCCAAAGTGGTTTAGAAGGGGGTACACAGGGTGCTCTACACCAAATGACAGAAGAACTAGAAGATTTCATTGAAGCCGCAGGGTTACTTGAATATGATCCACTAGCAATTAGCAGAATTTACAAAGGACATCCCAGAAGACTCTTAAAAAGACTTTGGCAAACTTTGGTTCCACTTTGCTTGTTGTTAATTGGAGTCGCAGTTG
>CACEWU010000056.1 GCA_902563335.1 uncultured Prochlorococcus sp. | reverse complement strand
GATTAAGGGCCTTGCATAATGTCTTCTCTGACTCACAAAGTTTGCCTTCTTCTTGGAAAATACCACCCAAATTCATATATGACTTTGCATTTTCAGGTTGAAGGATGATTGCCTTACGTGTTGCAATTTTTGCTTCCATTTGATGACCTAGATCATTAAGAATTAATCCCAGATTAATGTATCCTTTTGCGTTAAATGGATCTAATAATAATGCTTTTTTAGTTGAATCTAATGCTTTAAATAAATTTCCTTTCTCGTATAGAACTTGGCCTAGATTTAAATGACTAATGCAGATATTTGGATTTAGAGTAATTGTCCTGTTCAGTATTTTTTCAGCTTCATTAAGTCTTCCTTGACGAAGTAAAACCACACTAAGATTACCTAGTGCAGGAATCATATTATTGTCTATTTCTAATGCATTTAGGAATGCTAATTCGGCCTCAGCTAGTTTATTTACCTTCAAAAGTATTAGTCCATAATTCACTTTAAATATTGTTGAACGAGGATTGATTTCTATCGCTTTGATAAAATCATTTATAGCACCTTCTATATCACCGGTAAATTGCTTTGATAGAGCTCTATTGTTATAGGCAAGGCTAAAATTAGGATCAATCTGTATAGCCCTAGTGTATTCAGAAATAGCACCCATATAATCGCGAGCACAATTTTTCTTGTCACCACTATTTTTTAAATCTTGTTTCCTCAATTCTTCCATCATATTCAATAAATAATGATTAGATATTAATCTATGCCGATTTGAGTAAATAGACTCTGCATTGAATTTCTCCAGCTTAGATTGGCTATATCTTGAGTAGAATCTTCTTTGATTCTCGAGACTTTCTCTTTTTCTTTTAGTATATTTAATGATATCTTAATTACTTCTTCGAGATCTGACTCCCCCCAACAGTTTTTAGGATCGCCCCCAAATTGATTTGTTATTGCTGAAGGAACTCTACCAAAATTTTGTTTAATAGGAATAGCATTCTTTATATTCATCCTAAATAGATCTGAATGCCCAGTGTTATCACTTATTAGCGTTGGAATTCCGCAAGCGAGAGATTCCATTGCCATCAGATTTGTACCTCCTTCACATCTACTTAAAAAGATTGCCATATCAGCTTGTTTAATTAGATTTGGAATTTGGTGATTAACTAATGGAGGTACAAGGTATACATTCTCTATAGGTATACCATTACTAGTTATCCATTCTTTAATATGATTAGGCTTAGCACTTTTTGGAGGTATTTTGAGATATTTTGTGTTGGCAAATGTTTCCATACCCATGCTTGATATATTACTCCATGCAGCAATAAGAAGAGCATCTTTATTTATCTTAAGCAACTCCCTAAACGCTGCTAGCACCATATCTTGTCCTTTCCTAGGGGCTAATTTACCACCTGAAAAAATAATAAAAGATCGTTTAATAATTCGAGGAACTTTATTCGTATTAAATTTCGACATATCTACTCCCTGATGAACAAGCTTACAATTTTTAAAACCATGATCTTGAATTATATTTCTATTCCAATTAGAGCCAGCAATTATCAAATCAAGTGATCTCATTATATTTAATGTTTTTTCTTTTAAGTGACTTGACTCAAAAAATGCTATTCCAATGTTTTTCTTTGCCTTAAACTTGGTATCATATGTATCAGCTTGTAAAGGATGAAATAACCAATCTGCATCTGTATTAAGCAACTTAACTTCTTTACCTTCTTGTTGCTTACGAAGTCCTTTGGACCGCCTTTCGATTTCCTGAAGAATTAGAAGCCAGTATGAATCACAGAAGGCTGTTTTCTCAGATTCATATGATATAAATATTTGGAAATTCCGTTCGATTAATGACTGAGTAAGATTTATGCCGTATGTACCCCAACCAGTATATGGTGTTAGAGGCCAATTTAGGATTACCTTTTTATTCATACTGCTTTGATGAAATCCCAGAACTTGTAATTTAATTGATTAGTCTACCTATAGAACATTTCTTATCGGTTAACTCCATCATAGAAGTTAGAAAAACATTTTACTTCTATCAGTAATCAGTTTTCTTGTGCTATTAGTCAGATCTCTGATAATTTCCAGTTGTTGATACACTTTGAGATTTTAATAAGCAAT
>CACEWU010000055.1 GCA_902563335.1 uncultured Prochlorococcus sp. | reverse complement strand
CTGAGAAGCCATTTGCTTAGGGACTTCGATCCTCTGACGAAGTTGATCTAGAAAGCCATCAACTACAGAAATGACATCAACATCCCAGGGATCTATATCACCACGCTGAGCAGCATCTTGCAAAAGTCGAATAGCAAGACGGGCCCCAGAGTCAGCTGCAATTTTCAGGCCATCTTCAAACAAAGCAAAATTGATTCTGAAAGTAAGTTATCGATACTCACTAATAAATGCCAGAAAAAACTCCAGATTTTGATGAAATAGTTCAAAAGCGAGTTTAATTTCGAAATACATATTTGAGCATTTCCTTTTAGAGGGAAAAAGACTCATGAAATAATTTTTTTTAGCTAACAGAAGATTTAAACAAATCCAATTTTGGTGCTGTGAGGACTCCGGGATTGAAAGTAATATTTTTATTTCGCAGAATTGAGGTTGGATTTGGAGTTTTAGTTAAACTTTCAACAGCAATCAAGTCTCTTTTGACCAAAGCCTCTATAGAAGCTGTATAGCTATCTGTCATAAGCCTTGGGTATATACCAATACCAATAATCGGAACCAAAAGACAACCAATAATGTAGACCTCTCTAGGCTCAGCATCCTCAAGATTTGTTTTAGACACTAGCTGCAAATTCTCTTTTCCAAAGAAGATTTCTCTCAGCATTGAGAGTAAATAGATAGGAGTCAGAATGACTCCTATCGCTGCTAAACCAGCAATTACAACCCTAAAAGGCAATGTATAAACTTCATCAGTTGCAAAACCAGCAAAAACCATAAGCTCAGAGACAAAACCACTCATCCCAGGCAAAGCCAAAGAAGCCAAAGCACAGACTGTCCAAAGAGCAAACATTATTCGCATCTTCTGTCCGACACCACCCATTTCATCCAATTGCAAAGTATGCGTTCTATCGTATGTAGCTCCTACAAGGAAGAAAAGACTGGCCCCTATCAAGCCATGACTAATCATTTGCAACATTGCCCCGCTAGTTCCTAATGAGCTGAAGCTGCCTATTCCAATTAAGACGAATCCCATATGACTTATTGAGCTATAGGCAATTTTTCTCTTAAGATTTCGCTGAGCAAAAGAAGTTAGGGCTGCGTAAATAATATTGACTACACCAAGAATGATTAATAATGGGGCAAATTGCGCATGAGCAGCAGGCAATAATTGTGCATTAAATCGCAATAATGCATAGCCTCCCATCTTCAACAAAATCCCAGCTAAAAGCATATGCACTGGAGCAGTTGCTTCACCATGAGCATCAGGCAACCAAGTATGTAAAGGGACTATCGGTAGCTTCACCCCAAAAGCAATTAACAGACCTGAATAGCAAAGCAACTGAAAACCAGCACCAAAACCTTTTTGGGCAAGATTTGTATATTCAAAATTGGGCGCTCCTCCTCCAAAAAAGCCCATAGCTAATGCAGCAAGTAAAATAAATAGAGAGCTTCCTGCTGTATAAATAATGAATTTTGTAGCTGCATATTGACGTTTCTTGCCTCCCCAAATAGCCAATAACAAATAAACAGGTAGTAATTCAAGCTCCCAAGCCAAAAAGAAAAGAAGCATGTCCTGCACTGCAAAAACCGCAATTTGACCGCCATCCATCGCCAACATCAAAAAGAAAAATAGTTTGGGTTTGTAACTCACTGGCCATGCTGCCAATACAGCCAATGCGGTAATAAAGCTAGTGAGTAAAATCAAAGGCATAGAAAGGCCATCTGCTCCGACTGCCCAAACAAGTCCTAAATCTGGAAGCCACTCAACCCTCTCGGACAATTGCAATCCTTCCTGACTTGGATCATATCCAGAGAGGTATGCCCCAATCGTGATCAAGAATGTAATCAGTGCAATCCCTAAAGCAAACCATCTAACTTGCTTCCCATCTCCCTTATCAGGAAAAAAAGGAACTATCAAAGATCCCGCAATAGGGAACAAAATTGAAAGACTCAACCAGGGGAAGTCAGCCCCCAACTGTTCAATTTCAAGCATTGCAGTCGCATCTAATTGGACGCCTGCGGCAAACTCCAACACGAACAAGCAAAATCAGCACTTTTCGGAGTGTAGAAATAATGAGGGATATCGCATCTCCTAAATAGGCGATGACACACAGAACGAATTGACTCACATTAAGCAGGAGGAGGAGCCAGTACACCAAAAAGGGCTACTAAAGCTATGACGCCTCCAAATA
>CACEWU010000054.1 GCA_902563335.1 uncultured Prochlorococcus sp. | reverse complement strand
TATTTCTTACGTCTAGGACAATCCAAGGATACATACATGTGTAAAATATATTACATATTACTTTTTGTTGGCAGCTCAAATCTTTCTCTTGTCGAAGATTTTTGAGAATTTATCAAAGCTATTTTATTTAAGCAATGGAAAACCTAGAGACTCTCTTTTTGAAAGCCAAGTCTCAGCAACTTTTCTTGCCAGCTTACGTATACGAGCAATTATTGCTGTCCTCTCAGTTACTGAGATAACACCACGTGCCTCTAAAAGGTTAAAGGTGTGACTGCATTTGAGAACATAATCTAATGCTGGAGCAGGGAGATTTTTTTCGAGTAAATCTCCTGCTTCCGCTTCATATAAGTCAAAAAGATTCTTATGGCGTTGGGGGTCAGAATCCTCAAAGTTAAATTTACAATGATCTTTTTCATGGGAAAGCCAAATATCTCCATACGTATGTGATCTATTCCAACTCAAATCCCAAATGCTTTCTACATTCTGTAAAAACATTGCAAGTCTTTCTAAACCATAAGTAATTTCAATAGAAACTGGACGACAATCAATTCCTCCACATTGCTGAAAATATGTGAATTGAGTCACCTCCATTCCATCTAACCAAACTTCCCAGCCAACCCCCCAAGCTCCAAGAGTTGGCGATTCCCAATTGTCTTCAACAAAGCGAATATCATGTTCAGAGGGCTTAATACCTATTGCTTCCAATGAAGATAAATAGATTTCCTGAACTTCATCTGGTGAAGGCTTAATTAAAACCTGATACTGAAAGTAATGTTGAGCTCGATTTGGGTTATCACCATATCTTCCATCAGTAGGCCTGCGGCATGGTTCCGGATAAGCCACTGCCCAAGGCTCTGGTCCTAAAGCACGCAACACGGTATGAGGGCTCATAGTTCCAGCCCCTTTTTCTGTGTCATAGGCTTGCAAGAGCAAACAACCTTGACGGCTCCAGAAAATGTTTAATTCACCAATAATGTCCTGAAAATGCATATCTACAACTCCTCTAGTGGTTGAAAGGGTTTTAGAAATTCCAATCTGTTTATACCTTGTTGATACATCGCTGAAAACCCTAATAAAACGGTTTCCTCTTGATATGTTTGTTGATACGCCAGATTTGGCATACCCCATTGTCCCAAAAAAGTTTATTTATCAAAAGGGTGCATAGGTAAATCCATACGACATTCCTTGAAAACGGGTCAAGAGACGGGTCTGAATCAAACCCAATCTCCCCCTTAATATTTAATACGATTTTCCTTAGGAACAAAATCTTTAAGGTCCAACTAAAAAATATTTACTTAACTTCTTACTATAATAAATTAATATTTAACTTTTGATTAATTTTATAAAAAACAGTTGTTTTTGTTTATCATAAAAACTTCTGCTAAATAAAATCCACTCTCCTACCACGCACCTTTACAAGTGCTCTTAGTAGCTTTGGACATCTAGGGTGAGAGCCTAGTCTCGCAGCTACAACATAGCCACCTGACAATACAGATTTTGAATATTTGTACAATACTTCTGATAAGTGAAGATTATATCTGGATTTACAGAGTCTATTATTGATTCTATCCAATTTATTAAATCCAAGAAGTAATGTATATCTATTGTATTGTCTAAAAATACCCCAAATAAATATTCTGTTTTTTTTAGCCAAGTATTACTAAAGCATTGATAGTATCGTTCCGAAGTTTTTCTAATTAGAATATTTATTCTTGTTCATCATATTGCTTTTGTGAGTTTATTCCAATAAAACGAATTGCAATATTTAATGAACATCCCAACGAAGATAGTGTTATTTTTAAGTGTGGCACCTGCAGCATGAGTCTCATCATCTGGACGATCAAAGAATGTTAGGAGCGATTTATTAGCGAAATAAATTTCTGGAGACATTGAAATCTATCCGATTTTTCTTATAGAAACCATCGCATCTATTTTATTAACTCTGAGTGCTGGTTGCTTAAATTCAATTTCAAAAAAATTAAATTTTAATTTCGCTAAAGGGTAACCATCTGCATCCAACATTCTAATAAAGTCAAACAGTTTGTCTAATGTATCAATTTCTTCAGTAATGAAACTCTGCGTTGGAGTTCTTCTTTTAAAAACTGTAGCCTTACCACTCTGAGGAATAGGTATTGGTTCACTTGTAACTATCTCTTGAATCATTGAAGATATGATTTTTGCTGAGCGTATATAAATTTCTTCTGCTAAGCCATTTAATGAAAGAGGATATTTTTTATAAATAGGTCCTGCGTCGAACTCTTTAGTCATT
>CACEWU010000053.1 GCA_902563335.1 uncultured Prochlorococcus sp. | reverse complement strand
GAGCAGAGAACTACGGTATGCGGTTCACATCGGAGTTGGCTTGAGAGGTTCTTAAGCATGCGAGATATTCCCGCGTCGTCACAAAAGCGATGGAAATCTTTTACAAGAAGGATTGTTGGGTTGGTTGAGTCAAGTTTTTGAAGCCATTGCAGCACTGCCATTGGCTGCCTAGCACCTATACCTTCGGAATTAAGAATTCCTTTGAGACCATCTATGTAGTCCCATATGGCTAGTCGTCGAGGATGAAGCCTAATTGCTGCTTGTTCTAATAGATCCTCAACGCGTGCCTCTTCTCCGCTTCGAATCCAGATAAGAGGAGTTCTGGCCCGAATCAATAGATCTAAATGGTCATCCCAGCTTTTCATTGTTAAAACAATTCTTTAGTGCAGTCCGACGTGGGTCATTTTGGTCATTCTGAATAGGCGATGAGTTTTTAGTTGTATTTGCTGCAATAGGCAGGATTGGAGATCACTTCCCTAACTGATTTGTTAAAGGCATTTAGGAGTTTTAGAGCTACTGACAGATCCATTCATTACAGGAGTAAAGCTGCTCTATGAGGGTAGATATTCCTTTAGGCTTTCTATCGGGATGTTTTCTCGGTGGTTTGTTTTGGATCTCATAAGTTGAGAAGATCATTCCTTACGGTTATTAATGATGTTTTTGCTTGTAACAAGCACTGCATTTGTTGAAACATAAATTGATATTAGTTTTCACTTTCTCAAGTGATGGGGAAAGAATTCCCCTTTGTTCTGAGTTCTTACAACTCCCTTTAAAAGAATTAAGAGAGGAGAGATCGATTAATAACCTTCTTTATGCCATATCTTTGCGATGCATTGAGCTTTTAATTGCTCTATCGGAATTAGCCCAAGTCTACGTATCATTTTCCGCTCTTTGGTTCAAAAGGCAATCTTTCTGATGTACCTCCTGTTGTTGATGTGGCGATGACAGTCCCTTTTGACTGTTGAGTAAGCTGATCATTGAGAATCTTCTGCAGGTTTTCGGGAAGGGCTTCTCTGCTTAATAGAAATGTTTGAAGAGCTTGGAAAATATTTGCTATGACCATATAAAGCAAAACCCCTGCAGGTAGAGGAAAAAAGAGAAACATGCCAGTAATCATTACTGGTGTGATTTTGTTTGCGGTTGATTGTTGAGGGTTGACGGGCATCCCTCTACCTGAAAGCGCTTGAGATATAAGAAGAGTTAGGCCGAACCCTCCTACAAGGATTGCAATGTCCCAATTGATGGCTCCATCAACATAAAAACCAACTTGGCCAAGGGCTTTAATGAAAAGGAATCCGCTCTTGGCTGCTAAACCAGGAATTTTCCCTTCGACTGTTGCATCACCAGGGGAAATTGCAGTCACAAGACCTTCAGCAGAGACCTTTGCAAACTCTTCTCCTTTAGTGACTTTCCATTTAGGAGCAAACTTTTGGCCTTCTTTATATTGAGAAAGGACGCTATTGAAATTTTCTCCACTAAGAGTTTGAAGATTTATTTGAGCAGCGTCTCCGGTTCCTAGTTTTGTGCCACCAGGTAGTGAGGCCACAATTGGCACATGGTCTGTTTCAGTTACAAAAATTGAGTGCCTTGCACTAGTAAATGGCTTTGGCTCAACTGTTGCTATTTGATCCGATGGAAGAACTTTGACATTGACTAAGTAGGGAACATCGGCAAATGGTGATCCACGTAATGTTGCAAAAAGGGCAAAAAGTATTGGCATTTGAACCAAAAGAGGAAGGCAGCCGGATAGAGGGCTGCCAAATTCATTCATTAGTTTTCCTAATTCTTCTTGTTGCTTTTGTGGATCATTTGCATAGCGAGATTTAATCTCGGCCTGCCTTTTTTGCATAACTGGCTGGGCAATTCGCATTCTCCGCGCGCTTCGGATTGATCCAGCACTTAAGGGGAATAGCGCCAATCTGATCACAATTGTGAGGGCCACAATTGCAAGGCCATAGCTTGGAACTAATCCATAGAAAAAGTCCAGGATCGGGATAAGTAGGTTGTCAGAGATGTACCCGATCACGATTGTTCTCTCAAGTTGAATGAAAATGTCATGCCAGTTTGCAACAGGAGCAGTTCTTTTGTCTTAAATAGATGGTTTTGAATTAGGCCGCGAAGCCTTGGCCATCTTTTTTAGGAACCCCTGATCTCCTGATATTAATTCGCTCAAGGATGAACTTTTCGGTTTCTCTGAAACTAGGCATTGATTGCATTTCCAATTTTGATCCGTCTTTAAGGATTAGGACCATATCTCCATAAAAGCCAAAACCCCTTGATATAGAACGGGTTTCAGAGATCTGGCTGAAAACTACTTGATTTTGAGTCCTCCCAAACCAGCCACTAGTAATAGAAATTCTCCTATTGGTTATTTTGAAGCGAATCCATAAGGCTCTTACAAGGGCCCCGAAGGTGAAAGGAAGGCCAATTAGAGTTACTCCTGCTAGGAGGTTGATAATTAGATCAGCTTTGGCTGGTCCGCCTTCATAGAAAATTTCTTCCTTAATGT
>CACEWU010000052.1 GCA_902563335.1 uncultured Prochlorococcus sp. | reverse complement strand
AGAGTTAGTGATTTTTTATGTGTGGGAGATATGAACTAAAAATTGAATATGAAAAATTGTCATCTCTTTTAAAAAAAGATCTTCCAGTAGGTTTTGAGAAGAATTACGAGCAGCAAGAATTGATAAAGCCTTCTGACCCTGTTCTCGTCCTAAAGAACGAAGGTAAGACATCAACTTCATTCATGCTTTGGGGCTTTTCCAAGTGGAACCAGGCACCTTTTTCTCATTCAGGATTTAGACCTTTTAACGCAAGGGCTGAAACCGTTAAAGATAATCGCTTATTTCGTGAAAGTTGGAGACACAAAAGATGTCTGCTTCCTGCTACAGCATTCTTTGAAAAAGGACATCGCTTATTTAGAAAAGATTCTCAAGCGTTTTGGCTAGCTGGTATTTGGAACCGATGGATGAGTTCTGAAGGGAGCGAGCTAGAAACTTGTTGTGTATTAACCACAGAACCAAACCAATTAGTAAGTCCACTTCATAACCGAATGCCAGTGATTATTCCTAATGGATTAGAAGAGGATTGGATCGAATCAATAAAAGATGGTTATGGACTCAAAAAACTGGAACCATTATTAAATGCATGGGCTCCTGATGATTGGCTGGCAGAACCGATAACTAAATCCTTAATATCTCAACTGAGTTTGTTCTAATGCGTCTATTAATAGCTTTTCTTTTTTGCTTTCTTTTTTCCACTCTGTTTATTTCAAGAACAGTTAATCCAGAAGAAGTTGGCATTGATGACCTTCTAATTCCTCAGCGTAATTTACAAAATAATAAGGACAAAGACACAACAATCGAAAATCAGAAAATTAATGAACAAATTATTATAGATGAACTTTTAGGACCCCCAGATATTTTTCCTTTTTTGCCGGAAAACCATAAGAATAGTGGCATTAAAAAACTCAAATATTTTGATTAGGGTGCAATCCTTAGATAAAGTAGCTTTAAACATATTTGCTTTTCATGAGCCCAATTCTCTGCATATCATGAATAAAGTTAATCTAGTTTGATTAGAGTAGATTTGCCGATATCACACAGGCTCCTAATGACCTTCCCAAAGAAGGCCCTTCTTCTTTCCTCAGCCCTTGCTCTTGGATTTGGACTAAATGCTTGTGGACCTTTTGAGCCAACATCGAATAGATCACTCAGTGGTGCTGGTGCAACCTTTCCCGCAAAAATCTATACGCGTTGGTTCAGCGACCTTGCTAAATCTGGCGGCCCACAAGTGAACTACCAAGCTGTTGGATCAGGCTCTGGACGTAGGGCGTTTATTGATCAAACCGTTGATTTTGGTGCATCGGATGATTCGATGCACCCTAAAGATATTGTCAAGGTCACTCGTGGAGTAGTGCAAATACCAATGGTTGGAGGCACTATTGCATTTGGTTATAACAAACCTGGTTGCGATCTCAGATTGACCCAAAAGCAAGCTGTTCGTGTTGCTATTGGCACTATCAGAGATTGGAGTCAATTGGGCTGCTCAGCTGGCAAACTCACCTGGGTTCATCGTTCAGATGGCTCCGGAACAACAAAAGCTTTCACTAATTCAATGAAGGCTTTTTCCCAAGAGTGGAAACTTGGAACTGGTAAATCAGTCAAATGGCCTGCAGGAGTTGGAGGAAAAGGAAATGCTGGTGTTGCAGGAGTTATCCGTAAGACGCCTGGTGCAATTGGCTACATCAATCAGTCCTATGTCAAGGGCGAAATAAAAGCAGCATCACTCCAGAATCTTTCTGGTCAGTTTATAAAGCCTTCTACACAAACAGGCTCAATTGCATTAAATGGAATCAAGTTGGACCAAAATCTTGCCGGTAAAAACCCAAACCCAAGAGCAAGGGGGGCCTACCCGATAGCTACTTTGACTTGGATATTGGCTTATAAGACCGGAAATGGTTCCAAGAGCACATCAATGCAAGAAGCATTAAGTACAGTGCTTAGTGCTAAATATATGGATAAGGCTGCTGCATTAGGTTTTGTCCCTCTTGAAGGTGAGATCCTTAATAAAGCAAAAGCCGCCGTCAGCCTAATTGGAAAATAACTGAAGTGGAATATTTGAAATTAACTAAAAATTAGGAGCTTTACCTTTATCCCTTTCCTTTAATGTTCTTTTAATCTATGTAAGAAATATTTATAGACCTTAATTCGCTCCCTCAACTGTGAGCATTTTTCTTTTTGATTCAAAAAAAGCACCTACAAAAGAAAAATCAAGAAGAGAAATACTAATGGAAAATAAATTAATTACCTTTGTAGTTTAAGAAAGATCATTCCCACTTAGTATTTGTGAAGCCATGACGAGTTGCCCAGATTCCATAGAGATAGCAGGCTTTATTTGCGTCTCTTGATAAGGTCTTCAATATTAGGCCATGCGTCGAGCAATTCTTTAAGAGTTCTTCTGTTTGGTGTATATAAAATACAGGAGAAAGCACTAACTAAATAGAAGAAGAACCATCGAGAGCTTATTAAATAAACTGAAAAAATGAGAATAGAAAACTACCTACGAAAAAGAAAAATAAGGACCGATTAACCATTTCAAGGGATGACTTTCTAATTCTTCTAAACCAAATATTTGCCATTTTCTTATTA
This sequence comes from uncultured Prochlorococcus sp., assembly GCA_902563335.1. GTDB lineage: Bacteria > Cyanobacteriota > Cyanobacteriia > PCC-6307 > Cyanobiaceae > CACEWU01. Next base: position 200 of record CACEWU010000052.1, on the reverse strand, counting down.
AACACTTCCCTGTCTTTTTGTTCTCTTATCCATCTTTTTTCTTCCTAATCTAATGCATTATTTGATTTAATCAAATCTTCTAGTTGTTCGCGTGTGAAATTTTCTAAGGGATCAGAGTCTTTTTTAATGGAGTCCATAAAACATAATTTCATCAAATTGTTCTGAAGGAAATCTTTTTAACTTAAATGGCCTTCATTAAG
>CACEWU010000051.1 GCA_902563335.1 uncultured Prochlorococcus sp. | reverse complement strand
CAATCGAGGATATGGTTCAAGAAGCAAGAAACAATTCGAGAAAAGCATTTGTTGCCGTATCTAATCAACGAGTCAAAGATCGACTTGCAAGATTTGGTGTAGAAAACCTAGTAGGCTCTAGAAAAGAAGCTTTAGAGAATTCCGTGAATTGTCTAAAGTCATAATCATCTACCTTAAATAAAACCATTATCAAAACCTTCAGGCTCTAGATCATCAATGGATACCAGTCTAGTTCTGCAGAATGTTTTAACTCCACCAGTGCTTTTCTTCTTTCTGGGAGCATTGGCAGTGTTGTTCCATTCAGATTTAGAAATTCCAGCACCACTTCCCAAACTCTTCTCCCTTTATTTATTACTTGCAATAGGCTTTAAAGGTGGCTTAGAGCTCCAACAAAGTGGATTAGGGGGAAAGGTTATTCCAACTGTTGGAGCTGCAGTAATAATGTCCCTGGTAATCCCATTAATATGCTTTTTAGTACTGCGTCTAAAGCTAGATGTATTTAATTCTGCAGCAATAGCTGCCGCTTATGGTTCAATTAGTGCGGTAACTTTCATTACTGCAGAAAGTTTTCTTGAAAACCTAAATATAAGTTTTGATGGATTTATGGTTGCAGCCTTAGCACTAATGGAATCTCCAGCAATCATTATTGGACTACTACTAGTAAAGTTTGCAGCACCAAAACGTAAGTCCCAGTCAAGAAAAATGCGCATAACTGGAATTCTTCATGAAGCAATTTTAAATGGCTCTGCATACCTTTTAGTTGGGAGTCTGATAATTGGCTTTATTACAGCTTCTAATAACCCTGACGCAGTAGTCAAAATGCAACCTTTTACAGGAAAACTCTTTTATGGAGCCGAATGTTTCTTCCTCTTAGACATGGGCATAGTTGCGGCACAGAGACTACCAAGTTTAAAAAAAGCCGGATCATTTCTAATAAGTTTTGCTATCGCAATGCCTCTTTTCAATGCATTCCTTGGTGTTCTGGTAGCAAGAGCACTTAATCTAGAGCCTGGAAATGCATTGCTCTTTGTAGTTCTCTGTGCCAGTGCCTCATATCTCGCTGTACCAGCTGCAATGAGAATGACTGTTCCAGAAGCAAAGTCAAGCTATTACATATCAACAACTCTCGGGCTAACTTTTCCTTTTAACATCATACTTGGAATACCTGTTTACATGGGCATGGTCAACAAAATGATTCCCTTGGCCACTTAAATAAATGAAACGACTAGATCTTATTGTTGGAGAAAGAGAGTTAGAAAAATTACTCGAATCTCTTGAGCTAGCAGAAGTTCCAGGATATACAGTTATGAAACATGTAACTGGGAGAGGTCCAGAAAGAGTAGTTTCAGAAGACATGGAATTTACTGGCCTCGGAGCAAATGCACACGTTATTGTTTTTTGCGAACAAGTCGTACTTGACAGAATTCGAAAAAATATTGAGCCACTTCTTAATTTCTACGGAGGAGTTGCTTATGTTTCAGAAGCAACTGCTTTGTGATTAAAGACAACATACCTACAAGGGAAATACATATTCACACCTGCCTCTAAATATTTAGACGTTAGTTGTGAACCCAATCAACTCGTATCGCCTTACGGCTATTCAGAAATCTATCTATCGACATTGCCGCAATACAGCCATCTGAAGCCGCAACAACTGCCTGTTTAAATGGAGTATTCCGTATATCTCCAATAGCCCAAACTCCCTCAGAAGTTGTAGCCATAAAATCATCCACTACAACACCTCCATCTTCCTTTAGCCCAACTTGATCTCCAATAAAATCAGTTATTGGTTTTGACCCACTCATATAAACAAAAACACCATCAACTGATAATTTTTCCTCAGCATCCTTCATTCGTGACTTAAGCGTAACTCCTGTAACACCAGCATCTGTACCCTGAATTTCCATCAAGCGGGTTTTACTCCAATGTTTGACATTTGTTTGATCAATCAAACTCATCGCATGTAAATCATCTTGTTTCGGATCATTAGTGGTTATCCAATGAACCTTTGAAGCAAATTTAGTTAAAACCTGAGCTTCTTCTATGGCTTCCTTATTAATACCAACAACTGCCACCTCACGGTCTCTATAAAATGCACCATCGCAAGTTGCGCAATAACTCACCCCACGTCCTAAGAAATCAGCTTCTCCCTTAAATGAAGCTGGTCGACCCATTGCTCCACTTGCAAGAACAAGAGCTCTGGCCTTAAAAGTGCCTTCAGGTGTATAAACCGTTTTCCAGTCACCATTTACATCTATTCCAAACACCTGAGCTCGACGATAGTCCGTTCCATATTCCACTGCCTGTTCCCGCATCAGAGTCAGCAACGCATCTCCACTCATTTCACTTGATACACCTGGATAATTTGCAATCTGATGGGTAATAGCCAAAGCACCAACAGAAGGATTCTTGTCAAGAATCACCGTTTTCAAATCAGCTCTAGCGGTGTAAAGAGCACAGGTGCATCCAGCTGGTCCACCTCCCACAATGACAACATCAGCTTCGATTGTTTCCAAGGGATTGAAATCTCCTTCCAAAAATTCACTTCTCTATGGAGAAGCATATTCTCCCAAGAGAAAAAGGAATGCTTATCAGAAAGTCTCTTTCAGACAAGACTTCTCTGAGGTCACATAGATTAACTGTAGTCAGAAGAATGGATCAAGTAAAAAATCCACTGCATTTGATCCGTTTTGTAAAAAAAGAGCCTCTCAACAAGTGCTCAATCAACTGCCAGACTCTTTATAGATTGCTTTATTCCCATCGTGGGGTCTCCAAGCAAAGGCAATGAAAATCTCCCCCGACCAGGCTCTCGTTACTGGATGGGCCCTCTAATCGCAGGAGGGTTCGTCGCAATTGGCTATGGACTAACTCATAGGCTTGTAATCCTTCAAGGGAGCTGGGAACGACAATATATTTCTCTGCCGCTCAATCGAAAGCCTTTCCCAGGGGAAAGACTACAAGCTT
>CACEWU010000050.1 GCA_902563335.1 uncultured Prochlorococcus sp. | reverse complement strand
CCTTGTTCAGTTCATGATGTTGATTCGGCTATGGACTATGCCAGTCAGCTTCAGCCTGTACGGGAACGTTATGCAGCTCAGTTAGAGGTAGTGATGAGAGTTTATTTTGAAAAGCCTCGTACAACTGTTGGTTGGAAAGGACTGATAAATGACCCACATCTTGATGGGACATATGACATCAATACTGGATTGAGACGTGCTCGATCTTTGTTATTGGATTTAGCACGTCAAGGAATGCCAACTGCGACTGAATTATTAGACCCTGTTGTACCTCAATATATTGCAGATTTGATTAGTTGGACTGCAATAGGTGCGAGAACAACGGAGAGTCAAACTCATCGAGAAATGGCATCTGGTTTGTCAATGCCAATTGGATATAAAAATGGGACTGATGGGACTGCCACGATTGCAATTAATGCGATGCAGGCTGCAGCACGACCACATCATTTTTTAGGTATAAATCATGATGGCAATGCTGCGATTGTAAGTACAACAGGCAATCCTGATGGTCATTTAGTTTTACGAGGTGGGAAAGCCGGAACTAATTATCATTGTGAAGCAGTTCAAAGTGTTGCTAAGGAATTAGCTCAGTCTGGCTTGCGTGATCGATTAATGATTGACTGTAGTCATGGTAATTCTAAAAAAGATTTTCGACGTCAATCAGATGTGCTTTTAGATGTTGCTTCTCAGGTGCGTCAAGGTTCCAATCATTTAATGGGAATTATGCTTGAAAGTAATCTTGTTGAGGGTAATCAGAAACTATCTGATGATTTGTCTCTTCTTACGTATGGACAAAGTATTACTGATGCATGTATAGATATCTCCACAACCTCTCAACTTCTTGGTGAGTTGGCTGATGCATTAGCTTAGTTTTAAATATTTTTAAAACCCTTCATATATTAGAAATGCTTGTTACATTCTTGTCATCCATACCCAAGCGTAAGCAACTCCTATAGGAACAGTTAGATTGTCTATACCCCATGGACCAATTTGCTCGAGGCAAACTGCAAATCCAGTAATTAAGAAAATTTGAAATGGACTTAATCCCGCTTCACTTATAAATGCAATAGTTATAAGTACAACTGCTCCAACCAATCCCATAGTTAGAGTTCCTATTATAGATTTTCTCTGGCCTAAAATTTCCCAGCTGTTAGAGCGAAAGTGACGACCGATTAATCCTGCGAAACCATCACCGAACGCCATGACAAGAACTCCCGAAGAGACGGCAGCAGGGTTCTCTGGCCAAAATAAGCTAAAGAGTAGAGTTATGCTCAATCCATAGGCAATAGTTCCGTAGCTCTTCCGTTGTATATCTTCTATTGCAGGTAGTAGTTTGAACTTCTTGTTAATTATTAGGGAAAGTGTGATAAGGCAAGAAAAGCTAATAGCAAGACCTGCTGGAACATTCATCCACCAAGCTAAAGGGATCACTGGACCAGTACCAATATGAACAATTTTTCTGCTGAGTTCTTGTTGCTTAGGCCATAAGTTTTTGCTGCTTATGGCAATTGCCATAACAATGCATATCCATCCAAAAATAACTAATACGGATACTGATGTGGACATTAAACAACGTCTTGCTCAGGCTGCTTGTTGATGCGTCGTCATTACTCGTAGCTTGAGAATTGCCTTTGCTTCTAATTGCCTTACACGTTCTCTTGATACATTGATTTGTCTTCCTATCTCTGCAAGGGTTAGCGGTTCTGACCCATCAAGACCAAAACGTAACCTTAAAATCTTTTGTTCTCTTTCATTTAATTGGGACAACCATCCTCCCAAATGTTCTTTTTGGATGCTGCGATCCATTCCTTCCATTGGCTCATCCCCATTTGGATCAGGGATTAACTCTCCGAGTGTGCTCCTGTCTTCTTCGCCTCTAGCATGTGCATCTAATGATGCACATGGTGCACTTTGTGCTACAAGATCTTCTAGATCTCTAGGTTCAATTCCCATTGCATGAGCAAGCTCAAGACGATTTGGTTGGCGACCGAATCGATGAGATAGTTCTCGTGAGATTCGTCTCATTTTTGATAACTTTTCACTGATATGAATTGGAAGACGTATCGTTCGAGCACTGTTATCAATTGCTCTAGTCATTCCTTGACGAATCCACCAATATGCATATGTAGAGAATTTATAGCCCATTGCTGGATCAAATTTATCTACGGCACGTTCTAGGCCAATAGCACCTTCTTGAACTAGGTCGAGTAATTCAAGTCCTTGATTTTGGTATTTTTTTGCGACACTAACGACTAGTCGAAGGTTGGCTGCCATCATTCGGTCTCGGGCACGTTTACCCATGCGTATTTTATGGCGCTGACGAGGAGTTTGTTCTTCTTTGGGTACATTCAGCAAGTCTTTCATTGCCTGTACATGATGAGCTAATTCAATTTCCTCAGCTGCTGTGAGCAAGGGAATTCGTCCGATGCTGCTGAGGTAGAACCCAATTGAATCTGTTCCTAGACGACCATTTTGTTTTGGATTGTTTCGTGAGCTTTGAGCTCTACGATTGCCTTTATCTGTTCGACGTTCTGTAACAGATGGCAAAATGGTTTGTTCTGATTGCTCATCAGAAGAACCCTTTGCAGATTCCAGAGGGATCCCCATCACCCTGGCCTCCTAAAAGTAGATTTGGCCGGAATGTAGCAGTTATCAAGCAAGTGTGCCGTAATTAATCGAAAATCTTTCGATAGCTAAAAGCAGCTTGAATGAAAAATCTCTTTTTTAGCAAAAAACGGATTAATCAAGGTTTTTTTGCTAGGGACAAGCTTTACTAATATTGGCCACAAAATAGTAATTTTTATTTACTGTGCATTTGCGGCCATAGCTCTATTAATTGAGTTTGTGAGCAACGTTCTTCATCCTTTGGCTTCCGTTGTATAAAATCTCCATTACTTTTCATTTCCCAGCCCTCTCGGTTGTCAGTTAGATATAACTCTAGGAGGTTTTCCAATTTTTCCCTTAACTTAGGGGATTCAATAGGAGTGATTGCTTCTATACGTCTATCTAAATTGCGTCGCATCCAGTCAGCACTTCCAATATATGCTTCTGGATGACCATTGTTGTTAAACCAAAAAATCCGAGAGTGCTCCAAAAATCTTCCGATAATGCTTATAACTTGGATGTTTTCACTTTTTCCAGCTAGGCCAGGTATTAAGCAACACATGCCCCTAATGATCAGATCAATTTTGACGCCTTTATTTGATGCTTCATATAGGAGGTTCACAATATTTGGATCGACGAGCGAATTCATTTTTGCTCGAATATGTCCAATATTGC
>CACEWU010000049.1 GCA_902563335.1 uncultured Prochlorococcus sp. | reverse complement strand
TGTTTTATATTTCTCACCTTACATTAGGAAATAAATAGAATGTTTATTCTATTTATTTCCTAATTGTCTTGGAAGCAAGAGAAGAGAGAAAATCTTGGTAAGATAATTTTATTCCTTCTTCTAGACTTATTTTACTTTCCCAGCCCAGTAAACGCATCCTTGATACATCCAATTGTTTCTTAGGGGTTCCATCAGGAAATGACATATCCCATTTTATCTTTCCTTTAAAACCAACTATCTCTGCAATTTTTTCAGCCAATGATTTGATAGTTAAATCGTTACCTGTCCCAATATTTAAGTGTGTTAGGACATTACCGTTGATATCCTTAGGAGCATTTCGCTCGAAGGGATTCCAATTCTCTAATGCAAAAACACTTGCAGAACCTAAATCTTCAGAGTTAAGAAACTCTCTTAATGGATTTCCTGAACCCCAACAAGTTACTAGATTATCCCCTGACGTTTTTGCCTCGTGAAATTTCCTAATTAGCGCTGGTAGTACATGACTTTCTTTTAAATTATAATTGTCACCTAGACCATATAAATTTGTTGGCATCAAACTAATTGCATCAAATCCATATTGTTTGCGCAAAGCGTCACATAATTTTATTCCACTTATTTTAGCTATAGCATATGAAAGGTTGGTCTCTTCTAATTTTCCAGTTAGTAATTCTTCCTCTTTGATAGGTTGTTTTGAATGTTTTGGGTAAATACAGCTACTACCTAAAAATAATAATCTTCTTACATTAGATAGCCATGATTGTTCAATAACATTCGTTTGTATTTTTATGTTCTGAAGTATGAATTCAGCAGGATAATTACTATTTGCATATATACCACCAACCTTTGCAGCTGCTAAAATTACTATGTTAGGTTTGTACTTTTTAAACCATAACTCTACTGCTTGGTGATTTAAAAGATCCAATTCTTGTCGTGACGGGGTAAGCAGTAGATGGTAACCTGAATTTTTTAGTGATCTACTAATAGCAGAACCAACCATGCCGTTAGCACCAGCTATAAAAATGCGATCTTTTCTATTTATTAAACTCATGCAGTAATTTTTGAAATTTTCTCAACACACATTATAAATCACTTGATTCATCCTCAAATCAATCTAACAACTTAATTATATCTTCCTTTCGAATAGGATATAAGTGAATACCAAAATTATATCTACATAATTATTGGAATTTAATCCCTAAGAGTACCTCTCAATCTTATACCGATCTATAAAGCATTAAGCCAGAGTCGATCTCTTAGTAGTTTCAAGAAGTGAAACTCTTGTTTCTGTAAACCTTTTTGGAGCAAGGACTTTGGAATATGTATCTACTCTTTACAAATGTGTGTTTGTAATTGAAATACGTGATATATTCCCTGGGTTATTCAGAACTCGGCTACCAAAAATGTATTCATACCGCTGGAGGCAATTCATCGGAGTCCAGGTCCTCACAATCTTAATTGCTACATCTGCAATACTTGCTGGGCCTGACAAAATCTTCTTTCCATTTAAATACTTCGGCCAATAATTAGGTTTACTCTTTTTTTGAGTAGAAACTAAGTCTGAATAATCTCAGGTTTTATTTGGAAGGATAGGTGAGCGTTAAAAATGCTTCTATGCATTTTTAACGCTCACCTATCCTTGTAGATTTTAAAAGCAAAAAATTACACAATCAATTCATGATCTTTATATTTATACTGAATTAACACCCTATACTTAATTTCATTTATCTGTTGATAAGTTTTTTTCGTCTCTTATAGTTACACTCAAATTAAACTAGTTTATTAACATCTACTTATGGCAAGAGTTCATTTTGTTTCTGCTCATTTTGGTGGGGAAGTTCCTTGGACTCCTAGATTGCATTCCTCTCGTCATGATATCTCACTTAGTTATTATCATGATAAAAATACTCCATCAAGGCATCTTTCGATGCATCCAAGATTTAAATCTAAGATACCTAAAATGCTTGAATGGAAATTTATAGAATCAGAATGGTATGTTTGGATGGACTCATCCATTAAACCACTTCCTAATATAGACCTTGCCGATGAAGTTTTAAAAATTGCAGGCGATAACCCATTGTGTTTATTTTTGCATTCAAAAGGAAATACCATCCGTGAGGAGGCTTATAGAACATTAGCTATGCTGAAGCAGAACCACCAATATTTTAATGTTAGATATCGAGGAGAGCCTATTAAAGAGCAGTTAATTCACTACTATGGAGATCCTCAATTCGTTGATAACAAATTATTTTCGACTAATTTCTTTGCTTATCATAGATCTGCTTCATATTTAATGCAAGAATGGTTTAGTGAGGTGGTTGAATGGTCTCTTCAATGTCAGATATCACTTCCTTATGTGCTTCATCGAAGTGGACTTAAATACTCACTTTTCGACGGATATACTAATATTAGAAATAAATACTTTATATGGGATTGGAGGAATAGAGAAAAAAATTTATCACCTATAAAAACAATTTAGTTCTTCGTAACGTTAATTCTGTTATTTCAATAAAGTTAGTATATTTTATTATTTTTTTTCAATTGCTATACTTATAGGCTCATTTTTCTCATAGATTTACCTCCCGTGATTTCCAATCCCATTCAAATAGACTATTGTCACTATCAATAAAACCATCAAATAATGAATATTTTATTCCGGACTTATACAAAACATAAGGAAATGATATTTGATCTTCAATACTCCATAAAATGTTTTCATAGAACCAATCTTGCATAAGACGCTTAATTGACTTGTGATAAGCAAAAAATGTCATTCCAAATAATCTTTTATCTATAAAACTATTATCTGATAAGTAATGATTTAACTGCTCTTTAATAGGCTCTCCTCGATATCTTTTTGTTATATATGGTTGATTATCATGGAGATCTTTTAACACTCTATCTGCCTCAAATTTTATCGAATTTCCATATGAATGTCTAAATAGGCATAGTGGGTTACTACCTGCAGTTGTTAATATCTCATCTACTGGGTCTTCAGACTTTAGTCTTACTGAGGAATCCATCCAGACATACCATTCTGATTCTATAAATTTCCATTCAAGCATTTTTGGTATTTTCGCCTTTAACCTAGGATGCATTGACAAATGACGAGAAGGCGTATTTTTATCATGGTAATAAGAGTTGGTGATGATATGTTTCTCGGATCTAAACCTATTTTTAAATGGAACTCTGCCACCAAAATGAGCGGAGACAAAGTGTACTCTTGACATCAGCTCCCTAAGATTCCACAACTTTTACTATTTTAGCTGTTTTATTTGATTATTGTATTTACTGCATAGTATTTACATTAGAAGCTGAATTTTTCATATGACTTAACTTTGAAAATCTAATATTCTTTATTGAATATTTTCGAGGTGAATGGTTAA
>CACEWU010000048.1 GCA_902563335.1 uncultured Prochlorococcus sp. | reverse complement strand
GTTAGACCTTTTGTAGTATTTGCTTTGTTGCTTGGGCCTTCAATTGTTTTAGGATTTTGGATCGTATTAGCTGGATTTCGACAACCAGAAGCAGAATCTCTGGTTTCTGGTAAGTCAGGTAATCCAACTAAACGGTAAATTAGTTTTTTGACAAATTTGCTTTTCATATGCAAAGAACCGGCATCCGAAAGGAATGCCGGTTCTTTGAACGAGAATTTGGCGAAGCTTCTGATAGTTGACGTCTGGGGCCAAAGATTCAGGTGTGTAGCTGATCTCCTTTGAGGGCACCTATGACGATGCAGAGGAGTGTCGACTGATTTGACTTGCCAATTGATGTCTTATCAGACGAATAGCTCACGATTTAGTTGAGACTGTTGGAGCAGAGGTCTTGACCAGCTTGCCTCTAATCAGTCTCAGGTGGCGTGTCGTCCATAGACGCCTCCAACTTGTATGTAATAAGAATCCTCCTCTTTACTGGAAAATGCAATCGGTTTTTACACGCATTGCATAAGAGGTCAATTTCGTTCATAGTAAAAAAGGCGTGCTTTTGGATAAGAGGTTTATTTTGTTTGATGCTTATTGATTGTTTTGGATTGTTCTTTGGCACAAGTTAAACAACCACCATTTATGCGATAAGGCGAGAGGTGACCGTTTAAGCATTTGATACCTCGAAAAAAATGTTTTTCCCCTAGTTCTCTTGCATGAGCATCTGTGAGTGGCAGCTCTAACCATTTTTGTGGAACTTTGCCTTCAAGAAGCTTGCGGTTTTGAATGGCTTGTTTTTTCCTTTCTTTTTCTTGGTACTCATTTTTTTTGTGAATACTTTCCCGAGCGTTCTCGTGAGCACATTTTTTGCAGGCTGTTACATTCTTTTTCTTTCTGAGTTTGTTTGAAAGAGAGTCACTGGGTACTTCTCTTTCGTTGCCGCAAGTGCACTTGCACCACCAATAGGTATTGCCTGATTTAGATCTTCGACTCGAAATTCGAACAACAGTTAGTTTTCCATATACTTCTCCTATTCGATTTGTCGGTTTGCTTGGCATTGAATTGAATGGAATTTTATTAGGTTTTTAGAATTCTTTAACTAAATTTCAGATGCAGCATTAAGTAGTTTTAGCGTCTTGGGTATTTAAACTGTGAAATTGGGCAACCCAAATTAATTCGAACATTTGAACCGTTTTATCAGGAGTCCAGTTAATGGGACGTGCTAAGAAAGTCGTTCTTGCATACTCTGGTGGTGTCGATACCAGTGTTTGCATCCCTTATCTCAAGGAAGAATGGGGGGTAGAAGAAGTCATTGCTTTTGCTGCTGATCTTGGCCAAGGTGATGAGCTTGAGCCTATTCGCATTAAGGCGATTGATGCAGGTGCTAGTCAATCCATAATTGGTGATTTAATCGAGCCTTTTGTTGAACAGTTTGCTTTTGCTGCTGTTCGAGCAAATGCTCTTTATGAAGGTCGGTACCCTCTCTCTACTGCATTGGCTAGGCCGCTGATTGCTAGTCGCTTGGTAGATATTGCTAGAGAAGTAGGTGCAGATGCTGTGGCTCATGGTTGTACCGGAAAAGGCAATGATCAGGTGCGTTTTGATGTCGCAATTGCTGCTCTTGCTCCAGATCTGATGGTTTTAACTCCAGCACGAGAATGGGGGATGAGTAGAGAAGAAACAATTGCCTATGGTGAGCGTTTTGGTATTGCTGCACCAGTTAATAAAAAATCACCATATTCAATAGATTTGAATTTGTTAGGTAGAAGTATCGAAGCGGGTCTACTTGAGGATCCTTTTGTTGAGCCACCTGAAGAAGTTTTTCAGATGACTTCTTCGATAGAAAAATCTCCAGATACTGCACAAGATTTAGAAATTGGTTTTGAAGGTGGTAATCCTGTTTCGCTTGATGGTATAGGTTTTGACCCAGTCTCTTTAATTCGTAAGGTTAATCATTTAGCTGGTAAGCATGCATTTGGCAGGATTGATATGATTGAGAACCGTGTAGTGGGGATAAAAAGTAGAGAAATTTATGAAACTCCTGGATTGTTGCTGTTAATACGTGCTCATCAAGAATTAGAAAGCCTTACTTTACCACGTGATCTTTTGCGGACTAAAGCTCAAGTAGAGACGCAGTGGGCTGAACTTGTATATCAGGGGCTTTGGTTTACCCCATTGAAGGAAGCTTTGGATCAGTTTATAAATAGTACTCAAAAGTATGTCAATGGAGTAGTAAGGGTTCGATTACATAAGGGCACTGCAAACGTGATTGGTCGTAGCTCTCCTAACAACAGCCTTTATATACCAAGTATGGCAACTTATGGCAGTGATGATCAATTTGACCATAAGGCTGCAGAAGGTTTTGTATATATTTGGGGTCTACCTTCTAAACTTTGGGCAGAAGCAAGGCGTAAATAAATCTTTGAAAGTTATTGATTTTATTAATTGATTAATCCTCAGTATTTTTCTCTTTTTCCTTTTCTTTTTCCTTTTCTTTTTCCTTGTCCTTCTCTTTGTCTTTGTCTTTGTCTTCAGTTTCTTCAGTTTGCTCTTGAACAGCAGTGTCAGTTTGAACCACTCGAGGAGCTGGCAATGGACCTTCTTGGATGACCGTAAGGTATCTAATTACGTCTTCACTTAGCCTCATTGATTTTTCTAAAACTCCTACATGCTGCCCATCTCCTTTGTGGCTGAGTTGTACATAAATTCCTTCTTTATGCTTTGCGATTGGATATGCAAGCCTTCTTTTTCCTCTCATTTGGCTGTCTAGAACTTCAGCACCTGCTTCTACAAGCAGATCGCTGTATTTTTTTACATGGCTTTCTACTTCTTCCTCCGGTATGTCCGGACGAAGAATGTACATGGTTTCGTAGTAAGGGTCTTGGGTCATCAGGGTTTCCGACTGGGACTGAAGGCTCATTAAAATGAGCGACGGAGATACCACAATATCGTTTGATGGTTGCTTTTTCAAAGTTGCATTCTGACGGCTTCACTGATTCCTGGTAAATCTGGTTCTTTCCCTTGTAAGCACTCACTTATTGAGAAAATTACTATTGTCAAAACGGTTATTAAAATCGTACTGGAAAGCGTACGAATGATTAAACCATTTCCAAGAGGTTGTAAGAGGATTTGAAAAGCATAGTTGAGTAAAACAATGGCTATATCAATAAGTAAGGCTTGAAGTGTATTAAACCGTAGAAAATAAGGCACTTTTGAGTTCCTAACAACTGCTAGAAATAGGATGAAGAACAATAAGAGGCTGCCTAATGGAACTACTTGTTCGAAAATTATTAATGGCAAAGCGGGGAGAGCCAACCATTTGAGTATTGGAACTTGATTAAAGAGGTTTCTCCCAAAAGGAATTGCATCGCTCCAAGGAAGCATGTACATCAGAATTCCTATTAATCTTTGCCAGAGTGGGGAAATCATTATTGGGCCTTTTAATTTTGCTTAATTTAGTCGGTTAGGAACTTTTCAGCGGCTTTTCTCATTGTTGTTATTGGTACTTGATTTAAACCACTCCAAACCATTAAAGAAGC
>CACEWU010000047.1 GCA_902563335.1 uncultured Prochlorococcus sp. | reverse complement strand
GCTGCTTTTAGGCCGGATCTTGTTTCATCAGTTGTAGCTGCTCCATTGCCTGACCCGGCTTTATTGAAATTAAATGAGTTGGCGTCAGAAGACGAAGAGAATTTTTGTAACAGACTAAAGATTTTTTTTGTAAAGACCTTTTTTTACTTAATGCCACTTGAGCTATTTGTGCCATTTATTGCGTCTACTCCTTTTATAAAGATTGGGCTTCAAGCGGCATATAGTCGTTCCGTAAAAAAAGATAAGGAACTTCTTCGTATTGTTTCTCTCCCTGCTAAAAGGCCTACAGCGGCAAGAGCTCTTAGAGCAATGTGCATAGGAATGTCGGTTAGGCCTATGTATATAAAAGCTCCTGCTTTGCTTAGGAAACTTTCTAAAAGATCAAATCGACCGAGGGTTTTGATGATTTGGGGTCGAGAAGATAGGCTTGTCCCCTTGTCATTGGGTGAGAGTGTTTTTAAGAAACACCCTTGGATTGATTTTTTTGCAATTGAATCAACAGGTCATTGTCCGCATGATGAATCACCTCTGAAATTTAATAATTATGTATTGAAATGGTTGGAACTTAATTTGGAAGGCGAAGCCTAATTGTTATGAAGCACACTCTTTCTGTGTTGGTAGAAGATGAGTCCGGAGCTCTTAGCAGGATTGCAGGACTTTTTGCACGACGAGGTTTCAATATTGACAGCCTGGCAGTTGGTCCTGCAGAGATGTCTGGTCAATCCAGAATTACAATGGTTGTTGAAGGAGATGATCAAACTTTGCAGCAAATGTCCAAACAGTTGGACAAGTTAGTAAATGTTTTGCAGGTTTTAGATTTGACTTGCTGTCCAGCCGTAGAGAGAGAGTTGATGCTCTTAAAGGTTTCAGCCCCAGCAAGTGAAAGAAGCGGAATTTTGGATTTGGTTCAAGTTTTTAGAGCCAAGGTTGTTGATGTGGCAGATGAGGCCTTAACTCTTGAAGTTGTAGGAGATCCAGGAAAGCTTGTAGCTCTAGAAAAGTTGTTAGCACCTTATGGAATTCTTGAAATAGCCAGAACTGGGAAGATTGCACTTGAAAGAGCCTCTGGAGTGAACACAGAAATGTTGAAAGCAACTTCAAGCGGTGGAAGAATTCCCGCTTGATTTACCCGATGAACTAATGAGTTTTTCTATTTAACAAATTAGTTCTAAGAATTGAGTCTCCCTCCTCAATTGCATCAACGATATCCATGCCCTTGATTACTCTTCCAAAAACGGAAAATCGTCCATCAAGTTCTGGCAATGCCTTTAGAGCTATATAAAATTGCGCACTTGCAGAATTTAACGATGGAGATCTAGCCATTGCTATTGCCCCTCTTTTATGAGGGAGTTGTAGTTGAGATAATTCACCTGGATTTGTAATTAGTTGTCTATAGCGAGGCGCCTGTTCACTTTTCAGCTTTATTTCAAGTGGGATAAATCTGGGCTGTCCATTTGACCTATCTATGAAGTTGCCTGTTCCTACCTTGGTTTTAGCTATTTTTGGATTCTTAGAAAGAGGATCTCCTCCTTGAATGATAAAAGGAAATGGTTTTTTAATTACTCGATGAAAAACAGTGCCTTTATATACCCCTTTATTAACCAAATCTAAAAAGTTGCCTGCAGTAATTGGTGAAGAATTGCCATCTACCTCAAGAACTATTTCACCACGGTTAGTGGTGATCTTTATGATTGCTTTACCTTGAAGGCATGGACTGTTATCTCTACATATAGATGAGAGCTCTATTGGAATTTGTTTTTTGCAAGAAAGTAAAGGCAGACAGAGAGCAAAAATGAGTAAGTACTTATTAAAATCTCTGAATCCCAAATTCATTTGGCTTAAAACTTTTCAGAGACCTTCGAGATTTACTCCAAGAAAGCGAGCTAATTCAGCTCCTTCCTGCTCCACTTCAAGAAGAGGACGAGGCTGACCAACGCCCCCTAAAGGAATATCTTTGCGACCTTGAACTCTTAAAGCGATTCGGCGACGAGGGTTCAGCCCTTCACGAATTTCCAATTTCACAGCCTTTACATCTTTTAATGGGACTTCTAACTTGATTTCCTTTAAAAAACCTTTACGTGAAATTGAAACATTCCCTGATTGTTTATCAAATCGATTAGTTCCAGCTCCAAAATCCCTTGCTATCAGACTCCAAAGATAGATAGCTATTAGAAAAGCAGCTATTCCATAAAGACCCATTATCAAACCTTGAGGGACGAAGATCATGCTTGAAGGATGACCGATTGGTAGGAAGTCTTGACCTCGGAAACTTGAAAAAGAAGCAAGTATGAAACCAATCCCACCAAGGCTAACTACTAAACCAACAATGTAATTGGAGGTCTTTCGGGAACCCAAAACCTTTTGCTCTATAAGGGTTTGTGATGATTGGCCCGGTTGAAGGCTCTCTTGAAGATCAGCTGACATGACTGAAGTAAATAGAGAATCATTTTGCCTGGAAAACCCCTTTTGAGGGCAATTCAAAAACAAGTTTCAAGTCAACAACCAATACAAGCAGTTTCAGCTCACGTGCATTTTTGCCCAAATCACGCTTAGGGATTGTTAAACTCACTCGGTATTCCCAAGCTCAGCACCGTTTACCCCCATGACGATCGCTGTTGGACGCGCACAGGAACGAGGATGGTTTGACGTCCTTGATGACTGGCTCAGGCGCGACCGCTTTGTTTTTGTCGGCTGGTCAGGCCTTCTTCTTTTCCCAACTGCCTACTTGGCTATTGGTGGATGGTTCGTCGGAACCACCTTTGTTACTTCTTGGTACACCCATGGAGTAGCTAGCTCCTATTTGGAAGGAGCGAACTTCCTTACAGCAGCTGTTAGTACCCCTGGTGATGCCATGGGTCATAGCCTCTTGCTGCTCTGGGGCCCCGAGGCACAAGGCGATTTTGCTCGCTGGTTGCAATTAGGTGGCTTATGGAACTTCGTTGCTTTACATGGAACTTTCTCACTGATCGGCTTCATGTTGCGTCAGTTTGAGATTGCTCGCCTTTTAGGTCTCCGTCCCTATAACGCGCTTGCTTTCTCTGCTCCGATTGCGGTTTTCCTTGCCTGTTTCTTGATCTATCCATTAGGTCAGCACAGTTGGTTCTTTGCTCCATCATTTGGAGTCGCTGCAATTTTCCGCTTTATCCTTTTTATTCAGGGCTTCCACAATTGGACGCTTAATCCATTCCACATGATGGGAGTGGCAGGAATTCTTGGAGGCGCTCTCCTCTGTGCTATTCACGGAGCGACTGTGCAGAACACTCTTTATCAGGATTCAGATAAGAGCACAACATTCACTGGGTTTGACCCAACTCAGGAAGAAGAGACCTATTCAATGGTCACAGCAAACCGTTTCTGGAGTCAGATTTTCGGTATCGCTTTCTCCAACAAGCGTTTTCTTCACTTCTTCATGTTGTTAGTACCCGTCATGGGTATGTGGGCTCCATCTATCGGGATCGTAGGTCTTGCAGTCAACCTCAGGGCTTATGACTTCGTAAGTCAAGAGATCCGCGCAGCAGAAGATCCTGAATTTGAGACCTTCTATACGAAGAACATTCTTCTGAATGAGGGCATGCGCGCTTGGATGGCATCTGCTGACCAGCCACACGAAAACTTTGTATTCCCTGAGGAGGTACTGCCCCGTGGAAACGCCCTCTAATTTCAATCTCCTTAAGGCTCCTGGACAGAGCCTTGAAGAGTCTGGCTACACTTGGTACGTCGGCAATGCGCGACTTATAAACCTATCTGGCAAGTTGCTAGGTGCTCATATTGCTCATGCAGGCCTCATGGTCTTTTGGGCAGGTGCCATGTTGCTTTATGAGGTGAGTCATTTCACCTTTGATAAGCCAATGTGGGAACAAGGGCTGATCCTTATACCTCACGTTGCAATGTTTGGTTATGGGGTAGGTCCTGGTGGAGAGCTAATAGACATCTATCCATTTTTTGCAGCAGGTGTAGTTCACTTAATTGCTTCTGCAGTACTTGGATTTGGAGGGGTTTGGCATTCTCTAGCCGGCCCAGAGAAGTTGGAGGAAGCTTTCCCATTCTTCTCTACTGGTGAACCTTTAAATTGCGCTGGAGGTTTTGCCCTAGAAGGGAGAGCTGGGATGTTTATAAGTTCTATAAATGGTTGCTACAGCAATGTCATGGGACTTAGCTTGCCATGGCTAAGAAATTCCTTAATTAAAGCAAAGCTCAAATAAATGCAAATGACAAAATCAAACTTAAAAAAACAAACAATTCTACTAATTTA
>CACEWU010000046.1 GCA_902563335.1 uncultured Prochlorococcus sp. | reverse complement strand
CGATCTTCTCCAAAAGCAATGCCTGGAACAATAGCAAGGCCAGCATTCTCTAGAGCATACTTGCAGAACTGGACTGAGTCTGGAAAAATTAAACCGTCTATATAAATCACTTTCTTCAGTATTGAGTAAAGAACTTAATATCCCAGTACGTTATATTCCAGTTACAAGTTACCCAGCAACTGTAAACGCTTTTCGCACAAAAAGCCTAGATTTAGTATGGTTTGGTGGATTAACTGGTGTACAAGCAAGATTACAAACAAAAGGGTCAAAGGTTATTGCACAAAGAGATATAGATGAACGATTTCATAGTGTTTTCATAGCAAATACATCCAGCAATTTAACTAGAATTAAATCCATAGAAGGGTTAAGGGTTCTCAAGGGAAAACGGTTCACCTTTGGATCAGAAAGTTCAACCTCTGGTCGTCTTATGCCTCAGTACTATCTACAAAAAGCGGGTGTCAAAACAACAGACTTCAAAGGTAGGGTTCCAGGTTTTAGTGGTAGCCATGATGCGACTATAGCTCTAGTCCAAAGTGGTTCTTATCAAGCAGGTGTACTAAATGAAAAAGTTTGGGAATCAAATCTAAGAAGAGGTCGAATCAATCCATCTAAAGTCATAGTCATCTGGAAGACTCCTAAATATCATGATTATCATTGGCTGGCTCAAGGAAATCTAGATAAACGTTTTGGCAAGGGATTCACCGAAAAGCTTAAGAATACTTTGTTAGGCTTCAACAAAAAAGTACCTAACCAAAGGAAAATATTAAATCTATTTCAAGCAAATAGGTTTATTCCTTCAAATTCATCAAACTATAACAATATTGAAAGGATAGGACGACAACTAAAAAAAATCAGATGAAGATAATAGAGTTAAGCAAAGTATTCGTAAAAGGCGATCAAAAGCATAGATTAAGCAATATAAATATGTCAATATGTTCAGGTGAAAAAATAGCACTAATAGGTGCAAATGGAGCAGGCAAAAGTTCACTCATATCAGCTATAAATGGGACTCTAAAGGTAGACATGGGAAACGCCACCTGGCACGGGTCTGATTTAAGCAAATTAAAACCTAGACAAAGACTTCAGATAGCAACTATTTGGCAAGATTTAAGATTAATAGAAGAACTAAATGTCATTCAAAATATTAACAGTGGGGCACTTGGCTATCATAATTTTATCTGGTCATTACTCAATATATTTTCTCCAATAGAAAGTGATTTATGCCTGTCATATCTAGAAGCTGTTCAACTCCCCAAAGAGTTACTTTACAAGCCGCTCAAAGAACTATCAGGAGGGCAATTAAAAAGAGTAGCACTTCGTCAAAAAGCTAATCTGTTACTGGCCGATGAACCGATAGCCAATCTTGATCAAATTCTTCTTAAAGAAATAATCGAACTACTAACCGGGAAGAAAAAATCTAATTCAATTATTATCCCAGAAACAGTCTTGATAAGCATTCATGATACTAATTTAATAAATAGTTTTACACGTGTAATTGGATTATATGAAGGGGAAATAATAATTGATAAGCCAACCAATGAGTTGGATTTGTCAGAATTGAATTCACTTTATCACTAATAATGAAGAAGATATATCTTAATCATACAACGCTCACATTCTTTCCATCCCTAGCAATAATTCCTGTATTTATTGCTTTCCTTAGAGAATCACACAGTGGAGGATTCGAAATAGTTTCTGACTTTTTTATTGCTATTATTTATCCTTCATTCAATCATGTTGTCATCGAAAGTGCCTGGAGAGGCTTACAAGTAACCTTATGTACTGCTTTACTTAGCTGGATATTTAGTACATCAATTGGAATCATGCTGGCTGTTATAAGTTCGAATGTTTTCTGGAAAGCTTTTGACATTGATGAATCAGTAGGAGTATTTATAAGACGATGCTTAGCAATTCCAAGAGCAATTCATGAACTGGTTTGGGGATTACTACTACAAGCATTTCTTGGCCTAAGTCCTTTAATAGCAATACTTGCTATTAGTATCCCATATACTGCAATAGTTTCCAGAGTTCTTAGTGATCAGTTTGATTCAATTAGTCAAGATAATTTAATTGCAATTAAACAAACAGGGTCAAGGCCCTTAAGTACTTTTATCACTGCATCTATAAATAAAATGATTCCTATTATTATTAATTATGGAGGATATAGATTAGAATGCTCACTTCGTTCAGCAACATTATTGGGAGTTTTTGGACTGGGGGGAATCGGAACTGAATTACAACTAAGCTTTCAATCTCTAGAATTCAGAGAGATGTGGACTTCCTTCTGGATGCTTGGTCTATTAATGCTGGGATTAGAAAATATAATTGCATTATTTAGGAATAAATTTTTATCTAAGGCAACTCTATCATGGAAATCACTAAGGAACCTTATAATTACTCTATTTGTGATCTTTATTTTTAGTCTGACATGGTTAAGAGTTTTAGATATCAATCTATTTACTGATATTAGTTGGCATCATATTACAATACCTTCAGTTATTGATTTCTGGCAAGCATCTCTAGAATTAGAATGGATAAGGCTAATTACTGGTACCCTTTTACTAACATTTTTATCTGCTGGTATTGCAATAGGAATTCCACCTATAACCATGATGCTTGTGCCCACAAGGCTGGGAATAAAGTTACAGAGTTGCTTATGGACTTTCCTGAGGTTAATCCCTGCACCTATATCAGCAATGATTCTTCTGTTATGTAGTAGTCCCAGTATTGCTGTAGCTGCATTAGCTCTTGGTATCCACAATCTTGGAGTAATGGGGCGTCTTCTTAAAGAAGGAATCGATCAACAAAACAACAATTTATTTAATGCAATCCAGGCTTCTGGTGCCAACTCTAATTCGACCTGGTTATATGCAAAACTAACTGTACAAAGTCGATCCTATCTTGCATATGCTGCTTATAGAATGGACGTCTTATTGCGTGAGACTGCTGTAGTTGGTCTAGTTGGAGGTGTCGGCCTAGGATGGCAATTGCAAGAATCTCTAAGCTCTTTTTACTGGGCACAGGTGATACTAGTCATAATCACTTTTATCTCTATGACAATTATTGGTGAAACAATCAGCGATAGATTCAGTAGGTACTTACTAAATTCAAAATCACCAATAGGTATTGCTCTTAAACCTTAGCTGTTTATCTTTTTAAATAATGGTATCCCCTCGCAAGCAACTTGTAGTACTAGGAGACAGCTTTGTCTATGGATGGGGGGATCCAGAGAATGGTGGATGGTGCGAACAACTACGTCGCAATTTCATGAATCTTCCAAATGGACCTATAATATATTCTCTTGGCGTACGTGGAGACGGGCTAGAGAAAGTTGCTAGCCGTTGGAATCAAGAGTGGAATTGCAGAGGAGAGCTTCGTAGAAAAGTACCCGATGCAATTTTATTAGCCGTAGGTCTAAATGACAGCGCAAGAATTGGGAGTCCAGATGGACGTCCACAGCTTTCTGCAGAGGCATACCGCTTCGGTCTATATCAACTAATTTCTACAATAAAAAAACAAGCGGATGTATTGGTCATGGGAATACCTGCTGTCGACGAATCACTTATGCCATTCGCAGAATGTCTTTGGTTCTCTAATAAATCAGGATCAATTTATGAGTCACAAATTGAAGAAACATGTCTAGATCTAGATGTACCATTTCTTCCTATTCACAAGTCAATGCAATCAGAAGAGTCTTGGAGTAATTGGATTGAACCTGATGGCATACATCTAAATTCATCAGGACATTATTGGATATATCAAAAACTACTTAGATGGCCCCCACTTCTTGATTGGGCTGAATTAAACCCTACTCAGATTCTAACGCCAATAACTTAAGATATAAGACTAAGGAATAATAGGTTGTATAAACAATAAATAAATTTTTGATTATAAACTATTGTTTATTACAAACTTAAACTATAAAACAAGCAAATATTATTGCAAGCAATGCAGCAAAGCTCGTTTGTATAGAATTTATCATCTCATTAGTAAGCCAACGAAAACGATCTTGCACAATCGCCCCAATCAAACTTTCTGACAAGGTTGCAATGAAACCAACAAGAGTCACAAGCAGGATAATTGAGCTACCAGAGATTAAAGAAAGACTCAGCATAATTATTGTCATCAAAAGGCTTCCGAAAAAACTAGCTATAGTCCCTTCAAAACTTATTCCTCCATCAGTACCAGCAGGGACTGAACGTAATGAAGTAATCAGAAACGTTTTTTGGCCCCATCGCTTACCAATCTCACTTCCAAAAGTATCTGCCAACTTGGCCGCAAAGCTTGCAGCAAAGCCAATTAACCCAAGATACTCTGACACAAGCTCAGATTTAATTAAAACAGCAAAGAAAGCTCCCGTAGCAGCTGAGCCCCAAACATTTTCAGGGCCACGTCTACCAC
>CACEWU010000045.1 GCA_902563335.1 uncultured Prochlorococcus sp. | reverse complement strand
CGGATTTGCCAGCCGTGCCAACTATTACGTAATGATGGATTGATTTGTAGTGATTCATCAAGGGCTATTGGTATTTGTGTAGATAATTCAATATGCCCTTCAATATCTTTTGCAGGTAGAGGTTGTTCTAGCCATTCTAGGCGGGGTTCTTTAAGAAAATGAACGATCCATGATTTGGCTTCTTCTCTATTCCAGCCTCCATTTGCATCTAGCCTTAGTCGAGCATTGCTTGGGATTCTATTTAAGATTTTTTTGAGCAATTGTTGTTCGTCTAGATTTTTTGCTATTCCAACCTTTAACTTGAAAGTTAATGGATGATTAACGGAGTTGTAGTTATTTACTATTTGATCAATTGGTGACAAGGCTGATGAGCCTGTAGGTAATAAAAAAGCTGATGGTGGTGCTGTTAACCATCCTTCATTGGTCTTGTCACCAATTTGGGAATCAAGTTCTGCTAAGGCTGCTCCTATTCCAGAGGCTAGAGCCCCAGGCCAAAACGGAATGCTGTCTTCTAACTCTTGTCGCTGAGGCTTATTTCCAAGGCCGTTTAAAAGATGTTCACAGGTTTTGAGTTCGGAGTTACTAATGGGAGCTACTTCTCCCCAACCACACTCTTCGGTTTCTCTCGACATATGGATTAACCACCCTTTTTTTTTACTGAGTACACCTTGAGAGGTGTATAGCGGTTGGTTTAGATGAAATGAAAAGGGTTTGACCTGAAGAGTTAGGGCCATGAACGTTTTTTAAGCTGCTAAGTCGATACCAAGGAATGGAGCTATCGCGAAACCAAGGCTTATCCCTACTCCATTAAGTGCTTGAAATCGCAAGGCCAAAAATTTACATCCACTTATTAATTCCGGTTTGCTGTGATGTTTTTTAAGTAAACGTATTAAAGAGATGCCTGCAGGTAGTCCAATTACTCCAAATAAGGCACTCATTGGAAAGTCTCCATGGATGATAGGTGCCCATTCCAAAGCAAGTATTAGGGCGATTAACCATGGAACTAGTGCAGCGGCTCTTTGAGTTCCCAGTCGAACCAATGGAGATCGTTTGCCGTGGGCAGCATCTTCAGCAACTTGGTGAAAATGAGAGCAGAAGAGTACTAATGTTGTTGCAAGGGCAGGACCTGCGCCTAAAACTGTTGCTGTTCCCCATGGAATATTTGGGGTTAAATTGTCGCTAGGGGAAAGAACTAATAGTGATGCAGTGGTAGCAAAGGGGCCAAAAGCTAGCCAGCAAAGTGGTTCGCCTAGTCCTTTGTATCCCCATCGAAATGGTGGACCTTGATATAAATAACCAAGAATGCAACTTCCCAATACCAAAAACAACACGGCACTATTACTTCTCAAGGACAGCCAAAGGATTAGGAGCAAACCTAGAAAAAGTGAGATATGGGCTAAACGTCGTACTGGTTGGCGTTTACCTAGGAGTGCAACAACTGAATGGGGTTTGTTGAATTCATCTATTCCAGTGTCTGCATCAAAAAGGTCATTGGTTAAGTTTTCCCATAGCAAAAGAAGCACTGACGCAACAAGGAATCCAATTAACTGGTCAATTCGAACAGTTTGCCCATTGCTTAGCCGCCAGCCTGCGGCCAAAAGCACTGGCATCACAGCGACAGAGTACAAAGGCCACTTAATTGCCGCCTTCCAGAGGTGCTTCCTTTCGGTCTTCGATGCGTAAAGGGATGCAACATCCTGATGCTCTTGCATTGAATTAGCCCCTTTTATCCCTTGTAAAGGTTTATACATTTGAGCAGGCCTTGCGATTCACTTCCACTTCGTATGACGGCTGGTACCACCTTTAGAGACATTCTGACTGCATCAGCCAAAGGTTGGTGTGAAAGGAATGCTGATGAGTGTGTGTTGAGTTTGGCTTTGCCAATACAGGGCGTTGACCCACTTAGTTGTTTGCCCGTGTTATCTGAGACACAGCAATTTCGTTTCATTTGGGATGGAGCTCCAGGCCTGTGTGTGGCAGCATCAGGGCAATGCCAGCATCTTGATTTGGCTGGCCCTAGAAGGTTTGAGCTTGCACAACGCTTTAGTGATGTCACTCTGGGGCGATTAATAGATGTCACACCCAAGGCTCCTGCCCAGGCACTGCCGAGGATACTTTTGGCGTTTACATTCTTTGAGCAAACTTCAGAAAGGCAAAGGACTGTAGGAGTACCCCCAGCAGCTCAAGCTGTTCTACCAAGGTGGCAATTGACTCGACAAGGTCATTATGGGTGGTTGCGACTCAATGGTGTAGCTACTCATGAGGCTGATGCAAGAGAACTTGCTGAACAGTTGTGGTTAATGAGTGAGCGCCTCATTCAACAAGTATCCAATAAAGATAAGAGACTTACTGATTCTCCTAACCGTGTCGCTGGAATCTCAGCTCCAATCCCATGGCAAGACTGTTATAAGCCTGCTTTGACTCGTGGAATAGATTTGGTCAATACTGGGGTACTGAAAAAACTTGTTCTAGCTGTTCGTCAGTCCATTTGGTTGAAGGATTCTTTAGATCCTTTGTCGATCTTAGGTCGTTTGAGACGACAACAAGAAGGTAGTTGTCGATTCCTCTGGCAGTGCAGTAAAGATGAGTCATTTTTTGGGGCATCACCAGAAAGGCTTGTAAGCTTTCAGCGAGGGGTATTGCGTTGTGATGCTCTGGCTGGGACAGCAGGGCGCAACGACGCTGATCATGACTTACTTAAATCAGAAAAGGATCTCAGAGAACACGAATTAGTAGTCGCTTCCATTACTGATCAATTGATCGCTCAAGGCTTAGATCCTTGTCGTCCAAGACGGCCAAGACTGGCTAAGCATGGACGTCTGGTTCATTTGCATACTCCAATCACTGCTATTGCGGATAAGAAGTCACCTCTTCATTTGGCTGGTGCATTACACCCAACACCTGCTGTGGCAGGCCTGCCTCGACGTGAAGCTATGAGCTGGTTACGTACTCTTGAACCATTTGATCGTGGAAGTTATGCCGCACCTATTGGATGGGTAGATAGTTGTGGAAATGCAGAATTCCGAGTCGCTATTCGATGTGGAAATGCATTTAGGAATGAATTGCAATTAATAGCAGGTGCAGGATTGGTTAGAGGTTCAGTGGCAGAAAAAGAGCTGCAGGAAGTGGGACTTAAACTGGCTGTATTGGCAGATCAGCTTGATTTGGAATCGACCTGTCAAGACAATTTTTCTAGAAGAAGGTTGATTACCTGATCTGCTAATGGAATATCCATCAGCCGTTCTATTTCTCTAATACCTGTGGGACTGGTGACATTGATTTCGCTCAACATTCCGCCAATTACATCTATTCCTACGAAAAAAAGACCTTCGGCTTTCAATGCAGGTGAGAGCTCGTCACAGATTTCCTGTTCTCGAGCACTCAGTTGTGTAGGTTCTGGCGCTCCGCCTAAAGCAAGGTTGCTTCGAAAATCTCCTGATTTAGGACGACGATTCACTGCCCCAAGTGGATTCCCATTGACAATAAGGATTCGTTTGTCGCCATTTACAACTTCCGGCAAAAAACATTGCATCATTACAGGCAAGCTTTCTTGGTCAGTAACCAATTCGAGTAAAGCCTCTAGCCCTGGTGCAGCATTGGCTACTCGAATCACGCCTTGCCCACCTTTTCCTCCTAGAGGTTTAAGAACTACTTCGCCATATTCACGGGCAAATGATGCTAGTTCCCCCACGCGACTTGCGACTAGTGTTGGAGCCATGAGTTGGCTAAAACGTAGCGCACCAAGTTTTTCATTCCATGCTCTTAAAGATGCAGGTTTATTTAGAACAAGAACACCATCACGTTCGGCAACTTCCAATAGATGTGTTGCATATAGGAAAGCTTCATCAACAGGAGGATCCTTTCTCATCCAAATGCAATTGAAATCAACTAGAGGGCAGCTCTGGGATTTATGAAGAGTGATCCAGGGCTCTGGAATTACAGGCTTTGCTACAACCCATGCTTTATCTCCTCTTGCTTGAAGATCTGATGGTGTACATGTCCAAACCTCAATAGCAGCTCTATGAGCAGCTTGCATTAATGCAGCTGATGAATCTTTAGAAGGATTGATCTGCTCTATAGGATCAACTACAAAAAGCTGTTTCATGGATTTAGTTAGCCGAAGCAAGCAGAATGTCTAGCTTTTGGTTCTCTTCAAGCCTATGAAGCTCATCGCAGCCCCCAATTCCTATATCGTTAATGAAAATTTGCGGAACTGTGGTTCGTCCATCGGCTCTTTGGGACATCGCCATGCGAGCTGTTTGATTTCCATCAATAGAGTGCTCAATGTAGTTAACCTCTTTACTATCTAAAAGAGATTTGGCGCGTAGACAGAACGGGCAGGATTGCCAGGTGTAGATCTCGACCTTGGCCATTGGGAAATTATTTGTTGACCCTGATCCTATTCAGGGAGTACAACTGATAGCGTCAGATCTTTAGAACAAACTTTTCCCTTTGCTGGACCTTACTGATTTCAAGCGAGATTTGTCTGTAATAACTGACCGCCTGGGCAAAGCTCAGGACTGTCTTTGACGTTCCTGCTCTAAATGCACGCAAGATGCATCTGGAACAACTTGCTACTCAGCCTGACTTTTGGGAGGACCAGCAAAATGCCCAGAAGCATATGCGGGAGCTTGATGAAGTTAAGCATCAAATTAATCAATTAAGTCAATGGCAGGATGTTCTTAAGGACGCTAATGCAACTATTGAGCTTTACGACCTTGAACCTGATCAGGAGATGCTTGAGGAGTCTCAGGCCGGCTTAAGCCAATTAAGTCAAGACTTGGAT
>CACEWU010000044.1 GCA_902563335.1 uncultured Prochlorococcus sp. | reverse complement strand
AAATTGATTAAATTAGTGAAATTACTTGTTTAATCTTTCAAAAACATTTCCTTTCGGGCTTCAATATATGCAGGACATCCATCTTTATAAATCATAGTATCTAATTCTCCAGGGAGAGAAGTAATACCTTCGCTTGCAAGAGTTTTACCAAATTTTGAGAGCAAAGTATGCACAGAAATTCCCATACTTGCCCCTGATTTACCTCCCGCTCTATAAGATTCAGCGCGACCATGAATACCTACTAAAATTGGAGAATGGAACCTTACCTGTCCAGCTAATGTTCCACCATAAGGGTAATCACTACTTTTTGGTCTTTTTATATCTTCTGGAAAAGTACATTTTTTTAGTCCATCTCCCGTTATTTTTGTTTGACCATAATGGGTAAAGACACCCCCTCCACTCATTCCTACATTTGTTGCAGCATCATAAAAAATATCATATCCATCTTTGTTATCATCAATAACTGTAATTATAGGTCCCAAAGCTCTTCTCAGACTTCCTTTTTTAGCCTCTTTAGAAGCTAATGCATACCCCTGAACTAGAATATACATGCTTGTCTTTGGCTTAATTCTTGGATCAATAAAAGCTGGATAGTATTTATTATTTGACTTAAACTTAAGCAATGCCCCATCAACTTCCTTATCGAATTTTAATAGCTTAGCTTCATGATATTTTCCATCCAATGTTTGAATTTCTATTTGATCCCCTTTCAATATTTCTCCTACAACATGATTGGCGGTTAAAAGATAATAGTAATTATCTTTTTTCGCTATAATCACTCCAGTTCCTGGAGCAGCTGTTCCATAAACTGAAACCATCACGAAATCATAAATATTATTAGCGAAAGCCATTGGATATTTAAAATCATCATTCACAAAAGAAACTCTTGGTTTTTTCTTCTCTACAACCTCATCTCCTCCAAGTTGATACTCTGCATGTAAACTTGTTGCTCCAGAGATTAGCAATGAAAAGAAAAAGATAAAGGAAGATATTAGTTTCATGTTTTTTATCAAAATTCATTGATTATAAGCATACTCGAAAAGTTTTTTTAAAAAAATAAAATTTCATATCAAATTTATATATACAAAACAATATTTCAATTTGGACGAGATTCTAGACTGCTTTGGACGCTCTGATACGCCTTCGGACATGAAGTCGGAACGGAGAGGGTGGGATTCGAACCCACGGACGGTTAACCGTCAAACGATTTCGAGTCGTTCGCTTTCGACCACTCAGCCACCTCTCCTGGCTACCTTTGGTTGACTTTTAGTCAAAACAATAGTTCTTTAATGTATCATCTTAAGATTATTAGCTTAAATAATATTAATATCTTTTAGTCCCATCCTGACTGAGACATAATCTGTATTGCTTTTTTATTAAAGCGACCCAACTGTCTAATTGTTACTTTATCAGGGTTAAATGTACTAAAACCACTTAGCTCCTTCGAAGAGTTATATCCCCTTAAAGGATGTTCATATGTTGGTCCTGCAAGACCAATGCTTCCTTCAGGAGAAGCAAGATATTCAAGCAATTCAATAGCTTCTTTATTATTTTTGGCATACCTAGCCAAACCACCAGCACTAACATTTATATGTGCGGGATCAGGCGTTATTACATCTACTTTCCCTGCAAGAACTTTGTCTTTAGAACCATTTACACCTGCAAGCATCCTTGCAATATAATAGTGATTGACTATCCCAACCCCACACAAGCCCTGGGCAACTGCACGGGTCAAACCTATATCACCAGGAAAATAAGGTTGAGAGACATTTGATATCATTCCATCAAGCCATCTTCTAGTAGCAGCCTCCCCACGAAGCACTAGTTGATCAGCTACCAAAGATTGATTATAGGGACTATTCCTTTTTCTTAAGCAAACCTTACCTTTGAGAAAAGGTTTTGCTAGATCTGAATATGTTTTAACTTCATTTACATTCACCTCCGATGGGTTAACCACCAATACTCTCACCCGTCTTGTAAGTGCATACCACCTTCCCTGTGGGTCTCGATATTGCTCTGGCACATTCTTATCTAACTTCGTCGAACGATAAGATTTCAACAAACCTGCTTTTGCTGCATTATTAATTCTTGCAGCATCAACAAGCAAAATAAGATCTGCATTAGAATTCTTACCTTCACGTTTTAATTTTTCTATCAAAGAAATTCCTTCAGCCTCAATCAACCTGATTCTAATTCCAGTTTTTTCTGCAAATTCTTTAAATACTTTTTTATCTGTATTATAATGTCTACCAGAATAAACCCGAACTTCTCTAGCGGTAGAACTTCTTCCCTGAGCAAACATCCCGCCGATAAAAAAAATGGAGGCGAGCATTGACGAGCTTATACGAGCAGATAAGACCATCCAACCTCAATGATTAATTGATATTTACACCTTATCTAGATCTACCCAGAATAAACACGGAGATATCTGATCGTTTGTTACTCTCCAAAGTATCAAATGTAAGTTCTATCCCTAAGTGGCTTAGTTCGCCCATCATATAAAAATCTCATCACCTGAATAATGGAATTATTGACCCACCAATTACTAGATGAATCATCCGCCAAAAGGATTTGCAAATCTATTTCAGATAAGGATGCTATTTGGCTGGACGGCAAAAATACAGCAGGTACTCATGCTGCCATTGTCAAAAAAAACCTTCAATTAGATAGAAATTCAGAAAAGTCTAAAATCCTTAGTGACCAAATTATTAAATCAATTAAATCTGATCAACTAATAAAAAGCTTTGCTCTGCCATCACGTTTACATGGCTTGCTCTTCTCAAAAACAAGCGAAGGACAGGGCTATGGGATGCATGTAGATAATGCCTATATGAGTTCAGGCAGAAGCGATTTATCCTTCACATTATTTCTCAGTGGTCCTGAAAGTTATTCTGGAGGAGAACTATGCATACAAACATTTCAAAACAAAAAAAAATTCAAATTAAAGCCAGGCGAAATTGTTATTTATCCCAGCACAAGTCTTCATTCAGTAGAGCCTGTCACCCAAGGGCAACGGCTTGTATGCATTGGATGGATCCAAAGCTATATCAGTAGCAATGAAGATAGAGAAACTCTCTTTCTGATCGATTCTGGAGCACGCGGTCTACTTGCAACTCACGGCAGATCTCCTCAACTTGACCTTGTTTTTCTGGCATATAACAACCTACTCCGCCGTTTTGGTGACTAGAAAAAGATACATTAGTCACATTCAGGCGTATCAAATCTCCTACTAAATAAATCCTCAATAGCCAATATAATATATAGACAAATTAAAAAAAAATGGCCCAAAATACTCCTGTATCTATCTTTATTGCCGCCACCGCTAGCCTGATTGCAGCGAACTCACTAAACCCTGAACTCGCACAGGCAGGAAATAATCCCCAGGGTGGCCTTAAAGAATGGACGACAGATCAAGCCATTGATGACAAAAGCAAACTCGATAAAGATGCAAAAGCAGCCAGAGAGAAGGCAAAAGAAGAGGACATCTGTATTCCTATAGGGGAAGGTGAAAACTGTTGGTAAAAAATTCTTATTAAGCCGATCAAAATTAAGACGAGATTATAAAAAAAACTGAATCCCTTTAATACTAATTACATTTAATCACTTTTATTTAGATAAAACTTAGCCTAAGTAATTAAATATTTGCGATAGGAATCTATATCAATAGCAAAAGAGCTATGAATAAATAAAAAGCACCCTTATTAAAGGGTGCTTTTTATTAACTTACTAAAACCAGGTCTAGTTTAGAACCTAAATTTAGTGTTAACAATGGCACCAGTAACATCATCATCCGAACCATTCTTTGGATCTGTCAAACCAAAGATAGCTGGAGTAACCGAGATGTTGTCAGAGACCTTAAAAGTGTAATAGGCCTCCCAGATGAAGTTCTCATCTGCCGGATCAGAACTGGAACCAACAACTTCAGAGGCATACTGACGTTGACCAATTGCAAGACCAGCTGAGTTACCATCAGCAAAAGCATCTTTCCAAGAGAGTCCAACCATCCAAGCTGTGGTTTCCTCAGTTGCACCTGAAGCACCGCTGTCGTGAACTGTGGCTATGTCATAGCCAAGCGATACTGAAGGAATCGCACCAGTTTCTTCTGGTTTCCAATAGGCCCTTAATCCAATTCCATCAGTAGATCCTGTGCGACTCTTACCTGCTGTGGTACCAAAGCCAGCCGACGCGTTGGGATCGTCTGTTTTATGAGAATAAGCAGCTGAAACCTGCCAGCGAGGGCTACCATACTCAACCTTAGTAAGGAACATTCCCTTTGCACCATCAGTCAAGATGCCACCCGTTGCTGGATCAGCGGTTGAACCAGTTTTACTTGAAGCTGTGTAGTTAGTTGAAACCGCAAACCTAGGCTGGCTTCGATCTTCAACTGATTGAGTCCATGCGGCACCAAAACCTTGTCCAGTGCTTGCTCCATATACGGCTCCATTACCACCCAACTTGAGGTCCTTCAAAATTGGCTTATAAATTGAAGGAGCACTAGCCAACATGTAGTAGTTCTCGATCAATGGACCAAACCAAACTTGGAGGTTTTCTCCAACTGGGAATTGATACCAAAGCTTGTCAATTTTTAAAGTGTTCTCATTGCTGTTGGCATGGTTTACATAAACCCCACCAGAGTTCTTTAAATTACTTGAACCAAAGTTGCCTGTTTTAATCCTGGTGTACAACATGTCATCACCAGTGAAACTTGACTTAAGGTTCAACTGATGTGTGTAGTTAAAAGTAACCGCATCCTTTGCATCAGATGAATCTTCATCTGTACCGCCAACAGTAAAGATTGAATAGCCAGTTAACTTAGTTGT
>CACEWU010000043.1 GCA_902563335.1 uncultured Prochlorococcus sp. | reverse complement strand
GGAGTGTAAAAAAATACACAAAAGAGATGATTAAGTCGTTCAATTAATTAAAAGCGAAAAGTAACTCCTGTCCCTAGATGATGTTGCCAACCTTCTCCCCAATCAGAACCATCCTTATCACTACGGGTAGGTTGCCAATGAATAAAAACGTATGCGTTTTCTCCTACAGCACGACCAATCTCTATTTCACCAGCGAAATCTGTACGTTCGCTTGTACTTGCCTCAGATGATGGGACAAAGAAACGAGGCCCACCTTCTATTTTGAATGCAATTAAATCGTAATTAAATTCAACTCCTACTCTAGGATCTGTGTAATTACCTTGCCATTCTCCAACTGAATCCCAACCTTGACGGTGTTCCAAACTTACATAAGCTCCATCAATGAGATCCTTAAAGTTATCGCCGAGTGCGAAATTAACATCACCTTCACCGAAAGCATATAAAGCTTTTGCTCCAATTGAATTTTTGGTCCCTTTCTTTTCTTCTCCTTGATTTTTTGTAACTATATAAGGCTGGGTATCTACTGCAACACTAAGGCGATCATTAGGAGCATAGGTAGCTTTTAAGTAACCACGGAAATCTTCTCGTTTGTATTCAGTGTCGTGCTTAGCATGCTCTTCTTCATGGTCGTCATGGTCGTCATGGTCGTCATGGTCGTCATGGTCGTCATGGTCGTCATGGTCAGAATGGTCAGAATGAACAGCACCATAAAAATGTTCTGCTTCACCCCATACCCCGACAGGTCCAAAAGCTCCTTCAATAGAGAATTTCCCACCGTTCTCTAATCCCCATTCCATCAAACCTCCAAAGAGTCCATCAAGTCCATAATGTTCTGGTTTGCCTTCAATATTATTTTCAAAACCACCATGAGCTTCCACGGTTATTTGAGGCGTCAACCTAAATTCACCTGCTTCTAAAGGCTCAGTTCCTCCTCCCCCGTGGGCATGCCCCATACGAGGTAATAATGAAGCATCAACACTCGTCAATGCAACGCCTAAGAGCAATGAGGCTTTCAAAGGATTTAGTCTTTTAATAAAATTGGTAGACATCAAATTGATTAGGTAGTTGAGTTAGCAAAAAAAGTGATAGGGCAATTAACGAATGTTCGCCCATTTTTGAGCAATCTGATCTGCTATTTTTTGATCACAAGTGCTTCCCTGACCTTTTGTAATTACACAAATATTCGAGGTCGCAGTCTCAATTGTTGAAAGGCCACCAGGTGCAAGTCCATCAGGATATAGAGGCTTATTCATTACAGGAATGCCGCTAGCCCGACTGATGCGCTTAAGTGTCTTGTTGACTGGAAGAGATTCTGTGAATAAGACCCGGCTACCAGACTTTTTTACCTCAGACACAATCTTTCCAAGACTGGAAGGTCGGAGGGTGCCACCCGTGGCGAAAGAGTCAATCACAGGAAGTTCACGTAGTTTGAATCTTTTAGTCAAATGACTAAAAGCACGATGTTGAGTAACGAGTACTCGATTTTCAGTCGGTATCGATCTCAATTGAGCGGAAATCCAGTTACTTAGGTCCTTTAGAGCAACCTTGGCGCTTGCAGTACGTGAGTTTAGTGCCGAGACCTCAGATTGAGGCAACATCTTTTGGAGGCTTTGTTCAATAATCGCCGCCATTTCAGAGACATTATTTGGATCATGCCAAACATGTGGATCTTTGCCCTTATATCTGGGCATTGCTTTCTCTGCGACTGCTAGTACAGAAGCTTTTGTAGATAGTTTTAAGGCTGAAGGGGTTAAATAAAAACCGTTGTGAAAAACAATATCTGCTTTTGCTATAGCTTGTAAGTCTTTGGGCTTCAGACGATAAAAGTGTGGGTCTCCAGTTGGTGGAATCACACAGTAAACATCAGCAGCCTTGGAAGCAATAGTACGCACAACATCACAAAGGACACCGTCAAAAGCAACTACACCCGGTTTAACCTCAGAAGCTTTTGCAAGGCTGGATCCAAGGAAAAAGCTACAAACAATGGCCCCCCTTGTTAAAGCATCTCGACGTTTCACGAAGCCAAATTCAATTATTTCAATCGTGATCGTAAGTATTTACGCCGAGCAATAGCGATGAATGTATGGAAATGAAAATCATTTTTATTTTCTTTCTCAATAGGCTAAGGTCTAAGTGTGGGCTTTATGCATTCTTGATTGACTAATCTCATTGCAAACAGCCTTTCGTTTTCCTATGGAGAAGAGTCCGTTCTAAAGGACATTTCCCTAGAGCTTCAAGCAGGAACTCTTACTGCTCTTGTTGGTCCAAATGGAGCAGGAAAATCAACCTTGCTGCGCCTATTACAAGGCCAAAGCTTGCCGCATAGAGGCGAAATTTTTTTAGATAAAATCCCTTTAAGAAAGAATCGACATACAGTTGCACTAATGCCTCAAAGGAGCTCCATCAATTGGGACTTCCCTATTACTGTTGAAGAATTAGTTGCTCTAGGTCAAATTAATATTGCCAAACAATCATGTTGTGAAATAGAAGCTTCCCTTCAAAGGGTAGGCCTATCTGCTTTGGCCAAGAAAAGACTAGATGCATTGTCTGGAGGGCAGCAACAAAGAGCATTACTTGCAAAAACACTTGCACAAAATGCATCTATTTTCCTTTTAGATGAACCCTGTGCGGCTCTTGACCCTCCCTCTAGGGTTCAATTTCTAAGTATTATTCGTCAACTTGCTGATGCTGGTTTAACAGTAATGGTTAGCAGTCATGACTGGGGTCAAGCATTAAATGCTTACGACAAAGTCATCACTCTTGACCAAACCGTTTTAGCATTTGGAACTCCTGAAGAGGTTCGAAGCAAGCTTGAATCAATTAACAGCATGGGTAATCACTGTTGTGGCTAATCAATATTCCGGCTTAAGTAGCTTGCTGACGCTGGTAGCAATTTTTGCAAAGTCCGAAGAATTCAAGGGTGTGAAACAACAACTCGAAGTTTTTCGTTTGCTCCTTCGGCAAGTGTATGTTTTTTATTGGACAAGTCTTCAAAACAAGCGTTTGGCCGCAGTCAACACAGGTCAAATGATGATGATCCCTATTCACAGGGCTATAGAGTGCTTCCCCTGTTGGAAGATTTCGACATCGCACCAATCCTTTCTGTTGAAGAGTACGAAGATGCCGATAAACCGTCGTCAACCCCATATTGGAAGAAGTGGCAATCAGTGTTCGATGAAGTTGTTGGCCGGTAATCTCATCAGCACAATTCTTCAACTCTTCCAATATCAATTGCTGACGAATCGTCAGACCAGTCTTGTGGTCGACCATGCTCTGGCCTTCAAATCACGAACCTCTACAGACATTAGTCTTTAAATACCTTGCTAGAAGAAATTTTTGCAAATTGGTGGGCTTCGCCATTTATAATGTCACTCTTAGTAGGCATTCTTTGTCCTGCAACTGGTTCTGTCTTAATTACACATCGTCGTCTGCTGCAAGCTAATTTAATTTCCCATGCAGTAGTCCCAGGAATAATTTTAGCTCTATCTATAGGAATTGATCCTGCATTAGGTGGGGTCCTCAGTGGGTTAATCGGGGCTCTTGTTGCAGAAAGACTAGCCCTAACAAGGAATGGAGAAAATGAAGCTGTTATTAATACTGTTCTTGCAGGTACGCTTGGCCTAGGAGTCTTATTGATTCCTCTTTTAAATATAAGAGTTAACCTCGAATCTATTTTATTTGGTGACCTTCTTTCCGTCGGTCCTAATGATCTGATTAGGACATTACTTGCAGCAATTGCATTATTATTCCTATTAAAAACTTCATATCAGAAATTGGTTTTTCTAGGTTTAGATCCTGAAGGTGCAGCTGCGAGTGGGCTAAATGTTTCTTCGTTACGATTAGCACTTGGTTTTGTAACTGCACTAGTTGTTGTTAGTTCCATGGCAGCTGTCGGTGTTGTTTTGGTTATAGGCTTACTTTCAGCTCCAGCCCTTTTTGGTTTATATCAGGCACCTAGTTTGCGTTCTGCAATGATTCGTTCTTCCGGATTTGGAATCATTTTTTCTTTTGTAGGCTTTTTTCTAGCGATTGTCCTCAATCTCTCTCCAGGAGCTCTAATAGGTGTACTTTGTTTACTTTCCTTACCTTGCCTAAGAGTAAAAAAATTAATGAATTGACTAGGTTATTCAATTACTATTCCCCAAACGAAAAATCGCCTCGAAATCAATGCAGATGGTCCATTTTATGTGGATTCAAGCTGTATAAATTGTGTTAGCTGTTGGCAACTAGATCCAGACCACTTTGCCAAAGCAAGTGATTAGTTCTTATGTTCATACACAACCAAATGGACCGCAAGAAACTCATCAAGCTATTTTAGCGCTAGTCGATTGTCCTGTAGACGCAATTGGTTCTCATAATGAAATAACTTCTAAGGTCACTAATGATCTCTTTCCAATTCCAATAACTAAACATTCTTCAGGAGATGTTTATTACTGCGGATGGAGTGCCAAGAAAAGTTTCGGAGCGAATAGTTGGCTAATTAGAAGATCAGAAGGAAATGTACTTATTGATTCTCCCCGATGGAATAATTCACTAGCCAAACAAATTCAAAAAATGGGAGGCATTAGTCAAATGATCCTAACCCATAAAGATGATGTTGCAGACCACAAAAACTGGGTCAAAGAATTTAAGTGCAAAAGATGGATTCACAAAAGTCATGCAGATGCTGCTCCTGAAGCAGAACGCCTATTGGAAGGGGTGGATAGTCTATTTATTGGGAAAAATCTGAAACTAATCCCTACACCAGGTCATACAGCAGGCTCAATGGTTGCTTTGCTAGGTGATCAAAAACAAATACTTTTTAGTGGAAATCATCTTTGGTGGAATCCCTCAAAAAAGTAATCGTCGCATCAAAAGATTATTGCTGGTGGAATTGGTCAGAACAATTGATATCAGTCCAAAGGCTGTTAAATATTGACATTGAATGATTATTACCAGGCCATGGCAATTGCTATAAATTTAAACCTAGAGAGTGGGGCAGATATATAAAATAAACTATAGATTATTGGCAAGAAAATAATAATTAGTAAATCAGTAGATAAAAGCAAACATAAATCACCAAGGAAGAATATCTCCATTGGAATGCCAAAAAGTGCCCGAATTATCAATTGTTAGCGAATCAATCCTTGCAAGAAGACCATTAACAGATTCCTTTGGAGTAATTCCATGAGTTGTGAATCCTGTCATTCGAGTGCTAACCAATCCGGGATGCAAAATAGCTACAAGAATCCCACGCGACTTCAAATCAATAGATAAAGACTTTCCGGCCATGCATAGAGCAGATTTAGACATTCTATATCCATATGAACCTCCGGATGTGTTGTCATCAATGGAGCCCATCCTACTAGTCATAAGAATGACTTTTGAACCTTCTCTCATATTCTCTAAGAATGAATGTGTAAAGCACAATGGGCTCAGTGCATTAACCTCAAACTGACGAAGTACACTTTCAGGATCTAGATCCGATAGCGAATTAAATTCTGCTATCCCTGCATTTTGAATTAATACATCGATAGGAATTTCTTTGATTTTATCTTTTAGATTCAAAACAGAACTTCCTGAAGTAACATCAACCCCCGACTCAACCCTTATTTCAAGAGAATCTAATTCTGAAGATGACACACGACATGTCGCGATAACTTCATCTCCTCTTTCTTTCAACTGCCTGCAATACTCTAAGCCTATGCCACGATTAGAACCTGTTATCAAATAAGTAGCCAAAATAATCCTTCGTCTTTAGAAACTATAGTTCATCTTATTACCAATAACTCAATTGAATACTTCAAGAGAGGACAATATTTACTTTCTCAGTGGCTAATACACAAAAGCTTTTAAAATTTCAGCAGTATCATACAAGCAAGTAAATATTTCCTTCATAGGAAAACCTTCAATAAACGAAA
>CACEWU010000042.1 GCA_902563335.1 uncultured Prochlorococcus sp. | reverse complement strand
TACACAAATACGACAAAAGCACAAAATAAGCTATAAAGACTTACTCTTAATAAACAAAAATTCTATTATTAACGTGGAAAGCCAACGATGGTTATCCCAATCAAACGTATTTACCATTGTACTAACAGGGTGTGTATTTATAACAAGCTTTGTAGCTGATAATTATACAGCTAAAAACTTACTTTTCTTCCCATTAATTACTTCCACGGTAGCAACTTTTTTTGTAACTAAATTGGCAATACCAAAACTCCGTAAATTAAAACTAAATCAAATCATAAGAAAAGAGGGACCCATAGCCCATCAAAAGAAATCAGGCACGCCAACAATGGGTGGCTTATTTATAATTCCTATTGGCCTAATAATTAGCACTTTAATCAGCATTAATAAGCCACATTTTGGAGAAATTATCGCTCTTGATTTCATAACATTATCCTACATGGGAATTGGCTGTTTCGATGATTGGCGTAGTTTCACAACTAAAAGAAATATGGGACTAAGTCCTATAGCAAAGATATTGCTTCAAACAGCTGCCGGAGCTGTATTTATTTTATGGCTGAACTGGCAAGGATGGATCAACTCATCTATCAGCCTGCCACTTGGATTATCGATAGAAACAGGAATATTAATATTACCAATCGGACTATTTGTATTACTTGCGGAAAGCAATGCTACTAATCTTACTGATGGACTAGATGGCTTAGCGAGTGGCTGCGGTGTATTAATTTTTACTGGCCTTGGATTGGAGCTATTACTCAGAGAAAACAATGAATATGTAGATATTGCAGCATTTTGTATGGCAATGGCTGGAACATGGCTTGGATTTCTAATGCATAATCAGAATCCTGCCAAAATTTTTATGGGGGATACTGGCTCATTAGCAATGGGGGCTGCATTAAGTGGAGTTGCCTTACTTACGAACAATCTTTGGACCTTATTTATTATGGGTGGCGTACTGCTGGCTGAATCAGCATCAGTAATTATTCAAGTTTTGGTATTTAAAGCAACGAAGATTTCAACTGGCATCGGTCGACGAATATTTTTAATGGCACCTATACATCACCATTATGAGCTGTTAGGGAATAAAGAAGAAACAATAGTAGGAAATTTTTGGCTAACAACTGGATATTTTGTTGTACTCGGATTACTACTTCGTCCAAATCATTAATTAATCATGAGCTACTTTACATGGAAAGAAACTGGATTAACAAGCGATTGCACAAGCCTGGAAGCTATGGCATCAAGATTTGAAGAATCCGCAAAGTTAATGAGACGAATGTCAAAAGAAGGCTTCAAACTACAAAAAGAATCACAAAAACAACTTATCACTCATCCAAACCCAGCTATTTTTGAATCTTGGGGGTTCATAAATGAAGAACCACCCTATAGACAATTAACTTTAATTCCAACTAAAAATTCTAATGTCTAAAAGCAACTCATCAACTCCTGATAAGAACTAAAACTTATCAAAAAACAAATTTCTTTTTTATTTACTCACCCATGACTATCTATCCAAAAAAATTGATGCTCCTTGGTAGTGGTGAGCTTGGAAAAGAAGTTGTGATAGCAGCAAAAAGAATTGGATGCCAAGTAATTGCTTGTGATCGCTACGCAAATGCTCCTGCTATGCAAGTCGCAGACAAAGCAGAAGTATTTGACATGACAAACGAAAAAATATTAAAAAAAGCTATCCTTAAGCATCAACCTGACATAATTATTCCAGAAATAGAAGCACTAGCTGTTAATGCACTAATCGATATAGAAAACAATGGGATCACTGTAATCCCTAACGCTAAAGCAACAACTATTACTATGAATAGAGATAAAATTAGAGATTTAGCGAACATAAAATTAGGAATCAAAACAGCTAAATTTGACTATGCATCAAGTCAAGAGGAACTCATAAAGATCTCTTCTCAGCTTGGATGGCCAGTCGTAATAAAACCTGTAATGAGTTCCTCTGGCAAAGGGCAAAGCATTGTAGAAACATCTAACGAACTTCAAGCCGCATGGGATTATGCAATGAAAGAGGCCAGAGGTACATCTCCCAGAGTAATTGTAGAAGAATTTTTACGATTTGATCTTGAAATAACACTCCTAACAGTCCGACAAAGACATGGTCCTACGCTTTTTTGTGAACCCATTGGACATGAACAAGCAAATGGTGATTACCAATCAAGCTGGCAACCAGCAGTATTAAATACTGAACAATTAAAGCAAGCTCAAGCTATGGCTGAAATAATTACCAATGAGCTTGGTGGCGCTGGAGTGTTTGGAGTTGAATTCTTTATTTGTGGAAAAGAAGTAATCTTTTCAGAGCTGTCTCCAAGACCACATGATACTGGCCTGGTAACACTAATTAGTCAAAACCTAAGTGAATTCGAATTACATCTTCGAGCAATACTAGGGCTACCTATCCCTTCAATTACTCAAGATCATGCAGCAGCAAGTAGAGTAATTTTAGCAAAAGAAGTATTCGAATCTGTTGCCTATAAAGGCTTAGAGAATGCACTAGAGGCTGACAATACTAAGGTTTTACTATTTGGGAAGCCAAACTCTAAAAAAGGTCGGCGAATGGGCGTCACTTTAGCTAAAGGAGATACTATTAACGAAGCAATATTAAAAGCAGATCATGCAGCAAAGCAGATCGAAGTTATAGAAAACAAAACGGGAAATCTAACGATTTGAAAAAAATCGATAATGGTTTAATCCATCAAGAACCCCAATAGCCTGAGATCTCGAAGCAAAAAAGACCCTATGTTGTGATCTCAAACTCTCTAAACAAGGATCATGCTCTGCGGGGACAACTGCAGTAGTCAATCCTCGAAGCAATTCTGCATCGCCTTGCTGACTTGCAACTACAAAAACTTGATCTAATGGCACCCCCCATCTAAGAACAAGATGCCGAATAGCTTCCGCACGAGATGCACGAAGTGGAACTACATCCAAATACCAATGACATCGCAAATGAGGCCTTGCCGCTTGAGATCTTTGTCTCAATCTCTTTCTAACTAAAGGTAAAATAGACTCACCTGGCTCTTTTAATAGATAACTAACCTTAAAAGGACCCTGCTGTTCTAACTCTTGAAGTAGAAGATGTTCTTTCAAATCTGATAGAGCACTTTCCACAGCTTGACGATCCCAGTCATGGTTAATAATCGATTGCCAAAAAGGGTCTAAATCATTTTCTTGACAATAATAAATCTCTGTTCCAGCTCGACAAATCCAAACACGTGGCATAGGAAGACATAATTCTGAATATCTATACCTTGCTGATGCGATTGATCTTCCAGTAATGACTCCCAATCCATTAACTGCTGCACCATCCTTTTCCAGACTTTGGCGAAGTAAAGCAACTTCTTCTTTTTGAATATGTTCCAAACTGCTATCAAGATCAAGCAAAAGCAATCGTTTCGATAAAGGATTTGTCAATTGATCTCCATTAATGGCTTTTAGATATGTCCTTACTGGTTCTGAAACTGTTAATCGTTTTTGCATCAAAGCTAAATACTTACAAACATGCGCATCCCAACTAAAATTTCTTGCAATTGCTTCAACTCCATTATCACTCCATCGTCGCCATTGATCACTATCTGAACCAGCCTGCTCAAGAGAATCTTGTAATGCTTCAAGATCAGTTACGTCAGCTATCAAACCATTTTCACAACAAGACAAAATGTCTCTTGGGCCTCCATCATCAGTAGCAACAATAGGTAATCCACATGCAGCAGCCTCAAGCAAAGTCAAACCAAAAGGTTCAGTCAAGGCAGGATTGACAAATAGACCTTTTCGCTTTGCTGCCCAACGATAAATTGAAGGAATTTGCTGTCTTTGATGTTGCTTAGGATAAGCAACAGATCCATAGAGATTATAACGATCAACCAAATCAAAAACCTGTTGAAAAACCTCTCTAGATTGTTTCTCTAATTGACGAGGATCCTCTCTACATCCGAGAATTAAAACAAGATTATGACGTTGACGTAATACAGGGGAACGACCATAAGCCTCAACCAATGCAGGAATATTCTTACGTCTTACTGCTCTAGAAATAGCAAGCAGTGGAGGTAGGGAAGGTAGTCGTAAAAAAGGTGCTAAAACTTCATCAATACTTACATTTTCTTTGGCAGATTGATGTGGGTGGAAGCGACTAGAATCAACCCCTGGAGGAACAACTTCAGCCACCTGAGGTACAAATCTGCCATAACGTGCATATTGCTTATCAGCTTCTTGGCGTGTACTTGTAATTACTAAATTTGAATGAGCTAAAGCTAATTCTTCAGCATCAATCCTACGACTAATGGAATATGTCTGCTCAATTTGCTCATGATCAATACCTGCGGCAAGTAACCGACGTTGCTTTTCTCTTCCCAAGGAATGACCAGTAAAAACAAGGGGAATTCCCAATCTGCGGCTAACCAAAGCTCCTACATATCCAGCATCTGCATAATGAGCATGGATCCAATCAGGAAGTCTTTCATTTTGAACTAATCGATCAACCAACTGATCAGCTAAGTCATCAAGAAAAGGCCATAAGAGTTCCTTACGTAAATATCTTTTAGGTCCAAAAGGTAATCTAAGAATCTTTGCACCAGGAGATATAACCTCCGTTGCTTGAGAATAATCAGAAGAAACTCGACGATCTTGAATCAAGCGTGTCACAAGATCAACTTGTTCTACCTCTGGACGAGCCGCTAATCCTCTAACTAGCTCTAAAACATAAAGAGTCTGACCACCAGTATCTGCATCACGTCCTAACTCAAGATCATGAGATCGAACAAGACCATGAACATTCAAATGAAGGAGCTTTAGACCCAAATGCACCCCTCCTGCTTAAAAGTGAAAAAATAATAATTAGACTTTTAGGCTAAAGAACCTAAAGAAAGGTTGATAAATTCCAGCCATATAATTCTCGATTCGGTCAAATCAACTGCAAGCAAAGGGATTTAAAGAAATCATAAGCACTCTATAGTTCGATAAATCATGGCGAAATAAAACTAAAATGACTCAAAAACAAACATCGCTCTAGAGCAATAAGGGCTTTAGTCAACAAAAAAAGAGAAGGCAACTGAAATAAAAAAACTCACAGCTCAAAAAGAAGACAGTCAATTATGAAGCAAAGTAGGCTACAGAACTTTCTTCAAATAACTAGCTGTATAGCTATTTGAATGAGAAGCGACTTCTTCTGGAGTCCCTGTAGCCAAAATGTGACCACCTCGATCTCCTCCCTCTGGACCAAGATCAATAATCCAATCAGAACACCTAATAACATCTAAATTATGTTCAATGACAACAATTGAATTTCCTTTATCAACTAATCTTTGAATAACATCCATTAACTTGTGAACATCAAAAAAACTAAGCCCAGTAGTTGGTTCATCAATTAAATACAGAGTTTTTCCAGTGGCTCGTCTAGACAATTCAGTTGCAAGCTTTACTCTTTGTGCTTCTCCACCAGAGAGAGTAGGAGCAGGCTGCCCAAGTTTAATATAACCAAGACCAACATCAACAAGAGTTCTTAGTCGATCTGCAGCCTGAGGAATAGCAGAGAAAACCTCTGCAGCCTGTTCAACTGTCATCTCTAAAACATCAGCAATAGTTTTGCCTTTATATCGAACTTGCAAAGTCTCACGATTAAAACGTGCACCTTTACATACATCACACTGAACATATACATCCGGTAAAAAATTCATCTCAATAACATTTACTCCCTGCCCCCTACAAGCCTCACATCGTCCTCCTTTAA
The DNA here is from genome assembly GCA_902563335.1 of uncultured Prochlorococcus sp. GTDB lineage: Bacteria > Cyanobacteriota > Cyanobacteriia > PCC-6307 > Cyanobiaceae > CACEWU01. The sequence goes on along the minus strand of CACEWU010000042.1, from coordinate 588 downwards.
CATTAAAACTAAATTGACCTACCTGATAGCCTCTGGCTTTTGCTTCAATCGCTGAAGCAAAAACCTGACGTATAGGATCAAAAGCACCAGTGTAAGTTGCAGGATTTGATCTGGGAGTACGACCTATAGGTGATTGATCTATAACAATAACCTTATCTATGGATTTAATCCCACGTAATTCACTCAGTCCTTTTGGAAAAGGAACCTTTAATCCCAAACTATGATTTAATGCAGGATGAAGCAATTCATTAATCAAAGTACTTTTACCACTTCCACTCACACCTGTAACTGCAACTAGTCGACCAAGAGGGAAATCAACAGTAAGATTTTTGAGATTATTGCGATTGCAATTAATCAAACTAAGCTTGCGAGTTCCTGAACTTCGTCGCTCCTTAGGCGTAGGGATACTTCTACGTCTACTTAAATAAGCACCTGTCAAAGAATCTTCAGCGGATAGCAAATTTTCAACCGACCCTTTTGCAACAATCTCACCACCATGAACTCCAGCTCCAGGTCCTATATCAACTACATAATCAGCAGCACGTATTGTTTCTTCATCATGCTCTACAACAACAAGCGTATTCCCTA
>CACEWU010000041.1 GCA_902563335.1 uncultured Prochlorococcus sp. | reverse complement strand
AAAATGCTAGTGAGGGTTATGCCTTTTTATTTGGATGGGATTCAAGCAAATTAACTGACCCAACAACCATAAGCAATGCCTTTAAGCAGGCCTTTTTCTCAGTAGGTACAGGAATAGGTGCGATTTTGGCATATTCAGTTTATTTAGATAGTCGAAGTTCCATTCCTGGAGAAGCAGTTGCTGTAGTTACTATGGATACAGCAGTAGGATTAATTGCTGGATGTGTGACATTCCCTTTAGTAGCAATCCTTGGTTTAAGTGAGTTAGTAGGGGAGGGAAGTGTTGGAACACTTTTTTCAACACTTCCTCATGGTCTTGCTAGCTCTTCTCTAGGGCTAATTGGTTGGTTTGTCAGCGTCTTCTTTTTCACTCTTGTTTATATAGCAGCTATTACATCTGCCATATCCTTGCTTGAAGTACCAGTTAGTTCTTTGATAGATCGCACTGGATGGAGTAGAACAAAATCCGTATGGATATCTGTTATCTTTATTGCTCTAATTGGCCTTCCATCTGCCATAAATGTGAATTTCCTTATCCAAATAGATTCAATTATGAATACACTCTTAATTTCTTCTGGATTCATACTTGCTATGCTGATGGGATGGGCTGTTCCAAATCTTTTTAAAAGTGATCTAACTAATACCAAAACCTCAACATTAAAAACAAAATGTCTACTTTGGACCTTAAGGTGGGTATCTACACCAGCCATTGCAATAGGACTTATTGTTGTCCTTGAAGAAACATTCAAAAATTGGCAATGATGACGTACTTACTTAGCAGTCTAAAAACCCAATGAGAGTTTATTTACGGAACCATTCGGTTACTCCACCAGGCTTATCAATTAATTCAATTCCACATGTCTTTAGGTGCTCTCTTATTTGATCAGCTTTAACAAAATTACGAGCAGCTTTTGCCTCTTTACGTAAAGATATAGCTTCTTGAATATTCTTCTCATCATTATAAGAATTATCCAAAGATTCGACCTTAGAGGATTCTTCTGCCTTTAATCCAAGTACCTGAGCCAACTCAACAAGAAGTTTCCAACGCGAATAAAAATTAATACCGTTATTTTCTTCTATAGCAGTGATATCTCCACGATCCAATCGATTAGCTAAAGAACGAAGGGGACGCGCAAGTTCAAAAAGAACCGCAAGAGCAGCTGAAGTATTAAGATCATCATCCATTGAATCTATAAATCGTTGACGTAATTGATCTAATTGCTCCTTAATAGAACCTAGTAAAGTATCAACTTCATTTCGTAAAGAATTTTTATCAAACCAACCAAGACTTTCAGAGAAATTAATTCCCAAACAAAGGGCTGCATTAAGACCCTTCCAGCCTACTGAGGAAGCTTTAAGAGCTTCCTCAGTAAAGTCAAGCGGCTTACGATAATGAGCCTGCAATACAAACAATCTAAGGGTCATTGGGGATACTCCCCTCCCTAGAAGAGATCGAATCGTTGTGAAATTACCTAATGATTTGCTCATCTTCTGACCCCCTACATTAACCATCCCGTTGTGCAACCAAAACCGCGCAAGATCTTTCCCGCTAACAGCCTCAGATTGAGCAATTTCATTTTCGTGATGAGGGAAAACCAGATCAGCACCACCCAAATGGATGTCAATGGTATTGCCCAATTCTTCACGAACCATTGCTGAGCATTCAATATGCCAACCAGGCCTCCCAGGTCCCCAAGGGGAAGGAAAACTAGGTTCATCCTTATCTCTTTTCACTCCCTTCCACAAGGCAAAATCAAATGGGTGTTGTTTTCTAGCTTCTTGATCTTCTGCTATTCGGCCATCAGCATTTAACTGCTGTTCCAGAAGATCTCGACCACTTAGTTTTCCATAGCCAGAATGCTTTAAAACCGCAAAGTAGACATCACCATCTACTGAATAGGCAGCACCTCTGGCCTCCAATTCCTTAATCAGAGTTCGAATTTCATCTAAGCATTTAGTAGCTCGAGGCATGCGATCAGCCCGCAAAATGCCAAGTGCATCCATGTCTTGATGAAATGCTTTTATATAGCGATCACTTACCTCCTGCATGGCACAACCCTCCTTAGCTGCGCGGTCTAGAATCTTGTCATCAATGTCTGTGAAATTTTGGACAAATTTCACAGCATAACCTTGCCAAATCAAATACCTACGAAGCACATCCCAAACGATGTAACTACGAGCATGGCCAAGGTGACACAAGTCATAAACAGTTACCCCACAGCAATAAATGCTTACTTGACCTGGCTTGAGTGGACGGAACACTTCCGTCTTGCGAGAGAGCGTATTTGTAAGTCGCAGAGACACGTTGTTATGGAGGGTTATAAAGGCCTATGGCCAAAGGTCCTAGATATCTATTATTTAGCCTCCATCCAATTATTACCAACACCTATATCAACGACTAAAGGGACATCTAAAGAAAAAGCCTGCTGCATTGTTCTAATTACTAGAGCCTTCACTTCCGTCAAAAAATTGGGATCTACTTCTAATACAAGTTCATCATGTACCTGTAAAAGAAGATTAGCAGGCAAGTTTGCAAGCTTCAGCATTTCTTGTAACTGCACCATAGCCACCTTGATTATGTCCGCACTTGAACCCTGAATAGGGGCATTTGCTGCTGCTCGTAGTTGCTGAGCCTCCAACCCTCCTCGCCTTGCGAGATCTAGATCTATCTCATAAGGATCTTTTCCAAGAAGACGACCCAAACCATTTCTATCAAAGTGAAAAAAGCGGCGCCTTCCCAACAATGTTTCTACAAACCCTTTGCTGAGAGCAAGCCTCTCCTGCAATTCTAGAAAAGAAAAAATCTTTGGATATCGCAACTTAAAACGACTCAGAAATTCTTTAGCTTCAGATTTAGTAACACCTGTTGACCGAGCAAATCGTTGAGCACCCATTCCATAAATAACCCCGAAATTAATTGTCTTGCCTAAACGACGTTCTTCCAAAGAAATATCGTCTTTATCTAGCAATAGTCTTGCGGTCAAAGCATGAACATCATCACCATTGCGAAATGCCTCCTGTAATAGTTCCTCCCCTGATAAATGAGCAAGGATCCTCAGTTCTATTTGAGAATAATCAGCACTAAGAAGTTTCCAATCTTTTTTAGGAAGAAAAGCCTTTCGAATTCGACGGCTAAATTCTGTTCGTATTGGAATATTTTGTAAATTTGGATTGCTACTACTTAGTCGACCTGTCGCTGTAACTGCCTGATTGAAATCTGTATGTACTCGACCAGTTTCTTTCTCTACTAATTTAGGAAGTGTATCAACATATGTACTCCTTAATTTGCTTAACATCCTATGCTCTATTACAAGTGCGACTACAGGGTGATCTAACTCAAGTTTCTCTAAAACACTTACATCAGTACTCCAACCAGTTTTTGTCCTTCTTGATTTCCTTCTATCCAACCGAAGTTTTTCAAATAAGATCTCTCCTAATTGCTTTGGTGATGACAAATTGAATTCAACTCCTGCTGCCTCATAAGTTTTCTTTTCAATGCTTTCAAGAGTTTCCCGAAGTTCACTAGAAAGAGAATTTAAATATTGAATATCAATACGAATACCAGTTGATTCCATTTCTGCAAGCACTGGCTCCAAAGGTTGCTCAACCTGCTCAAGAAGATCAATTAACGCCGAGCCAAGATCTTGTAGTTTTTTCACGAAGGATTCTAGAAAGAATTCTTGTTAGGTGAACATCCATACCACAATAACGACTTGCAGAATCAAGATCAACATCCGCAAATGTCTCCCCCTTGCCCACAAGATCACTAAAACTAATTGGAGAAAAGCCAAGTTCTCTTCTTGCAATAGCATCTAGTCCATGCTTTGCATTTGCATCCAACAAATAATCGGCAAGAAGTGTATCCATAACAACACCATTAAGCTCAAGACCATGACGAAGAAAAATTAATCGATCATATTTAGCGTTCTGCAAGACCTTTGGATGTTTAGGGCTTGACAACCAGAAAGATAATTTTTTCAGTACACTTTCAAGAGGTAATTGATTTACATTTTCCCCATTCAAAAGGTCTTCTCTAGATTTATGACCAATAGGTATATAACATAGCTCTTCTAAACCTTCACCCCAAGAAATTCCTATACCAACCAACTCAGCCTTAAATGGGTTTATATTTGTTGTTTCTGTATCAATAGCAACTGGCTCAAGAGGGTCCTGACAACTCAATAAGTGCTTAACTAATGATGAGATCCCATCAGAAGAAATTATTATTCTTGGATTAATATTGGGAATATCACCTAGATTAGTTTTTCTTTGTTCCTCTGATATTTCGTTAGTTGAAGTTTTTTTTGTTTCAGTTAAATGATGACCTTCCTTCGAAAAAGTTTCGACAAAGCTAGGTATCTGACGAACCAAACTATTAAGCTCTAGTTCTGTTAAACGACCTTTTAGAGCTTCTTCATCTACTTTCCCAAGTATCAATCTTGGCTCTTCGGGTAAAGGAACTTTAATAAGAATTTCTGCTAGAAATCTTGATAAAAAAGCGTTGTCCTTATCCTTTTTTAACTTTGCTTTTACGGCTCCTTTTAGTGCCCCCCGAGATGATTTATCACCTTCAGATTCTAATTCGCTTAATGCAGAGTAAATGCCATCAAGATCTCCATTCTCTTTCAGAAGATTTATCGCTGTCTTAGGGCCGACGCCCTTAACTCCAGGAATATTATCTGAACTGTCACCAGTCAAAGCCTTTAGGTCTACAACCTTTTTAGGAAAGACACCAAGTTTGGCCTCTACTCCCGATTCATCTATAAAAGTTGGTCCACTACTTTTCGAATAAGCTCCTCCTCCCATATACAAAACTGCAATATTCCGTTGATCATCAACCAATTGGAAAAGATCTCTATCACCAGAAAGAATTCGGACTTTCCAACCCTCATCAGAAGCTTTATTAGCAAGAGTTCCTAGAACATCATCAGCTTCATAACCTGGTGCTATACAAAGAGGAAGATTTAATAGCTCTTCAAGAATCATTTGAAGCTGTCTCAAATCCTCAAAGAAAATTTCAGGTGCAACATCTCTATTTGCTTTGTAATTTATATCTGCTTTATGCCTAAAGGTAGGTTCAGCCGTATCAAAAGCTATGGCTACTCCTTTAGGGCGAAGAGATATACAATTGTCCAACAATGATTTAAGGAATCCATAAGTGACGCTGGTTGGAATTCCTTCTTTAGTTGCTAAGCCCCCATCCCCTCCCTTACTAAAAGCATAAAAACTACGAAAAGCCAATGAATGGCCATCGACAAGAAGTAAAACTGGCTTTTCTGTTTCGACAGACATATAGATAAAAGCTGTAAGTTAATGATGATGCAAGTTAATCACGTTTTTTCTTTGCCCATGGCGGCAAATCTATAAAAATCAAATCACCTTTATTAATTCCCTTAATGATTGCAGTTTTGTTAGCACTACTTGTTCCCAACTCAACCCTTTTAAATAAAGGTTGATTATCTTTTCCAACTACAAGGACTCCTGGCAAACCATTTTCAGTGACAATGGTCACCGTTGGGACCAATGTACTTTCGTTAGTCTCACCTGTTTGAAAATCTACATCTGCTGTCATCCCTATTCTCAGGTCATTTGCTGGTTCTAATAAATAGAGAGTAACTTCGAAGGAAATAACATTATCATTTCTAGAAGCTCTTGGAGCTATTTCAATAACTTTTGCTTTAAATCGTTTATTGGGAAAAGCATCAACACGAATATTTGCTTCCTGGCCAATTCCAATTCGAGAAATATCACTTTCAGGAACTTTTGCTACCACCTCTAACCCTTGAGACAATTCAAGAATTGATGAACTGGTAGAGCCAATTGTTGATGATGCCCTTGTAGTTGGAGCAACAAAAGAACCAGGTTCAGAAAATCTCGTGGTAATTACTCCACTAAACGGCGCACGAATTAATAATTCTTCTCCTTCAACCTCCCTTTGCTGAAGTCGAGCTTTACTTGAAAGGAAGCGGTTTCGATATTCATCATATTGCTCAGCACTAATAGCCCCTTCCTTAAAAAGATTTTGTCGGCGTTCGAATGAAGATCTTTCTTTCTCATGATCTGCTCTTAATTCATCCAATCGATACATGTAATCACCTCCATCCATTCTTGCTATAATCTGATTTGTTTTAACTAGGTCACCTTCTTTTACATATAATTCCTTTAGGAGACCCTGTTTCTCAGGACTGACATTAACGGTCCTAATTGCCTTTAATTCTCCACTTGCTGTTATTAATCCAGGAAGAGTTCCACTTTCTGCCGCAACCGTATAGTCGCTTAAGTCTGTTCCTTCATTACTAGGAGATCGAAACCTCCAGAAAAAACCACCACTAATTACCAATAGCACAAAGAGAAGAAGACCTAACCAATTAACTTGATTGGAGGTTTTTCTATTGATTTGACTTTGACTTTCCACGAAATTTGATAGATTAGATGTTTGGAGCAGATCTTCTGCAATGGACTT
>CACEWU010000040.1 GCA_902563335.1 uncultured Prochlorococcus sp. | reverse complement strand
ATTTTGAAATAAAGGTAGTATTTCTTCTGTTCTTGTTACTATAGGAGCAATGCCAAAGATTCCAAAAAGCATTACCCAAAGAGGAGATAAAAGCAACAACCATGACCAGGCAATTAATTTCCCTTGATCTTTAGGGTAGGCCGCAAATCCTGCGATAAGTCCCCCAAGTATTGATGTTACTAATGTCCAAAGCCATTGTTCTTTAGGAAGACCTGGAACAACTTGGCATCCTCCACGGTCTAGACATGTTTCGACAGATGAAATTGCATCGAGTATTGCTCCATCTTCTCCATGATCTCTTACGTAGTACTGGTTTCCATATCGAGTTTGAAGCTCCACCCAAAATATTCTTGGCATTAGAGCAAAATATGCGTCCCCCACATTGAAATTTAGAAGATTTCCCCCCCGTGGGTCAGCTACTAGAAGTAAGCTTCGTTCATCAAGGTGCCAATATTTACGGACTGCCAGTCCAGGTGTGCTTTCGAATTGTGAAAGAACTCTTATTTTCCATCCTGTCCTGTCTTCATATTCAGAAAGGGATTCTTCAAGATTAGTTCTCTGATCCTGACTAAGGGTTCTTGCTAAATCAATGACTGGTGTTGTCTCTTCCGGAAGCAATTGAGGATTGTTATAGGCATACGCGGGCAAAGTTGATATAAGCAAAATTATTAATGCCATAAGGCCCGATAGAAATCTTTTCTGTTGATGTGCTCCCATGGGTATACCTGATTCTTTTGCATTCTCTCCAATGGATCGCTTTTCTGCGATTTGTCCAACCTGGCTGGCCAAGCTAATTGATGAGGCTGGTGGAAGCGTTGGATTCTATGAGTATATGGATTGGGCTCTAAATGACCCTCAATTTGGTGCATATGCTACTGGTCGTTTGAGAATTGGCAAAGATGGTGATTTTGTTACGTCTGCTTCTTTAGGTAAAGACTTTTGTGAGCTATTAACTATTCAGCTAGTCGAATTATTTCGACAGTTGCAAGCAAAAATTCCAGCTAATCAGAAATTAACTTTGGTTGAGGTTGGACCTGGTGAGGCTGATCTTATACTTGATTTTATTTCCTCTATTGAGAAATATTCTCCCGATATATTTAACAGACTTGAAATTGTTTTGATTGAGTTAAATGAAGGAATGGTAACTCGTCAGAAAAATAAATTGAGTTCTGTAAAAAATGTGTCAATTCGTTGGTCTAACTTTGAAGAATTAGAAATCAATCCTGTTATTGGTGTAATGATTGCTAATGAGGTTCTGGATGCTCTTCCTGTGGAGAGAATTGTCTTTAGAGGTGATGAGATTTTGAGAGAGGCTATAACTTTGTTTGAGAAAGAAGGCAATCAAATGATTACGTCAACAACACTACCTTTAACCAGTTCGTTAACTAGATCAATAGAGGATATATGCGTTAAATACGATTTTAATATTCCTCCTAAGGGAGCTAATGATGGTTGGACTAGTGAATGGCATATTGAGTTAAATCCTTGGCTTGAAAAAGCGTCTAAAGCATTAAAATTTGGTCCTTTATTATTAATTGATTACTTTTTAAAAGCCTCTCGTTATTATAGTCCGTCAAGATCGACAGGAACACTTTTGGCTTATCGCAATCAAAAGGCTACTTCAGATTTATTCCTTAACCCAGGTTCTTACGATTTAACTTCTCATGTTTGCTTGGAGACTTTGAAATTTTATGCCGCTGAAAATGGATGGTCTTTTATTGGAGAAACTCTTCAAGGAGAGGCTCTCTTAGCATTAGGACTCTCAGGTCGCCTTTATTCTTTACAATCACTTCCTAATAGTGAGCTAGATCAAGCTCTAGAAAGAAGAGAAGCCTTATTAAGGCTAGTAGATCCATATGGGTTAGGAGGTTTTCGTTGGATAGCACTAGAGAAAAATAATAGTAATTTAAATCACGAGAGGTTAATAGGGTTTCGCTACCGTTTTCTTGAGGAACCTACGAGCTAATAAATTCCAAACAATTCATTATATCTTTTTTAGTTATTTCATTACATATTTCTACCATCCCGATTCTTTTAGGAATAATAAAACGAATTTTCCCATCTTTTACTTTCTTGTCTCCTTGTAGTGTCCTAAAGACATCGTTAGGGTTTAATTCAGGCCATATTGTAGGGAGGCCAATTTTTCTAATTAAAGCCTTTTGGCGTTTTGCATCTTCCTTGCTCCAATTATTTCTTTGTTGCGCAAGTTCTCCTACTGCAATCATTCCAATTGCTACTGCTTCACCATGTAGCCATGTTCCATATCCGCATAGTGTTTCTATGGCATGTCCAAATGTGTGCCCATAATTAAGTACAGCTCTTAGGCCTGCTTCATGCTCATCTAACATAACTATATGAGCTTTAGCAGACGCAGATCTAATCAATATTTCTTTTAGGATTTGACTGTCAAGGTGTGTTAAATCAATTGGTGAAGTTAAAGATTCTAAAAGTTCAAATATTTTTAGATCTCCTATTACTCCATATTTGATTACTTCTGCCATTCCTGCTCGAAACTCTCGTTCAGGCAGCGTTTTTAGAGTATTAGGGTCTATCAGGACGAGCTTGGGTTGGTGAAATGCTCCTATTAGGTTTTTTCCACCAGGATGATTAACACCAGTTTTTCCACCGATTGAGGCATCTACCATTGCTAATAATGTTGTTGGTATTTGAACTACATCTATTCCTCTTAGCCAGGTTGCTGCTGCAAATCCCGTCATATCACCAATGACCCCTCCTCCCAACGCAATCATTAATGAGTTTCTTTCTAGTTTTGCTGCGTATGCTGCGTCATGTATAAGGGCAATACTTTTAGTATTTTTTTGCGCCTCTCCTGCTTCTAAAACTTGTAGATAGGCCTCAAACCCTGCTGCCTTAAGGCTTTTTAGAAAATTATCACCATAGAGCTCTGCAACATCTGGGTTTGTAACTACTAAGATTTTGACTCCGTTGTGTACTCCAGTCTTCAGGAGCTTTTCACCAATCGCATCAAGGCTTCCATCTCCAATGATTACCTCATAAGGATGGCGCTTTAGTGCTACTTGAATAGGGTGAGATTCTCTAGTCAAAATGACCTATGTAGAGTGTCAACTTTGTTCATGTCAGTTCTCTATTGAATTTAGGCGACCTAGGTATTCTCCCAGTTTATGAAGCACTGAGGGTATTCTGTTCTTCTGAACTTGAATAAACCCCGATAGTACTGTCAAATCACTAAACCCCATGTGATTTTTCATAGCTTCCTCTATCAAGCTTTAGTTCTGTTTGGAGAAACTAAATCTTTCTTCTGTTATCGCGATCCCGTCACGAATGATTGATTTGTTCACTATGACAAGTGATTCGGCTTTTAGGAGCAATACCTCTAGGCCAACAGTTGGGGTGGTTGGAGGAGGGCAGCTTGCAAAGATGCTTGCTGAGGCTGCTATTAAGCGTAATATTAATGTTGTTGTCCAGACTCCATTAAAGGGAGATCCTGCTGTAGCAAAATCATCTGATTTAATCTTAGCGAGTCCAACTGATTACAAAGCAACAGAAAAGTTATTAGATAGATGTGATGTTGTTACTTTTGAGAATGAATGGCTTAATATTGAAAAATTAACTTGTTTACCAGAGAGTCAAGTAAAGTTTTTACCTTCTATATCTTCATTGTCTTTATTGGTAGATAAAATATCACAACGTAAATTATTGAGTTCTCTTCAAATTCCTGGACCAGAATGGATTGGACTTGATTCAGATAAACTAATAGATGGGAAGCTTCCAATTGGATGGAATTTTCCTGTTATGGCTAAAGCAGGGCGTGGTGGATATGATGGAAAAGGAACTAAAATTATACGAGATTCGACAGAACTTAACTTACTTCTAAGTTCTGTTGATAAAACTAATTGGTTGATTGAAGCATGGGTTGAATATGAGAAGGAATTGGCACTAGTTGCCAGTAGAGACTCCATAGGAAATGTACGATCTTTTCCTATGGTTGAAACCCATCAATTTCACCAAGTATGTGATTGGGTTTTGGCACCTGCAGATGTTGATCATGATGTTGAACTTATGGCTTACAACATTGTGGCATCATTATTAACTGAATTAAATTATGTTGGAGTAATAGCTGTTGAATTTTTCTTTGGACCTAATGGCTTACAAGTAAATGAAATTGCTCCGCGTACACATAATTCCGCACATTTTTCTTTGGATGCTTGTTCAAGCAGTCAGTTTGATCATCAAATATCTATTGTTGCAGGCTTACCAGTTTCAGAGCCGAAATTAATAGTTCCAGGGGCATTGATGGTAAATCTTCTTGGTTTGAAAGAAGGGTTAGCACTTCCCTTAGAACAGCGTTTGATAAGACTTCGTAGTTGTCATGGCGTATCTCTGCATTGGTATCAAAAGGACAAGGAAGTCCCAGGTAGAAAACTTGGCCATGCAACTGTTTTCCTCCAAGCTAAAAGTGCAGCCGGTAGAAAGAGGGAGGCAGTGAAGGCTTTAGAGAATATTCGATCAATTTGGCCGATTCATAGTTCATAGTTCGTTTATATTGTGTCAGAACTGCTTTATTGGTGATGGCCTTTTTTAGTGCTCTGATCTGACTCTCTTTCGACTTGGGGAGACTGTCGTGAAGGTAACGTAAACCGATCTTGTTGTCGGAAACGAAGCCCCACTTTGACTCCTCTTCTGGTACTTCCAGGTCGAAGCTACTAGGCTGCACGGCAAGGTGGTTCAGTAGGTGCTAAATGGTTGGTATGATTCTTTTTTATGGATGATATCAACCCTGCCTACTTTAGTAATGATCTAAACATTAGCTTCTTCGAAAAGTTATACGTTTCTTGCAAGTGTTTAAAAAAACTCTTATAATTATTAATTATATTGACTGTCAGACAATAGAATGAACTTGATTTTGAATAAAATTATAAGTTTATTGTCTCTTATTAGATGTGATGAGTCACAAAGAATAATAGTTAAGTCTTGATAATGTTTAAGCATACTAAAATACCAGTAAATGAATATACAGAGAAACAAAAACTAGAAATAAAATATGAGTTAACGCGTTTGAAATCAGAATATATTATAAACCCAGTTGATTTAAATCAGATTTCATATAACTATTCTAAGCTTGGGAACTTTAGTTCTTCGAATAAGGCTTTCATTCTTAACAGTTTACGGGAAAAAAGAAAATCATCCCTACAAAAACTTATATGGACTGGAAGGGAAGATTCTAAGAATATAGATTTATATGCTTTTTATAGATATGGAGAAACTTTTATACATTCATTATGGTTACCCATCCTTCGTGACGCTGGCATACATATTACATTTTACTGTGACTCCAACTTGTATGAACTGTACTCAAAGACCGGTTTGATAGATGAGATCAAATTGGTAAGGAGAGAGAATCTTGGTAATTTTAATTCTGATAAATTAAATAAAAAATTCACATTAATGAGTCCTAACCTTTATGGGTTAGCCAAAGAATTTAAATTGAATAACCTAAGTACAGAAATTTTCAGAGCAAATGAGTCTGATTTTAGATGTTTTTCATCTAGATATTTACATGGAGTCAAGACTAATATTTTAATTGGTATTAACTGGGGGAGTTCAAGTCCTAAAAGATCAGTTCCTTTAGAAGTATTTAAAGCTATTTCAGAGATTCCTAATGTAAGGTTGATCTCTTTACAAAAGAAACCTTTATCGGAAGATTTAGAAACGGTTGATTTTAACCAAAAGTTTATCGACTCACAATCTGAATTAGAAGATGAGACTTCATTTTATAGCACTTTCTTAGCAATTAAATCCTGTGATGTGGTTATAACTTGCGATACAGCAGTGGCCCACTTGGCTGGTTTTTCTAAGGTTTTAACCTATTTATTATTATATAATAATCATGACAGTAGATGGCAACATGGTGATTCTATTCCTCCTTATCCAAACATGAAAATTAAGCGCCTTGAAAATTCTAATTGGAAGGAAATTATTAATTTAATAGTAGAGGAAATTGTTATTAGATTTAATTAGTCTATCCTAGTAAAGTTATTTTCTTGAAGTCAGCATTATGTACATAGCTAAAGATAATCCCCGGTATACTCCTTCATTAGAAGGAGTATACATTAGATATCTAAGCCATTTATATATAAACATATTTCTCTTATAAATTAATTTCCTGCTGGCTGAGTGAGGGAATTAAAGATATTGGTTCGTAGCCTATCGGTCATGTTGTCTTCTATACGAGATGATGATTTCACTCTTTCACCTTAGTGTCTCTAAGGTGAAATCATCAAAGAATTTAAAAACTTATTGCATGCATTTAGCTTCTATTGGGGATTATAAGGTTGAAACTAGGCTATCCAGTTAATGATTTTTGAATCAATTTCTTCATATTTGTTATTGTTGTGATTTTTACTAATAGCTATTCATATCTCTCAGTTAGGGTTTGATTTTATTGATACAGGTGCTTGCGCTATCAAAATTATTCTCGCATTTGCATTTTGCTTTAAAAACCTTCAGTTAATCAGGGGACTCATTCCTTGTCGAAAAATTTAGACCGAAATTTTTTTTCTAGAAGAGAATTTTTAGAGGTTGAGGATGGGGTATAAAGATCAAATAGAAGTTGTACGGAATTATCATAGCTTAGTCATTATTTTTCTCTCAGTAGAGGATTCTAGTTTAGGGGGGAACTT
>CACEWU010000039.1 GCA_902563335.1 uncultured Prochlorococcus sp. | reverse complement strand
TAGAAATATGAATTTTATGTCTCAGAATATTTATTGGTTTAATAATTTGATTTGATCTTTACTAAAAATAGGCTTTGCTCCAAAAGTTGAGTCAACATATTGCAATTGCAAAACATACCTATTTGAATTTTTAGTTACAGGCGTCCCTTTATGTAAGCTGTGTGTATCGCCAAAAATAAAGGTACCTTTTTTACCACTAATAAATTCTGGAACCAATCCATATTTTATTACATCAATATTGCTAATACGCCCATCCTTCTGTAATTCATTAGGCATTGAATATCTATGATTAATTGAAGTATATGGAATATATACATGTGGTCCATGTGATCTGTCTACATCATCAAGGTATAAAAATATCTTCAAAAAACGGTTATGATCGCAATCAAAATGAAATAACTGTGCATCACTGGAAAGGGTTCGTATTGCCTTAGGGACAAATGAAGTCTTCCAAGCACAGACTAAATTTAGAATAGAATTACAATTTAGATAATTATCAGCAATATACTTGATACTTTTATCTCTACATAATCTCCTTACAATGTGATGGTTATAAAGATCATTTAGCTTACACATGATATGTCTAGAAGTTCTTGAGTTATCCTTATGAGTAAGGTCTAAGGAGGAACGTAAAGAGTCACACTCATCACTCAAACCTTCAATAGATGGAGATTGTGCATAGCCTCTATCTCTTAAGACTTTAAGAATTTGATTACATTGCTTTTTGGGAAAGAGTAAATTGGTAAAATCCAATTCATTATTGTTTTTAATTGGCCTTACCTGTGAGATCTCTCTGTTCAGATTTAAACTAAAGCTGCCAACTGTCCTTACATATAAATGTCTTAGGAATAAATACAATTCCTCTGAATGCTCAAGATCATAGTATTGAAAGGGATCCATTAGTGCCCTTCTAGTGATTTCGAGCTTGATGTTAGTTAACTGATCATTTTGCATTGTATCTCTCTACCATAGTTAGAGCTATCGATATATTATACAAAATTAATGCCTTTCAGAAAGCCTTATTAATTTTAAAAGGTCATACTACTTAAAGCTCAAAAGGAAGATAAATTGTTGTTATGGGTGTAGACCATAACGCTGCAAATTAGACAATGTTAATCATAGAGTAATGCCCATAAATTTACCATGAGTTCGATTACTTTTTGAAGTAAAATTTGGCTGATAGTATTTATATGGAATACCATAGTTATTAACAGCATATATAAATTTTAAACCATTGTTCGTGACTTCTTCTTTATTAAATAAACAACCATCCTTTTCGAATGACGTTACAATGGACTGAATATGAGAAACATCCCTGACTGTAGAGCAACCATATAAATGATCATATGTACATGTGTTCATGGAATATATAGGTTTTCCCATTGACATAATATCTGCTCCTATTGAAGAATGATAAATAAAATTTAGATCCATTAGCGAACTTAATTCATATGAGTCAACTTTTTCTTGGGGATTTATGACATGAACTCTATCTGGGTAAAGTTGGTATAAGAAACTCCACAATTCCCTCTCTTCTGGCTTATTTATTAAGTTAGGGTGTAGTCTAATAAAAAGCTTTACTCGTTTAGAGGCTGATATTGACTGAACTATTAGGTCTAACACGGCAAGCCTTTGATCTTCCCAAAACCCCCTTGGATATAATCCTCTATCTGGCAATTTATTATATTCATCAATTGAAGATCCAAAATAAGCGATATTAATATCTTTTTTATCTATTTTCGGCAAACAACCTTTTTGCTGACGCTTCCTAAATTTAGATGTAGTTTTATCCTTACCTTCAAATTTCCTTTTTAAAATAGAATTGGCAATAAAATAGGCTTCTGGATCTGAAAAAGGCTTTTCATTCCAAACTGTTTCTATAATTTGCTGCATTTCCTCAACACAATGAACTTGGTTATCTCTTAATACATATTTGTCATCACTCCCACCGCGCTCATGAAATCTAGTAGATACGCCTCTTGACATAGCTGCACAGTGTGCAGCTGCATCATTTATATGTCTGCCGTTAAAGAGTATTATTTCGTTTATACCATAGTCATCGATTACCTTTTGCGTACTTAAAAATACAGAAATAAATGATCTCAGCATCGCCTGTATTGTCAATTCAAATTTACGTGGATCTGGCGATGGTAGTTTACTCAAGTCTATTAGTGAGCAGGCAATATACTCTCCTACAAAGTAGTTAGAATACTTCATTCTTTTAAGATGTGCTATTGATTTTAAGTAGATTTTATTGATACGTTCAGGGGGATAGTGTATTGGCATATCCTGATTCCAATGAATAATATTATTAGTAAGCGCCTTTGCCCTTTTCTCCCTACTATTGTCATCTTCCGATCTAATATATATCTCATTAAAATATGCACATTTCCCCCAAAAATGATAGCTTACTTTGTTTATTTCAGTAAGTGCTAAATTCATAGCAATTTCCAAACTTATCTCAAAGTGTGGGCTCCCATTCCAAAATTGAATAACTGCTATTTTTTTCATATTCTACATATAGCAAAAGGATGCTTGGGTGAACATTGAGTATATAATAACACGTTTATGAATAATAAGATTCTAAACCAAGCCTCAAAATGGCTGAGACGGGAAAAGTAATAACGTATAAAGGGTTTAGTTGATTATATCGAAAATTGATTTGAGTAATACACAAACAGGTAAATAAAAGACTTTAAAAATATCAATACTGACATGCTATAATCAATTAGAGGCTAGAATCATATGGAATACAAAAGCATTGCTTTAGGTATTCAACACTTTAACAGAATACAGGAACTGAAAAGAATCGGAAGATATTTGCAATTAATGCTTGCCCTATCCCCTTTTCTTGAGTCATTAGATCCCTTTATGTTTGCATTTGATTCTAATGTTCTCCCTACTATAGATAAGAGTAATTGGAAAGAAAATTTCGATATGGCAATGTACAAAATTCTATACTTAGATAGAGAGTCTGCGGAATACATACACATTTCTAAGACAATCAGTAGTGAATGGTCAAGCGAGACATATGGAAGTCTAAAAAGAAAATTAAAGGAGCCTGGAAACAAATTTTTTGATAGAGATGATCTTCTGCTAATAACAAAGACACTGCAAGTTTCAGCTAATCCTGTTGGTGCAAATAAAGCTGGTGTTGATTACGCTTACTTCGTAATGAGAGAAATCGCTAAATTATCTAATTTTATATTTCCAGCACTAACCAGCGGATTACATAGAAAATATGATGACATGCCTAATTACACCTCTTCCCTAAAAATAAGAGATATAGTTTACGAGCAGGAAGGAAAGGATATCTTTAAAAATATAAGTACATCAGATTTCATAGCATATGGACATCAGGTTATCTTTCCACGCCTATTTCATTACCTTAATCTAATTAACAATGAAAAGTTATATGTTATTGATGTCGACCCTCGTATAGTAGCAAACGACTCTCTACTGAAACTACAGATAAATAATAATTACCCATATAGGTTAATAGACTATACAAAACCTGAACCAAGACTTTTTAGAGCTTGGTCTTGCAATGATGTAATGCCTACGGTTTCAAGGATGCCAGATCTAAGGGGATGGGAAAATAACAAATGTATGCAAAACCATACCGCTTATCTTACAGATCATTTTGCAACTTCTTTTCGATTAAATGAAAGTGATGATTATTTTTTAGACAAAACAAAGTTGAGTGTAGCTGAGAATAAAGAAATAGGAAACTTTCTTTCTAAAAAGAATAGGTATATAACAGTTGGTTGGAGGACCAAGAGTTTCAAAGGTGAATTACTAGACTTTAACGACTATCGTAATAGTAACGAAATAGAAGTGCTTAAAGCATTAAAAATGTTTTATGAGGAGTATAAGGTTGATGTAGTCCTTCTATCCTTAACAGATTCATCCAATAAAGAATTTATTTCTTCATCTCGAGGGCTAATAGATTTTGGAGGATTTAAAAAACTAAGTAAAAACGACTATTTTCTACTCCTATCAAATTCATACTGTTACTTATCAGGCCCATCTGGTTCAATGGATTCAGGAGCTCTTTTATTTGGAATACCAAACCTAATATTTGATTATCATCCAGCGGGCCCACAAGGATACAATCCCTATTTAGCATATCATTTTAAAAAATATTCATTCAATTCGGAACAACCTTTACAATCAAATTTCTATTTCCAGCAAAATATACCCTACGATGGTCCTAAAATGAGTGATAAAGGGTTTAATCTGATAGATAGTAGTTTCGAAGAGTTATATAAGGCATTCTCTAGTTTCTATGAATCAATACAATTTGTCGATTGGGAGAAAGTCAGATATTCTAAAAAAGAACAAATTAAATTTAGCTCAATCCTGAACGACAAAAATATATCTAGAAGCACTAATATATCTTACTAGAAATCGATGGTGTGTTGTATAGTTTATATTTAGTGTTGAAGTAGAATTAGTTTCACATGAAAAACATACATTATTATTAATAGTATAGATTTCTACATCCATACACGGTTGACTGAATCTCGTTAAAATAAAAATATAGGGCACACGCAATAATCATATCTTTGACAAATGGATTTCATTATGCATGGTATTATTGTGAAGGCTTGAGACAAAGCAAAGTGGCAAAAAGCTACTCGAATGTATTAGTACACCTGCATGCCCAAGGGGCATACCTTGCAAGAGCGATTGATTTCTCATCTTTCTATTTTTCTCATTCACTATTATTTCCTATAGTATTTCCTACATTCCTAGATACATACAATAAAGACTTTGCTGAAAGAATTGTTAGAAGTTCCCCTAAGGCTAGTCAAAATAAAGGCCAGTCCGTGCAAATGAATGTAGATATGATTTTTAAATATAAGAATGTAGACATAAAAGATATGAACATAGCAAGCTTCACTGCGTTATCAGAGAGGTACCATGAAATAAGAAGTATCTCTGTAGAAGATACACTTTCTAGAAATCTAATATTCAAATCATTGGATTATTTTAATAGTAATAGTATACAGAAGATAAACATCGAGAAATCAACATGTTTTATCCATGATTCTATCTATATCTCGACGATAAAAATGCTGTTAAAGATAAAAGCAGAGTTATTAATCCTCTCTCATATTAATTACATATATTATACCGCTCCATTGCTAGCAGCAGAAGCGTTAGGTATCCCTGTATTACTACTTCATGGGGGCTTTAAAGAAACGATTCTTATCGAGCAAAATAGTGAGCCCTTATACAGTCCTGCTAATATTAGAAAAATAATATTTGATGAAAATATTTCTATACTGTCTAAACAAACACTAAAGCAAAATAAACCAATAAAAGTATACGATGATTTAAAGTCAATATCTGAATTATCGGGCAAATTAAAAGCATTACAGGTCTCAGGACTCAATCCTGTAAAAGATAGGATGCTAATTCTTAATCATCAAATAATATCGGAAATAGGTGCTCATTTTCCCGACAGTGGGTTCCAAAATAGGTATTCTAATAGATTTGAATTACTAGTACTAACTCTTAGCCTTCTTAAAGAGATTAAGGGTATAAATATAGTGCTCAGAATACATCCAGATAGCCTAAGATATCCCGGTGAGGTTGAGGTTGTACAGGGATGTATAAACAAAATAGGTATTAAGAACTTGATGATACAAAAACCGAATGATGGTGATGACATGCTAATTAGATTATTAGAAGAAAGTGAGACCTACCCTGAGATACTTACTTTAGGTGGTAATGCAACAAACGAACTAATAGCACAAGGAATTACTGCTTACTCAGTTGGCCCATGCTATTTACCGAAAGAATGTAAGCGTTTTATTCTTAATACACCAGTGGACCTTGCATCTGCAATAAGAACTCCATCAAATTACTATTGTAAAAAACCTACAAGGCAAGAAATCAAGGCTTCTAAACTATTTATTGAATTATTTCGTAAATCTATAATGCGCTCTCAAAAACCTGAAGAAGAAATTAACAAATTTGATAATTTCTATCACTTCGGAAGAAATAGGGAACCAAACACTAATTGTGATCAGTTTATAAATAATGCTTCTGAAATTAAGATCGCACACCATCTTAATTGTATAAAAAGCAAATCACAGAATTTAAAAATATACCTTAATCAATAAACTTCTATTTATTTAATAGAACAAAAAAGTATAGATACCCTTATAAGATATCCATGACTTATTTATAAAATATGATATAATTTTAATAATCGTTACTATCCAATGAGGGCATGCGTTATAGGGCTTGGCTATGTAGGCTCTGTTTTTAGCGCATGTCTTGCAAGAGCAGGACATGATGTTGTCGGATATGATTGTTTAGAAAAGAAAGTGACATTAACAAATCAAGGATTATGTTCTATTCACGAGCCTGGATTAGCAAATATCGTTGAGGAACAAGTAAAACTAAAGAAGCTAAGAGCCACCAATTCCCTAGAAGAAGCTGTCTTAAGTTCAGATATAGCATTTATTTGTGTGGGAACACCCAACAACCTTGATGGGAGCCTAAATCTAAATCAGATATTTCATGTTTCCGGAAGAATAGCGGATATGAAAAAGGACTCTAAAGATAACTACATTATTGCGATAAGAAGTACAGTTGAATCTGGTACCTGTGAAAAAGTTCAAAGGTATGTCGATAATATCCTTGGATCAGTGAAATCCAAAGGACATATAGATATAATTTATAATCCTGAGTTTCTAAGAGAAGGAACTGCTGTTGAGGATTATAGAAATCCCCCATATATAATCTTTGGTTTACCAGAAAAGAACCAGGAGGTCTTGCGAAAGGAAACAAAATGTATATACAAAGATGTATCAAGTGAGGAGCTATATCTCCCCC
>CACEWU010000038.1 GCA_902563335.1 uncultured Prochlorococcus sp. | reverse complement strand
TCAGTCTCTGTGCCGGATAATCGATTAGCCCTACTAGCTGAACTCAGCAAGAGTAAAAGTGTTATTCACACTAGAATGGAATTCGTTGATATAGCGGGACTAGTAAAAGGCGCAAGCCAAGGAGAAGGGTTAGGCAACAAATTCTTAGCGAATATTCGAGAAGTTGACGCCATTGTCCACGTAGTTCGATGCTTTGAAGACGATGATGTTATTCATGTTTCTGGCTCAGTAGGGCCTGCTAGAGATACGGAAGTAATAAACCTTGAACTTGGATTATCGGATTTAAGTCAAATAGAGAAAAGGCGTGAAAGGTTGAAGAAACAAACACGAACGAGTAAAGAAGCAAAAATTGAAGACTCTGCACTAGAAAGGATTTCATCGGAGTTAGAAATGGGGAAGTCTGCACGCAATGTTGAGTTAAACAATGAAGAGAAAAGATTGGTAAAGCCACTTGGCCTTTTAACAGCAAAGCCAATTATTTATGCCACAAATTTAAGTGAAAACGAACTTTGCAATGGAAATTCGCTAAGCCAAGAGGTTGAGGATATAGCGATTAGAGAAGGTGCTGAATGTGTAAACATTTCAGCTCAGGTTGAGGCAGAATTAATAGATCTAGATCAAAATGAAAGAAATGATTATTTGAAAGGGCTTGGAGTTAATGAAGGAGGTCTTCAAAGTCTTATAAAAGCAACTTATAAACTGTTAGGGTTACGTACCTATTTCACTACAGGAGAAAAGGAGACCAGAGCTTGGACGATTAAAGCTGGCATGACGGCTCCAAAAGCAGCGGGAGTTATACATACTGACTTCGAGAGAGGTTTTATTCGTGCTCAAACAATTGGATATGAAAAGTTGATTGAAGCAGGCTCACTAAGTGATGCCCGCAGCAAAGGGTGGCTAAGAAGCGAGGGAAAAGAATATGTTGTAGAGGAAGGTGACGTAATGGAATTCCTATTTAACGTCTGACAATCAAATGCTCATGCAGTATTTTACCAAGCTAGACTAGAGCTAGCTTTTTAAACTCTTTATCTAATTTATCTAAACTTCTAACCCGATTATACCAGCCATTCTCAATAAAAACAATGTAATTTATGGACGAGCATAAATTCTTAATTTCAAGAGGGATCCAAATTCTAGGTACTATCGAGAGTTAATTTCAGGTAAAAAAGGATATACAACGTAGAGAAATGAACTAAAATGAACTAAAGTTATTTAGTGAAATTTAGATTACATGAAAAGAAAAGAATCTAGAAAAACAAAAGGCTTTATTGCAAAGTCAGCTGCATCAATCCTAAGCACCCTTATATTTTCAGGGTTAGCTCCCTCTGCTCGATCAGCAACATATGCTTACCAAGGTAAATGTGGCTTTTTGGTTTTATCCTCCTTCCAAGAAAAATGCACAGCATTGTTTGATGACGGGAAGCTAACATTAATGCCAAAAGGATCGCCTCAAGTCCCAGTATTTCCTCAACAAATAGTGAGTTATTCACTTGCTAGTAAAGAGTCTATGAAGATGAATGAAAATCTAGAGTTGTGGAACAAAGTTTTACCTGCCAAAGGTTTCTTATGGTGGAAGAGTAAGCAGATTCCTAAATGGGTAATGGAGGCTACAAAACAAAAGGTAGAACAACATGAATTTGTAATAAGTTACGTTGATCGAAATTTCCAACCTCAAATAGTTCTATTTGTTTTAGACAACAAAAGTCAAGCGGCAGGAATGGGTGCAACACTTCAATCAATGTCAGGGCTTTCTCTTAATCAGATAAGAAAAGCTGGCGAAATTTTAAGTCCTCAACTTGCTAGAAGAATAACCAAGAAGGTTCAGCGTCAATCTAAAAGATTGCAAGGTTTATGTGCAGCATCAATGTATGATGATGCACGGCCTATAGCTTCAGCATTAGAGGCTTATGTGGAAAATACAATCAATGAAGTTTCTGTATTTACTGGAATAGAGAAAGTGGTTAAGGATCTTGAGCAGGCAGCTGATTCATCAATAGCATTTTGCAATGGCAAGAAACAAAGAGATTTAGAAAAAGCTAGAGAAGCTGAGAAAGTTGCAAAACAAGCAGAAATTGCAGCTGAGAAAGAACAACGGAAGGCCGCTTTTGATATGCTTGGGTCGTACTGAAGCTTACTTGAATAAAAATTAAATGATAAAAACCAAATCTCTTCCTATTTCAATTGCTGTAATTTTATTTATTACTGGCTGCGGAAACTGGAATATCCGAACAGGAACTTCAGATATAACTCAGTCAGATACTGGTTTTTTTGATAACAATACGAGAGATATTATTGGTACTGAGATAGATGAGGATGGGAACCTTAGAGATTGCACTAGAGGACGTTCTTCTAGGAGGAGGGATCTACCTTCTTGTAATGAGATTGTTGATCGCAGAAAGAATTCGCGAACTAACCAGGATAAAATAAATGATAAGCTTTTGTCTAAAAAGTTATCTGGTATTAATACTTTTAATCTTCCAAATGGGTTAAAGATAAGAGCAAAATCAATGGTTAAATATAATACTAATACTGGAGAACTGATTATTAATTCCCAGATAGAAAGAGTTACTGGTAATAGTAGTTCTTTCGAAGACTTATTTATAGAGAGCAATTCGAATATACATATCTCATTTATGGACAAAGATGATTTTGAATTACTTAAACCATTATCATTGCCACTGAATATTTTGAAAGGTCAGTCACAAAATATTACCTATAGAAAAAAGATTGGCAGTACTATAGATGATGTAATCGCAATCAGGATTCAAGCAAGAAGGTATATAAGTAGTATCAAAGAATACAATAAAATAGCTAGAATAGCAGTATCTATGTCACTTTGATACTGCTATTCATTTTAATTTAATTTGTATAAACTTGAAACTTCTTATAACTGATCTTAGAACATATCAAGAGAACTATTAGATTTACGCTTAGCATCTTTTGCCTTGAATTCAGCAATGCATTCATCCTTCAAGTAAAGAACACAATCAAGATATGAAGCCGTTTCAATCATTGCATCTCTAACTGCTTTTTTGGTTGGTGTTCTTGTTGACTTTTGTTTGCTTTCTCCAAAAGAAAAACCTCTTACATTTCCACTAAATGCATTTGATTTTGTTACATTCTTAGCTTTACCTTCTATTGATCTGCTGTAAGCAATAGTCCCAGTCTTTGTATTTATAACTTTTAGATCAAATGAAACATAGAATTCTTTAGTGCTCTTTCCTCCCCCAACGGCAAAACCACCAAAACCTACTGATTGTTGGCCTCCTTCGTCTGAAACCTCAGCGTAATCGCTTAAAGAAGCCCTTATTATGTACTGTGCTTGGTTTAATTTATTACCTTTTTCCCCTCCAAAAGGCCACCAACCCCAGCTCATTGTTTGTTCTTTTTGAATATCTTCGAGTGCCTCTTCATCTCTTTCGAGAACAATAAAATGACCTGCACTACTTAATTCAGTAGAAAGTATTTCTTTTAGAGCCTCTTCGAAACTAGGCCTCCACCAGGGTGCCCCTGATCTATCTTTCACCTTAGTAACTGCAACGGTTATAGGCTTTGGTGCAGTTATTCCATCTGATTCATTTGCATATGAATATTGGGGCGTTAAACAGCTAATCGATAGAGCTGCTCCTATAGCTGTTGATTTGAGAAACTTTGAAGGCAATGTCGTTCTCATATCAGGTTGATTTGGATTAGAGACCTAGATAACCTAGCTTGCTTAGCCCCAACTACTAATTAACTGGAAAGATTTGATACCTTTTGATTATTTGCTGCTGAGAAATCAGATTCTTGGATAGTACCAATGCATCAATTTTGTGCAAAGTGGATGAGCATTACTTTAAATGTATTGTTATAAACATAATACTGTTGAATAGTTTAACAACTCAGTCTTTAATCTAATTTATTTATCGACGCTCCCAAAATCTATCTGCCGAGGCTTTAAAATTTTGATTTCCTACGTAATCATTGAATATTACCTTTGCGAATCCAGTACTACCATCTTTCCTGTTGTATTTAAATATGTGTGTCCATAAAGAAGTCAGTTTATATGATTCGGTATTACTTTCGTAAGAAATAAGTTGATTCCTATTAATCCCTATACCATTATCTACTCTCATTTTATGCCCATCAAAATATACTTTACACTTATTTTTTGGTCGGCCACACCAAGCTTTATGTGGAACAGTTTGTTCAGCAGATTTTAAGGGTGCTGATGTTAACACAGTTTTTCCGTTGTTTTGACATGCTTTTTGAATGCGCCAAACTGGAGATTCACAATTAATAGGATGTGCTCTGGCTTTTGGTAGTCCTTGGTGTATAAAAAATGGAATGAAAATAGTAGTAATTACGAGCGTCCTCATTTCTCTATAAAATGCGTATTGCTTATATATGTTAATACAGATTTGATGGAATAAATTCTTAGTTTTAAAGAATTGATCAAATCCTATTTTATTTGTGATAAATCAATCTCAATAATAAAATAAATTAACAATGGATTAATGGATATGAGGAAATACGTATATAACTTGAAGGTAGATTGGGTATAAAATGGTTAAGTGGAAGCAACTGAAGAAGAGCGAGAGTTAACCGAAGCAACTAGATGCAAGTGAAAGGGTTTTCTAGAAATTATAATAAGAAACTAATGCTCAAAAGGAGACGATTCGAAAGGTGCTTCATGATAGCTGATATTTATTACTCATGAGGGGAATAAGATTATGTACAATGGTATTTGATGCCTAGAATCGCATGGTTATTAAACAACGGATCACATTATTTTGGAAAAATACTAAAATATCTAATTATTGATTAAGATATGAGGCTGTTATCATTAACTAACTTTTAGCTAAAACTATTTCACAGGGAAAAATTGATTGTAAAGCTAGATGTAAAGAAAAGCCTGGAAAAGTTTTAGGTACAAATTATTTACGGGAAGCATACTGAGAGTGTTTTTTGTATAGTATAAAGATTACTCCAAAAGCTTTCAATGAGACGACAGTTAAATAGACATTCTAAAATAGACGGCGCAATGAAATCTAAGGCGTATCTCAAGTATGAAGATGGGAATGAATTACTAGAAGGATTTTACGAAAGTCCTTGCTGTACTGCTATTAGAGATCAACGCAATAAATACCAAGAAATTAAGGAGGCCTAAATTGATAATGTCACAGGAACAAAAAGCTTTAGAGTTAATTAGAAATGGTAGTTTATTTCAAGCAGAAGAAATTTACAGAATTCTTCTAAAAAAAAATAATGTTAATTTTGAAGTGTACGGAAATTTGGCTGCTATCTGTGCTAGCAGGTCAAATTGGAACGAGGCGAAATTATTCTCAAAAGAAGCACTAAAACTAAATCCAGAATATTCAGAGGCTTACTCTAATTTAGGCCTGGCTTACTTTGAAACTGGAAATTTAACATCTGCAATTGAATGTTATAAAAAAGCTATTGTGTTGAACAATCTGATGTCAGAGGCAATAACAAATCTTGGAAATATTTATTCTGAGATAGGAGATCAAGAGAAAGCATGTATCCTACAAAAAAGAGCTCTACTAATTAAAAAGAACGACCCTGACATATTAAACAACCTTGGACTTGCATTATTTCGACAAAGCAAATTATCTGAAGCTATAGTTATCTATAAAAAAGCTTTATATATTAAAAAAAAATTGCCGAGAACATTGTACAATTTAGGTATTCTATTTCAGGAAGAAGGATGTTTAAAAAAAGCTTTAGAAGCATATAAAGAAGCTTTATTATATGATTGTGATTCAGCCAAGATTAAAGCATCAATTGTTCATTGTGAGTCCCTTATGTGTGACTGGTCAAAAACATGTACTACAAAAGAGTGGATAGAGAAACTAGGGATAACAGGAGAGGCAATAAACCCCTATCTTCTACTCGCTGAGGAAGATGATCCTTATAAGCACTTTATAAGGTCAAAAAGATATTTCAAAAAAAAATTCGAAAGACATAGCCAAAAATTAAAAGTACGTAGAAAGTCTAAAGTCAGAATTGGATATTTCTCTGCTAATTATTATAAGCATCCTATTACGATATTAATCGCTGGATTATTCAATGCTCATAATAGATCTGATTTTGAGATCTATGCTTATGCATATGGAGCAATTATAGAAGATGATTATACAGAGAAAATAAGAGCTAGTGTTGATATTTATCGAGACATTAGAAGTATGGATGATTATACGGCAGCAGATTTAGCAAGAAGAGATAGTATTGATATTGCAATTGATTTAACTGGATACACTCAAGGAGCAAGGCTATCCATATTTGCACTTAGAATTGCTCCAATTCAGATTACTTACCTAGGTTATCCTGGTACAATCGGGTCAAATTGCTTTGATTATATTATTGCAGATAATACTCTAGTTAATAACAATGAACAATACTTTAGTGAGAAAATAATATACATGCAAAATTGTTACCAGTGTAACGACAGCAAAAGAGAAAGCCCCAAAAATAAATTCACAAGGAGAGATTTAAACCTTCCAGAAAAAGGCTTTATTTTTACTTGCTTTAATGCAAACTTTAAAATTAATTATTGTGTATTTAGTATATGGATGAAGCTATTGCATGAATTAGAAGGGAGTGTGCTTTGGTTATACAAATCAAATTCAGAGTCTGCGAAGAATCTGTGCGTAGAGGCTGAGAAATTAGGCATTAGTTCTTCTAGAATTATTTTTGCAGAGAATATGCCTATTTCAGACCATCTAGCTAGACATTTAAAGGGTGATTTATTTTTAGACACTTTTAATTACAATGCACATACTACTGCTACAGATGCTTTATGGAGCGGTTTACCTATTCTAACCAAAGCAGGAAATAGTTTTTCCTCTAGAGTTTGCACAAGTCTTCTTAAAGCGTTAAATCTAAATGAATTAATAACATATAGTGATAAAGAGTACTATGAGAAAGCGTGTTGGCTAGCGAGAGAGCCAAATGTATTAGAAGAGATTAAAAAGAAATTGATCAGAGAAAGAATGTCTAGCCCATTATTTGACACAAATAGATTCACCAGTGAATTGGAATATAATTATAAAAAGCTGATAAGAAATATAGATTGAGGACTGGTTCTAAAGAAATAAAATGAAAATTTAATGTTTAATTGTTTAGCTTAAAGCAAAGTTGAAGACCTCTACAGTGTACTCTCGACAAAAATCCATATATGAGTTAATAATACAATTTAAAGACATTCAATGAATCGCTATAAAGATGTTCTGATGTAGGAATAAAGGACT
>CACEWU010000037.1 GCA_902563335.1 uncultured Prochlorococcus sp. | reverse complement strand
TGAATCCAGCCTCTGCAAAACAAAAAGCATTTTTCCTCCAATGAGCAGAACTTGCCCCAAAACCATGAACGAGCAAAAGTTTCTGGCCATTTTCCCGACCTATTACCCGCCAATGAGAACGAAGTCCTTTCCAATACCAATTGTGGGACTCTCCCCATGAAAAATTATTCTGACTAGCCTGGCTCTCGAAAGTGATTAGATCTTAATTATTAAACGAGATCATTTTAATTTCCCACTATCCAGAAATCTTTACTTTTTTAAGATTGAAAAAAGCTTTAGGCCTTCTAAACCTGAATCAAGCATCAGTAGAAGCAATTAAGGGTCTCAAGATTGTCTTAATTCGATCAGTGTCTAAAGATATACAGCGATTTTTCAGGCTTAGCAAAACAAAACAAACAAGACTTATCTCCCATGAAAAAACCTTGATCTTCTTCTGAAAGCCCTTTTTATCACTAGGTTATTCAGTCACTCAAAAAAAAAATGAAGCTTGTCAATAATGCATTTCAGAAAAGCCTCAAGATAATGCAATATCTAGAAAGGCTTTAAGCAAATTGACGAGGCTCGGCTTGGAAGGGTATTAAATAGGTTTGTGCAATACATCTCTTAAATGGCTTCAGAGATCTTTGGGACCGCAGCAATCTTCTGGGTATTAGTACCTATAGGACTGGCCGGGGGAGCTCTTCTATTGAAATTTCAAGGAGATTGAGGTCCACATTCTTTAATCAATCCATCTAGCCTCCTCCATTGAAATGAAGTTCCCTATGAAGGTTCTGGTTATTGGTGGAACCGGCACTGTCGGGAGACAGATTGCCAAATCGATGCTTGATGCGGGTCATCAGGTGAGATGCATAGTTCGTACCCCTCGCAAAGCCTCCTTCCTTCAAGAGTGGGGCTGTGAAATCACTAAAGGAGACTTGCTCGATCCAGATAGCCTTAAATATGCACTAGGCGGAGTTGATGCGGTAATAGACGCGGCTACTAGTCGGCCAGAGGATCCAAAAAGCGTTTACGAAACCGACTGGGAAGGAAAACTAAATCTTTATCGCGCTTGTGAAGAGATAGGCATCAAAAGAGTCATTTTTCTATCTCTATTCTCTGCTAAAGACCATAGAGATGTTCCATTAATGGATGTCAAATATTGCACCGAGAAGCTTCTTGAAGAATCAAGTCTTGATTACACGATCCTCCAAGGCGTAGCTTTCATGCAGGGGATTATCAATCAATTTGCAATACCAGTATTAGAAGGCCAAGATGTATGGATTAGTGGAACCTCATCTGAAATTGCTTATATGAATACACAAGATATGGCACGTTTTGTTGTAGCAGCTCTTGGAAGGCCTCAGACAATCAGGCGAAGTTTTCCAGTAGTGGGTCCAAAACCCTGGAAAGCTGAAGCAGTAATTAAATTATGCGAAAAAACTTGCAATAAGTCAGCTAAAGTCTTAAGGGTTTCCAAATTCCTAATTAATTTAGGACAAAAAATTCTCACATTTTTTGAAGGTACATTAACAATTGCAGATCGACTTTCATTCTCAGAAGTGACTGGAGGTGGTTCTCCTCTTGATGCCCCAATGGAAGAAACATATGCAGCTTTTGGACTTGACCCAAATGAGACTTCCACTCTTGAGTCATACATAAGCGAGTATTACGAAATCATCCTGAAAAGAATGCGTGAATTGAACGTCGACGTCGATAAGGAAGAGAAAAAGCGTTCTCCCTTCTAAAGCCTCCGGGCAAACCAAGGTGGCATTTACATAGTATTTTTGTACTATGTAATGGTTGTTTTCTCTGAATTGTATGTCTGTAGTTCAAATCAAAAATCTAAGCAGACGGCTTGATCACTTAGGGAATGAAGCAACTCATGAATTAGACAAAGTTTGTGGCCATGAATTATGGAGAAAGTTAGGTTTCGATGCCTTTGATGGACTTCAAGACTCTGAAAAAAGAGCATTAGCCAATTACTACTACGGCCAGTGGCTAACGGTACGTGAAATCAAATCCTCTCTGGGATGAGGATTACATCCACAAGCAATTCCCTAAGTTATCTCTTTCAATAGAAACAAGTGCCTTCAACGAGTAGTTCAAGGCACTTGGAGGTTTCTCAATGATCCGCATGGAGAGAATTAGAAAGAAGAGACTTTTCTAGTCAAGCTTCAAATCAATCATTAGCGAATTCTGCTAGGGCCAAATAAAGGGTCCTAGCAGCTAAAAGCCTCCCGTTATGGGCTTGTCACGTAATAAAACGCTGCCGCAGCTGCTCCAATAAGAAACATTGGGACACCTACAAGTAGATGGGAACTACTAAATCCAGAGCCCCTAGAGCGCAGAATGAAGTAACCGGCACCTACGGCCCCGGCTGCTAATGGGATTCCAGCGTGCAAGATTGATGCAACAGCGTGATAGTCGAAGTTCATCCGTAAATTCGAATTTGTTGCTAACGCTAAAAGTATCTCAGCAAATCTTTAATAAAAGGATCATCCACCCTTGAGGCTGCGTCATATCTTCATCTAAATAAGGACATTCCACCCCTAAAGCCAGGCAAAACCTCAGTAAGGATCGCAAAAATCACAGATTCCCATGAGGTTAGAAAACCCAATGAAATCTCGAATATCCGCTATGAACCGAGACGATTCACAATCTCAAAAAAAAAACTCGCTGCAACAGTTCGTGATTCCTAGTCAGAGGTCATCCCACACCGTGAAAGAATATGAACGTGTGGTGCTTCCGTCATTTGCTGGCGTTCTAAATGGCCTCTCTTATTTCTTCCCTGAAAAGCTCTCTTACAAAACTTCTGATCCTGTTGCCAGTACTAGTGGGGCTCAGTATCAGTCCGATGTCCGTAGGCGCCCTCTATCCAAGTGATCCATCTTCCGTGGATGCCTTAGACACTAACCTTCACGGACAAAACCTCCAGAACACGGAGTATGTGAAATACGACCTTTCTGGAAAGGATTTAGGTGACGCAGACCTTAGTGGAGCATTCATGAGCGTTACCAACGCTCGCAATGCGAATTTCTCTGGAGCCAATCTTCAAAACGTAATTGCCTACGCAGTCCGCTTTGACAATGCAGACTTATCTGGAGCCGTGCTAACTAACGCGGTACTCGACAAAAGCGTATTTGACGGTGCTTCAATTGATGGCGCTGACTTTACTGGTGCAACTCTTGACTTGCCTCAACAAAAATCACTTTGCGAAAGAGCCACTGGCAAAACTTTTGACAGCCTCGATTGCAATGGTTTAGGAGCGAGCAATAGCTATCGCGCGCCTTTCCAAGCCCTTGAGAACTAAATTCACAACTTCGTTTTAAAGGACTTAGCAAAACTGATCCATCAAACAGGCTTCAGAAATTTATGAGGCCTGTTTTTTATGAAAAATTTTGCTCCCATTTTTAAAAACCAAAAAATCTCAAAATTGTTTCAACTTAATTTTGACCTAAAAGCATCTTTCTAAAAGGAACCCCAAACTAACTATTTTTTGCAGGAACTAGGCTGAGATCTAAACTCATATTTAATTGATCAACTGCAGCCAAAAGGGATGATTGAAACCTCGGGAGTGATTGAGAAGGAACAAGGCAACGGGTTCTATCTGGTCACGCTCGAACAGCCTGCAGGCCATCAATGCTTATGTAGAGCAGCTGGAAAACTCACAAAATTCAGAATCAAATTACTTGCAGGAGATAAAGTTCTTGTTGAAATAAGTCCCTATGACCTAACAAGAGGAAGGATTACCTATAGAGAACGAAATGCAGGCGCACCAGGGGGTAGACCTGGTGGAAATCGTCCAGGAGGACCAAGACGAAGATAAACCCCAATACAATCCTTAAAAATCAAAATTGCTCAATAATTGCAGTCTTAAATTCACTGCGAGGTTTTACCCCCTTCCACTGAGCCTTAAGAGATTTACCCTTAAACAATTGAACCATTGGTGTACCAGTTACACCTGCTTGCTCTGCAATTTCCAGATCACTATCTATATCAATCTCAACCCCTTGAGCTTTCCCCTCTAACTCTTGAAGAACTCTCATTATCTGTGGTTTCAAAACATGACATGGACCACAAGTAGAAGAGGTATAAACAACTAGCAAAGGATTTTTACTGTCATGGTAAAGCTTTCTGAGGGCATAGCTTCCTTTTTGCCAAATAGCATCGGACTTGTAATTTTCCTTAGTTGTAGTGCTAATGACTGTAGTTTTTGGAACCTGAGCTGGCTCTAAAACTTCTCTCAAAACCAAATTTGAAAGGTTTTTCTTACTTAGCCATCTTTCTGCAGACAAAGCTGCCTTGCATCCACTAGCTGCAGCGGTAACTCCCTGACGCCATTCAAAATCTGATACATCACCAGCCGCAAAGACTCCTTGAACAGAGGTTTCTGATCTGCCTGGGTTAGTCAAAAGATATCCATTTGAATCTGTTTTTAATTGATCAGCCAAAAACTCTGTATTTGGTTTATGCCCTATTGCATAAAAAAGTCCTCTAACAAATATAGATTCATCATTACTTGACCCTTTTCGTCTCAGTTGCAAACTTTCAAGCCAATCAGCTCCCTCAACATCAATCACCTCAGTTTCCCAGTGAACAGTAATAGAGGAATTTGACAACACGCGATCCGTCATAGCAGCACTAGCTCGAAGGCGATTGGATCGAACTATCAAATGAACATGACTTCCATATTTGGTTAAATAAACAGCTTCTTCGCATGCAGAATCACCTCCACCAACAACAGCCAAGGCTTCCTTTCGAAATTGAGGAGTTGCTCCATCACAAATTGCACAAGCACTGATGCCACGAGTCCAATATTTCTTTTCATTCGGCAAGCCAAGTCTGTTAGCACTTGCACCAGTAGCAATTATCAATGAATGAGTCTGAATAAATTTTTCATCTACTTTGACAAGGAATGGTTTCTTGCTGAGATCTATTGATTCAACATCGCCTTCTACAAGTTCAGTTCCCCAACGAATAGCCTGAGCCTTCATGAGGTCCATCAACTCTGGTCCCAAAACCCCATCAGGAAAGCCAGGAAAATTCTCCACAAATGTAGTTGTCATAAGTTGACCACCCGGTATTCCCCCTACTTGAAAACCAGTAACCAAAACTGGGTTCAAATTTGCTCGAGCTGCGTAAATAGCTGCCGTAAAACCAGCAGGGCCTGAACCAACAATTACAAGATTTTGTACCTCTAGTGGTCTAAAACCACTCCTAGAATCCATCTGTCACAAAATATGCATATTTCATCTAGCCTAAAGTCTGCAAAGAATCAAAGAGCCTTAAATATTTAGAAATCCTCTAGATAATGCTGAAGGGAGCAAAAACTAATTCCAATAATTTAATATTTTTTTCAAATTTCAAGAACTTCATCCGCTCCTCCAAGCTCTTCTATTTCTTCCTTCCCTAAAGATTTAGGAAACATTAAGAAAGAAGTCTCTAATTTTTCTGGATCTTCACCAAGGCAAGTGATCCATTCTCGAAATTCCTGGGTAATTGCGTAACTGTCTTCATAGCGCTCCTTGCTATCAAGGACTGCAACCCTTGTCGAAGCCCAACAACTAGCAACGCTAATTCTCCGATGAATGGATGTGTTCATGATTTGTCCCCAGTGGCACCACAATTACATGCGGACCTAACTAAACGTTGTTTTATTTCAAACAAAACAAATTCTTCTATACAAAAAGAATTATCACTTCAAGAAAATTGGTAATTCAACTGTTCGCATTTTGATCATTTCACCTGCACCATCTCCGACAGCCTCCATTGGCAAAATAGGGCCTCTTGAAGGATATGGGATAAGTCCAATAGAACTGTCAGAT
Source organism: uncultured Prochlorococcus sp. (assembly GCA_902563335.1). GTDB lineage: Bacteria > Cyanobacteriota > Cyanobacteriia > PCC-6307 > Cyanobiaceae > CACEWU01. The sequence continues at coordinate 1,643 of CACEWU010000037.1, read as the reverse complement.
GTGTTTCCTCGAATTAGATATGGCTCTGCTATTGACCAACTGCGAGCATGCTGCATAAGGAGAGGATCGGCTGGAGCAAATACAAATGAAGGATTCCTTGGTACAGGCTCCTTTCTCTCCCTAGAACTACTCATTCGTACAGCCCTAGTAATTCCCTGTAAAAATCGACTCTTAGTAACAACTGTCGTTAGATAAACAACTACTCTTAGCCTAGGAGCATCAAACCCTTCAGAACACATATCCACACTCACCAACCAGCTTGCATCACTTCTTTGGAATGCATTAAGTCTTCCAGTTGAATCCCTATCTTGAGAATGCACTAGCTCAACAATTTCGCCATTCTCTTGAAGAAAGTTTGATATTTGCGTTGCATGCTGAATATCTCTAGCAATCACAAGACCTGCAGCATTTCTGTGATCAGAGCGAACCTTCTCAAGCTTTTGCCTAGCTCGAATAAGTACGTGCAGGGCAATGCTACTTGTATCAGAAAGAAGAACTGCTCGTCTTAAGTTTCGAGCACGCCAACTTTCTCTATTTTCCGCTGACAATGGAGACACATCCCGATCAGGCTGACCTTCTCGAGAATGTTCCACCCAACCATCCTGAAAATGAAACTCCAATGGCCGAACATCTCCAGCAGAAATAAGATCACGAGGTTCTATGCATAGATCTGGACAAATTTGCTCTACGAAACCTTCTTTATCTTGCAGAACAACCTTCTTGGCAGAACAGAAAGCAAGGTTATCTGCCCTGAAAGGTGTTCCAGTGAGACCTAATCGAACCTTGTTCCTTTTAGTAATCTCTAAAAAAGTTCTTCCCCAAACCTGGCCCTCAGGCTCATCAGGATCAACACCAAGATGATGCGCCTCATCTGCTATTCCCATAGCACCATCAGAAGCCCAAGACATCAATAGATCTCTAAATTGTTCAGATTTTCTAGAGGCCCCTTGATAAGTCAATAGCAGTCCATCAATATGTCTCAAAGACAAGTCCTGAAATGCTTGATATGACTCTAAATCCATCACTTTCAGTCCAAGAATTTCGGAAGAACATTTCCATTGACTAACAATTGAATTGCGATGACAAAAAACCAAAAACCGACTAAGTAATCATAGCCTTAAAAGAAAGAAGTGCCCCAAGGGTTTTTCCTGCTCCAGGTCCAGCATGAACAAGAACATCACTTCCCGAAGAAGAGCCTTTAGGAATTCTCCGTCGAACAAGATTTATGAGTTGTTGCTGCCAAACTCGAGGCCTAACAACACCTTGACTTGAAGATCTTTGGAGATCAAATGAACAAATCGAAATGGTGTTTACTAAGCGACTTAATTATTTATACCAATTATTTCAAGTTACGCACATAATTAAGAAGCTATTTTTATCTGCTAATTTATCTACTAAATAATCTAACAACTAGTATCTGTAATCAAAAAATTATACATTCAATCTTTTAGATTAAATTTACAATCCTAAATACCATTATATTCAAAATGGATTAAACCGCCTCAGTATGGTTCAAAAGCAATTTTTCAACCTCTTGTAACCCTTCAGATGCTGCATTGCGAGCTAATTCTGAATTACCCTCCGCATCTTTCACTAACTCTTGTGTTAAACGATTGAGAAGTTCATCTTTGCGTTCTTCAAGC
>CACEWU010000036.1 GCA_902563335.1 uncultured Prochlorococcus sp. | reverse complement strand
TGCCACTATTGAGATTGAAGGGAGATATGCATATGGATATTTGCAGTATGAAAAAGGGACTCATCGTTTAGTAAGAATCTCTCCTTTTAATGCGAATGCCAAGCGTCAAACGAGTTTTGCAGGTGTTGAGGTCATGCCAAAACTTGAAGAAGGTGTTGAGTTGGACATTCCAGACAAGGACTTAGAAATTACTACTAGTCGTTCAGGTGGTGCGGGAGGTCAGAACGTTAACAAGGTTGAAACTGCAGTACGTATTCTTCATGTTCCAACTGGTATGGCTGTTCGATGCACACAAGAGCGATCTCAACTTCAGAACAAGGAAAAGGCCATGGCGTTATTGAAGGCCAAGCTTTTGATCATTGCTCAAGAGCAGCGAGCAGCAGAGATTGCTGACATTCGTGGTGACATTGTTGAAGCAGCTTGGGGTAATCAAATTCGCAATTATGTTTTTCATCCATATCAAATGGTTAAGGACCTGAGAACTGCGGAAGAAACAACAGATGTCCAAGCAGTAATGAATGGGGAACTTGACCTTTTTATACAGTCTTTATTGCGGAAAGGTTTAAATAATTCAGATACTCATTCAGACTCATGAATAGGATTTTTTCAGGTATGAGGTCAAGTTCAAAACAAGACGCGTCAACACCAACTCCCTCACCGAGTTTTGTTAAACTGGCCATGAAGAATATGGTCCGTAAGGGTAATCAAAGCCTTCTGCACTTTGCTTTGACAGCAGCTGGTTTACTTGGATTTATTGTTGCTCTTGCCTGGCTAGCTAGACCTACGCTTCCTTAGTGACTTCCAATGCATGAAAGTCCTGAAGATTCTTTAGATTTCACCCTCGACTTAGTATTTAATTCTGGTCTCGGTCGGATCCTAGAAGGCTCTTTTGATGCTGCTATCAAGTTTCGCTTGACTCAGTCTGAGCCTTGGACTCATGATTTAAGACATTGGATTCATACTGTACGTAACGACTTGAACTTGACTTGTCCAGCTGTAGTTCGAAAAGCATCTGCTTTAAGTATGGGCCTTCAATTTGCTGATGATTTAACAATTGCTCGATTGAATGCTAATTGGCGGGATAGACCTGAGAAGACAGATGTGCTTTCTTTCCCAGTTGTTGATGAGAAAATTGGTTCATTGCCAGATGAACCTGTTGAGCTTGGGGACATAGTTGTTTCACTCCCAACAGCACAACGTCAAGCTAGGGAAATGAAGCATGAATTGGGCATTGAGCTTCAATGGTTGGTTAGCCATGGCCTACTACATTTGTTGGGCTGGGATCATCCGAATCCAACACGTTTAAAAGAGATGTTGAATTGTCAGAATCGACTTTTAGGAATTAAAAATAATTCTCACCATTTAGCTGGAGAAAATCTTGAGATTACAGATGCTTCCTGAGAGGATTAACTTGACGCCCGAAAAGATCACTAGTCTTTCTAGTCATGGTAAAGGAGCTGTTCGACAAGGTGCATGGCGTATAGCTAGCGATCTTCCTGCCAGTTTCAGATATGCATTTCAAGGTTTGATTTATGGATTCGTTAGTCAACGAAACTTTCGTATTCACATCTTTATTGGTGCTGTTGTTTTCTGTTTAGGACTGTGGTTGCAACTTAGCTTTATTCATTTGGGTGTATTAGTGCTGACTATTGCTGCTGTTTTGGTTCTGGAATTACTCAACACAGCTATTGAAGCAGTTGTTGACTTGGCCATTGGTCGTCGCTTTCATCCACTTGCTCGAATTGCAAAAGATTGTGCAGCAGCGGCAGTATTGGTTGCTTCAATGAGCTCTTTACTTATTGCTTGTTTGTTGTTATTACCACCTTTTCTATCTCGTATTGGCCTTTAAGGAATTGGATAACTATGCTTTTGGTAATTGACAACTATGACAGCTTTACCTTCAACCTAGTTCAGTACTTAGGTGAGCTTGCTTCTGTTCATCCGGTTGCATCTAATGTTCGAGTGGAGCGTAATGATGCTCTTTCAGTTAGTGAGATCGAAGATTTAAATCCATCAGCAATCGTTCTCTCTCCTGGTCCAGGGGATCCATCTCAATCGGGTGTGTGTCTTGATGTGTTGGGAAAGCTCGCACCAAAAATCCCAACACTTGGGGTTTGCTTGGGGCATCAGGCTTTTGCTCAGGTTTATGGGGCACGTGTGATTAGAGCAAAAGAATTAATGCATGGAAAAACATCTCCTGTTTTGCACAAAGGCCAAGGAATATTTAAAAGCTTGCCTCAACCTCTTATTGCTACTCGCTATCACAGTTTGATTGCGGAGAGAGAAAGCTTGCCAAATTGCCTTGAGATAACAGCTTGGTTAGAAGATGGCACGATTATGGGTCTCAGACATCGTGAATATCTCCATCTTCAGGGTGTGCAGTTTCACCCTGAAAGTGTTCTTACAGAATCAGGTCATCAACTACTCAGCAACTTCTTGAGGTTGACTGAATCAAGTTCAGAGCACTGCTAACTTCCTAATCTATAAGGCTTAACTTCATGTCGGTTCATTTTCGGGACTTTAAGGTCCTCAGCCAGCAAATAGTCTTCGCATTTATAGCTTTGCTCGGCTCAGTTGCTCCCGTTCAAGCGGGTGGGGTTGACATTACCAGTTATGGACATAGTTCTCTTTTTATTAGAGGAGCGGGTAAGACAGTTTTATTGAATCCTTTTAAGTCAGTGGGTTGTGCAGAGGGGCTTAAAGAACCCAGAGTTAGAGCCAATGTGATTCTGGCCAGTTCGGTTTTGGAAGACGAAGGAGCCAGAGTTGCTAAAGGAGTTTTTTTAGTTGAGCCAGGCTCATATCGCATATACAACTTGAAATTTGAAAGCTTTCAGATCCCACATGATCGTTTAGGAGGACGTCGCTTTGGTCAGTCAACTGTTTGGCAGTGGAAGCAAGCTGGGTTGAGCTTTGTTCATCTTGGTGGAAGCGCAGCTCCACTTACAGCTGCACATAAAGTATTACTGGGGAGACCTGACGTTTTAATTATTGCTGTTGGTGGAGGTACGAAGGTTTACAACGGTGTTGAAGCAGCCAAGATTGTGAGGTCTCTCAATCCCAAGGTTGTGATACCAGTGCAATATCTCAACCGAACAGTTTCTAGTGTTTGTGATCTCACAGGAGTACAACCTTTTCTGGATGCAATGCAGGGAACAAAGATAAGAGAAGTTGGTAAGACATTCTCGATATCTAGAAATAGTTATAAGAAAACTGTTATTAAACTAATACGTTGAAAAAATAAGTCTAATCTATTTTAGATTCATGCTTGTTGAAGGCTGACCAGAAATTTTGCATATTTACTTTTGTCCCAACACTTACTCTGAGAGATCTCCCAATTAAAGGCTTATTAGACATGTTTCTTACAAGGATTCCTTCTTCTCTTAAACAAGCCTCAATTTCTTCAGGTTCTCTTTTAGGCCATAATAAAAAGTAGTTTCCTGCTTCAATATGGTGGATAGTTTTAGAAAACTCAAGCTGGTTTTTGATCCAATCTCTAGCTTCTAAGACTTGTGCAACATAATTATCTATATAGTCTTGGTCTTTTAAAGCGGCAAACGCAGCTGTAACAGCGAAACTATTGATATCATATGGACCTGAGACTCTTTTTATGAGATTAATAATCTTTTTGTGGCCAATTGCGAATCCAATTCGTAGACCAGCTAACCCTGCCGTTTTTGATAGAGATCTCAGGAGTAGCACATTAGGAGTTACATTAAAATCAATTACTGGCAAAACACTTTCACCTGAGAAAGCTTCGTAAAGTTCATCTATAACGAGTAAAGTATTGGGTGCTAAGGCTGCTAGTTGGAGTATTTTCTCTGCTGAAACTTTTGTTCCTGTAGGGTTGTTGGGATTACAAATAAACAGAAGTTTCGGTTTTTGTTTGATTAGCTCCTGATGAACTTGTTCCAATGGGAATTGGAAATGCTCTCCTTCATAAGGGATCTCAATGACTTGCATTCCCTGCATATGTGCACATGGCGTGTAATAGCCGAAGGTAGGCTTGGTTGTAAGAAGTTGATCGCCTTTATTGCCGTAGGCATGAAAAATTGAATGAATTGCAGCATCTACACCATTAAATAATCCAATCTGTTCAGGTTCTAGAGGTGCTGCGAGTCCAATATCACTAACATTTTTGATGAATGCTTCTTGTAGGCCTTTGTATTCAGGGTAAACAGAGATATGACTAGCAGGGATATTTTCTAGAGCTTCTATTACTAGAGGGCTTGGACCGATTGTATTTTCATTGAAGTCAAGTCTCAATAGGTTTCGTCTCCCTTCAAGAGGAGCTTGGTAGGCGTTCATTTCCTCCACTTCAATACGTGCCTGTGGTTGGATAAATGGCAATGGTTGGTTATCTGAATTCATTACATCCTCTCTAAGGTGGGAATGCCTAGAAGATTCATCCCAAGCTTGAGAGTATTTGCAGTAAGGCGACAGAGGGCGAGTCTGCTTTTTTTTGAAGGATTCTCTGCTCTCAAAACCGGAATTTGATCGTAGAAGCGGTTAAAAACTTGGCTAAGCTCAAATAAGTAGTTACATAATCGGTTTGGTAGCAACTCTTCTTCGACTTCTGCAATGACTTCATCGAATTTTAGTAGCTCTCTAATGAGATTCCATTCTTGAGGCTCACTAAAATGTAATTGATTGCCATCTGAATCAAGACTGCCTCCTTTTCTTGCTATACCTGCTATTCGTACCAAAGCATATAAAAGGTAGGGTGCTGTATTGCCTTGAAGAGCAAGCATTTTGTCAAAACTAAATTGATAGTTTGTCGTTCTATTTTGGCTTAAATCTGCATATTTGACTGCTGCAATACCAATTGCGCTAGACACTTTGGAAATGAATGAATCATCTTCCTTGCGCCCTTCTTCTTGAAGACGCCCTAAAAGGTCACACTTGGCTCGTTCAATTGCTTCATTTAGCAAGTCTCGCAATCGTACGGTTTCGCCAGAACGTGTTTTTAGTTTCTTTCCGTCTTCTCCTTGTACGAGCCCAAAAGGAACATGTTCAAGGCGTGCATCTTGTGGAATCCAATTTGCACGTTTAGCGACTTGAAAGACCCCTGCAAAATGATTCGCTTGGCCTGCATCTGTGACATAAATCAGACGTGAGGCCCCATCACCGTAAGGAGGTTTGTTGAATCTATAGCGAATAGCGGCTAGATCAGTGGTGGCATAATTAAACCCGCCGTCGCTTTTTTGCACAATCAGTGGGAGTTGCTTGCCGTTTTTACCAGTAATACCCTTAAGAAAAACACATTTGGCTCCATCATCAATTACTAAAAGTTTTGCCTCATCAAGGTCTTTAATTACATCGGTTAGATAGGGATTATAGAAAGACTCGCCGCGCTCTATGAGGTGAATATTAAGGCAATCGTAAATGCTTTGAAATTCCTGACGAGACTGATCACAAAGTAAACCCCAAGCTTTGAGTGACATTGGGTCACCATTTTGTAATTTGACTACTTCTTTACGAGAAGTTGCTTGAAAATCTTTGTCATTATCAAGAGCTTTTTGGCTTCGCGATAAAAGCTGACGAGGTCCCCTAGCTCAACAACATTGGCTGTGTTTAGTGCTTCTGGAGCTACTAATTTGAGGTGTGTAATCAGCATGCCAAATTGGGTACCCCAGTCACCTATGTGGTTAAGGCGCAGCACTTGATGACCACGAAATTCCAGTACACGAGCTAGAGCATCACCAATAATTGTGGAACGTAAATGCCCGACATGCATTTCTTTAGCAATGTTGGGACTAGAAAAATCAACGACTATAGGCTTGAGTTTGGCTTTTGGCTCAGCTACGTTGATCAATTGCACGCCTAAGCGATCATCTCGAAGTCTTGCTTTTACTTCTTTAGTTAAATATTCGTTGCGGATAGTTATGTTTATAAATCCAGGGCCTGCTATTTGAGGAAGTTCGCAAACGTCTAAAAATGATTCGTCGTTCTTGAGTTGGTTAATTATCGCTAAGGCTATTTCTCGCGGTGATTTTTTTAATGGCTTAGCCAATGCCATGGCTCCATTAACTTGGAAATCACCAAACTCGGGCTTACTAGCACTGACAAGTTGTGGATTTAGAGGGGTCCCGGAGGCTTGTGCCAAAGTTGCAGCTTCTGAGAAGGCCTTCTCGAGAGCAATCAGAAGCTTTTTTTCTAGCGTTTGATGCAGACTCAGCATGGGTCAATGTAATTAAGCTTTGTCGAATACTTGGTCTTTGATCATTTCTTTTGAGTTCGTTAATAGGCGATGAATTTGTTATTCGAAACGCATACTGAAGTCGATCCATGGACTACGTGTAATAGGCACACTGCTTGAAATTAGGTCCACTCCTGTTGCCGCATAAGCCTTTAGATCAATGGGGTCAATTCCAGATGCCTCGAGAACAATTTGATTCGACCCGTTGCCTTTTTTGCGAGTCAAGGCAAGTTCACGCAACTGAGGTACAAGTATATGGAGTGTCTCAGGAGGAATTTCATCCATCAATATCCAATCAACCCCAGACATTACGGCTTCTTTGGCTTGTTCAGGGGTCTCTGTTTCTACAATGATTCTTGAAGGCCATGGTGAAGTTTCTCTTAAAGCTTGTAGGGCGGGCTGAATTCCACCAGCCCAGGCAAGATGATTTTCTTTAAGCATTGCTGCATCATCAAGCCCAAGTCTATGGTTAATGCCTCCTCCACAGCGCACAGCATACTTTTCAAAGACACGTAGTCCTGGAGTTGTTTTGCGGGTGTCAGCAAGTTTGACCCCAGTCCCTTTTAGTTCTGCAACTAAATGCGAAGTTGCAGTTGCGATTCCTGAAAGATGCATCGCGAGATTTAATGCGATTCTTTCACCTGCCACTAGAGATGCAGCGGACCCATTTAGTTCTAAAAGTCTTTGCTTCGCTTCAAATATTTCTCCATCATTAATTAGTAGTTTTGTTTGGACAGACTCATCTAATCGATGAAAGAGTTTTCTCACTAATTCGCCACCACAGAACACGCCTGGTTGTTTGGCTATCCAATAGGCTGATCCACAAGAAGAACCAAGAGCTGCTCTTGTGAGATCTCCACGCCCTAAGTCCTCATTAAGCCAGGAGTCCAATAGATGATTTAACGCTGGAATACGTAGATCCAAAGTCCTTATGCAAGTGGAGGTGGTTTTTTTAACTTTATTTCGTCATGTTCTTGGCTAAATAAGTGAGGTTGGTTTATTTACCTATACAGAATCGTGAAAAGATTCTTTCCAGTAAGCCTTCTGTGATTTCTTCGCCGGTAAGTTCACCCAAGCTTTTGATGGCTTGTCGTAAATCAATAGTCCAGAAATCCCAGGGAAGTCTTTGCTCTGCGGATTGTATTGTGCGCTCTAAAGAAGCTTTGGCGAAACAAGTCAGCTCTGTTTGCCTTTCATTTAGGGATATTAACTTTCCTCTTGGCTCACTTGCGCCACATTCTTGTAATAACTTGTCTATTAGGATTTGCTCTCCCTGTCCTGTGTGTGCACTGACACTCACAAAAGAGCATGTGCCTATAGATTTTATATTATTTAGATATGAAGATGATTGACTTGCTATATCTGATTTATTTCCGACTAAGAGAGTAGGTACATCATTGGGAATTTGTGATAGAAGTAATTCATCATTTTCAGTCCAGTTGGATGTAAGATCAAAAACCAATAAAACAAGATCTGCACTTGCCAAAGCTTGATAACTCCTGTCAATTCCCTCCTTCTCCACTTCATTTTTTGCAGAGCGAATCCCAGCAGTATCAAGTAATATTATTGGAACTCCTTTTAAGATTATCTCGCTTTCAAGAA
>CACEWU010000035.1 GCA_902563335.1 uncultured Prochlorococcus sp. | reverse complement strand
CAAAGTTTTGTTGGATTATCGGGGGTTGCTACCTAAAAGCTTTACTGATACAAAAACTGTCCTTCAGTTCTTAGGTCTATTTATGTTGCTTTACATATTACGGTTTTTCTATCTTTTATTTAATGCTTTCTAACTCCCTCATGAGTTCTCCAAACAGTTTTATGCCTTGTACAAGGGCTTACTTGCAAAATTATTTTTAATAGTTTAAATAGGTTTGATCGAATTCAGTTCTTTTGGATATCAAGCTGAAGGCGACCTAAAAAGGTTATGTCTGAAAACAACCCCAACTATTCCAAAGAGATAAAAGCTCTGGTAATCGTCATTCGTGATGCTTTTATTACCTTAGGTACTTTATTGGTTGCAATTATAGCCTTTTCAATTACCTCTCTAGAGTGGATAGGTAAATCCTTGTCAAAACGTCAATCAAAAATCAAACCATCATCAGAAAGTCAAGAGAAAGCGCAAGTCATAGAATCTATTAGTCCAAAGCAAGATACAAAGCAAGATACAAAGCAAATTCAAGATTCAATTTCAAGCATAGAAGTGGAAGACCGAAAAAATCCTCGGATAGCATTTGGAGCTAACTATTTTTATCCACTTTTTGCAGCAATAAGTACCGTTACTTTAGTAATAGGTGTAACGAGACTTTCGCCTATCGCTGATTGGGCCAGTACTCAAAATGAATGCATTGAAAGGCTCTCTGCTGGTGAAGCAATAACTAAATCTCAGTTAAAGAACAACGTCAAGACATGCAATGGTGGCCATGATTAGTTACATTTCTAATCCGAACAAAAATGATAAATAAAGAAAGGAAATATCATTTATGCCTAGGATTATTTTATATTAGATGACCGCAAAATTAGAAACTTGGCCTTTAAGTAGAAAACTGTTACAGGCAATCTTAAATGATTATATATCGGATAAGTTTGTTGCAGAATTGGTTTGGTATAGACTTGGGTACGAACCAGTTGATCCTTTAACTAATATTTGGCTGCCGACTGAGAATACCGCAGAAGAATGGAAACAGAATTTCCCGCAGGCTCCTGAAATTATTGCCAATAGAAAAGCCTCTGTTTATTTAACAAGGTCAATATTAAAAGAGAATAAGCAACTATTAAAACAAAAGTTAGATTTTAGAGGGTATAAAATTGGTCAACTTTATCCTCGGCGAACTAGAAGAGCTACAGCAGTTAATTGGTTACTTGCATGGCTTCAGGATCGAGGTGATCACCTTCCAGTTGATGGACCAATTCCCCGACTTCTTTCACCACCATCGGACCCTATAAGAGGTCACCAGGGGGATCCCCTGGTGGAGTGATTATTAAAAAAAACATCTGTGCTTGCTGGCATTTGATAAAGGCTTATTTCGATTGACCTTGGAAAAGTAATAGGGTATGGGGGAGGATTATTTAGTTATAGAAGTAAAACAAATCATCGTTTGGGTTAGAAAAATTAGACTTTGTCTTTAATTATCCTTTGTAAGGCAAGAAGGTTGTGCTCTCGAACCCAAGGATTTTTCGTTATTATGAACCTGGATTTTTTGTAAAATAAGTGCTACCCCCTTTCAGCCTTTATTCTGGAGCATACATAGGTTTATTCCTTATCTCAATAGGAGTATTGAATGAACTTAGATCAAAGCAAATTTCAGACAGTGAATTTCGAGAGATTAAGAACTAGGATCATTAACTCAATTGGATAATTGCTATTATTTAAATGCAAACATGATGACACGGCAGAGAATTTCTACTAAATTAAAATAGTTTTTATTCTTCAGAAGAAACCTAATGAATTTAGCTACAGTTTTAATCTGGATTTCTATACCATTTGTATTAATTACAGCTTATTTTGGTACAAGAAATGGCTACTATGATAGCGATAAATATGATGGTGATGGTTGTGCTCATGATGTTCAGAGGTGAGTAGATCTTCTATTCATTGTTGAAAGCAACACTTTTTTTGAGTTACAAACCTTTATAGGTATAGGCATTGATAGAACGATTTTGTAAATGACATCAAAATATGTTTCTTGATATACAGGTAGTATATTCTTTTTAAGATTTTGTATCTATAGTTTTGATGAGTTAACTGGAAAATGTAAGTCGCTTTTAATTAATTAGTTAATTTATTATTACGACATTGAATATCCTGTTTGCACCTTTTTATACTTAAAGAGGTAAATCAATCGAATCCTAAATATGATTATTGATTTCTTTGCTACACTCTTATCAAACAGTATTTGGACTCCATCACCCCTTTTGATGCCAATTCTCTTGGTTTTAGGAGCTTTATTTATTGCTGCAGTTGCACTACTGATTATTTCCTATTATGAGGATTATTACTGGAATGATGTTGAGTATAGAAGGGATTTAAGATGGCATCCAGCTAGGCGAAAGGAAAATATTTAAAATAACAATTATTTTTTTTTCTTCAATAATCTTAGCCTCCATCTATTTGGCATCCAAGCATTGCGCCTCCAACTGCACCTGCAGGAATTGCCCACCACCTATCTTTTCCACGTGAACTACTAGTTGCTATTCCAGCACCTAGTAATCCGCCAAGTAGTGTCCCTTCAGAACAATCATTATTATCGATATTATCGATTGTTTTTGGCTCAGGTGTACCAGGAATAGTTGATACTGTTGAAGAGCAAGGAACTTCTATCTCTTCACTCCAGCTTTTTACGTACCCAGGTGAATTCTGATTGCCTGGTACGTACTCCTCTCTGTATTCACTACGTGTACATCTTCTAGAGCTTGCGTATCCACGCTGATATTCTCCAGCAGTAGCTGGCAGAGCAACGGCTGGCAGAGCAGCGCTTATTGCAACCATTAAAGCAAGTGTTAATTTCATTTGTTTGCCGATTTGATCGTGTGCGTGAGGTTAGTGATTGATTGACTAGCAATGATAGGCTTTATTTTATTTTGGCGTAGACCGGAGTTGTTAGCCAACTTATGTTTCGTAAAATTGATAGTATTGACTCCGTAAGATTTTATACATTATTAATGTGTATGGTTATGAGTGCCATTATTTAATATATTTATATTCTATGCATTTGCTTTTTTAAGCTAGTTTTTTATTTGATCATCTATATAGTATTGAATCTATTTAACAATTTGGATGAAGAAGTTGTATTTTCTTAGTTGGCTTGCTTCTCTTTTGTTTTTGCTCTAATACTTATAAGGGTTGAACTCAAGATAAATATTGAACCCATTACCAACCAAAAATCTATTTGTTCATTGAATATTATTATACCCCATATTGCGGCAAATATTACTTGGCTATAATTTACAGCACTAGCATTTGCTGCGGGGAGAATACTTAGGCCTTTTGTTATCAAAACCTGGCCAAGTTGTGTAAGTATACCTATACCTAATAGCCATATCCATTCCAATCTATTAGGAAAGACACCATTGTTTAATACGAACGGTATTGTCAAAGGTATTGATATAAGAGGAAAGTAGTAAACAATTACTAATTGGTGCTCACTTTGTGATAGTTTCCTGACGCATATATAAGCTAAGGATGTAAGAACTGCACCCATTAAGGCAATGAATACTGGATATAAATTTATCTTGTTAATTTTGTCTGTAATCCAAAATGGGTTTACGACCATAATTATTCCTATCCATCCAAGGATTACTGCAAGCCAGATACGATTATTGAGTTTCTCGTTTAGTAATAGCCATCCTCCTAATGCAGTAAATGTTGGATATGTGTATTGAATAACAGTTGCTGAGCCTAAAGGTAAAAGCTCAAGTGCTTTGAATACACAGAATAGTGCTGTTGTTCCTAGCACGCCTCTGATAAATAGAAGTCCTTTTTTGTTTCCCCAAGGTGATACGTTTTCTTTCTTAAGCATCACTCTTGTTATTAGGAGACTTATTGCTGCTCTTGCAAGAATTATTTCTGCTACAGGTAGACGACCTTGGAGATGCTTTACGCAAACCGTCATTAGACTAAAGGCGAATGCGCTACCTATTAAGGCTTTGTAGCCTTCTGGTGGTGATTTGATACTGGTTTGGAAGATGCTGATTCCTGGGATTTTGCTTTATTATTTCTAGCCTGAACATTGAGTTGTGTGAATTGTCTTTTAAAAATTAGATAGCCAATTATTTTGAGTTCAGCAGAATGTATTTATGGCATTACCCCGTCTACATCCCCGAACCATTGAATCAGTAAAAGAACGTGCTGATATCGTCGATATAGTTGGAGAACATGTAGTTCTTAAGAAAAAGGGAAGAGAATTTATTGGTATATGTCCGTTCCATGATGACAGTAAGCCATCGATGACAGTTTCTCCGGCTAAGCAGTTTTATTACTGCTTTTCCTGTGGGGCTGGAGGGAACTCCATTAAGTTTCTGATGGAGTTTCAGCGCCAGAGTTTTGCTGATGTTGTTCTTGAGCTTGCTCGAAAATATCAACTTCCTATTGAAACCATTGATGGTCCGCAACAAGAACGTTTTCAAAAACAACTTTCTAGACGAGATAATCTTCATCGAGCATTAGCTTTAGCAGCAGAATGGTTTAATCAACAATTAGGTACAACTGAAGGTTCTTCAGCATTTGAGTATCTAACAAAAAAGCGTGGTTTAAGTGATAGGACTATCGAAGACTTTGAATTGGGTTATGCACCCAATCAATGGGATGCCTTGCTTGTACATCTGCAGAAGGTACATAGTCTCTCCGTAGAGTTGCTTGAGGCTGCCGGACTTGTTGTTGCTAGAAAGGGTGGTGAAGGTTTTTATGATCGGTTTCGTAATCGTGTAATAGTGCCAATTCATGACCGTCAAGGACGTGTCATAGGTTTTGGAGGAAGAAGTTTAGATGGATCAGAGCCGAAGTATCTAAATTCTCCAGAGACGGAAGTTTTTGAAAAAGGAAAAAATCTATTTGGTTTGAATAAGGCCGCCAATTCAATTCGTAAACATGACAGGGCAATAGTAGTCGAGGGCTATTTTGATGTTATTTCACTTCATTCGGCTGGTATATCTAATTCTGTTGCTTCTTTAGGAACTGCACTTAGTAGCCGTCAAATTACTCAATTATGCAGATGTACAGAGAGCAAACGAATAGTTCTCAACTTTGATGCTGATGGAGCAGGAGTGCGTGCTGCTAACCGAGCGATTGGAGAGGTTGAACAGCTTGCGATGCAAGGGCAGTTGGAATTGCGTGTTTTGCACCTCCCATCTGGAAAAGATCCTGATGAGTTTCTCCTTGAAAAGGGAGCTGGTGATTATCGAGCCTTAATTGATCAGTCACCACTTTGGCTTGATTGGCAGATTGATCAGTCTCTGCAAGGTCTTGATTTAAGAAAGGCCGATCATTTTCAGCAAGCAGTTAGTGGAGTGGTTCAATTATTAGGAAAACTACCTCAATCAGCTCTCCGTACTCATTATCTTCAGAAGGTTGCAGAGCGATTAAGTGGTGGCCATGGTCGATTGGCATTACAACTCGAGCAAGACCTTCGAAAACAAGTAAAAGGTCAGCGTTGGCATGGACGCTCTAGTAGGCATGAACATCCTGGTGAAGCAAGTCAGAGAGAGAGAAGTGAAGCTGAGATAATTCTTTTATATCTTCATTGCTCAAATTACAGAGTGGCGATACGTAGAGAGTTGCGTCAGCGTGATCTTGAGGATTTTGCAATACAGCACCATCGTTTGATTTGGGCAGCCATTAGTGAGTTAGAAGAAGCAAATCTTGGTGAGGGGCGTTTAGAAGCTATAAGTAGAGGTAATGATGATGGTGATGACCTCGAACAGATTGAACTTCCAAAACTTCTTGCTGATCAATTGATGGTTGAAAATAACCTTTTAGCTTCTCGACTTACTTCTTTTTTAGAACCAGGTGAAGTTCAGATGGCTGCGATGGCCCAGCCTTTGATGCAACTGCGTGGTACTACAGCAGTTTTAGAACGTCAGAAATCACTTAAACGCTGTAGACATTTATTAGAAGCTTGGGGAGGTCAACGCTTAGAAACTCTTGAGACATGTATTTCTTCTCTAATTGAAGAGGAACGTAGACAACCCAATGAAGTCTTTGATATGGAAAAGCGTATAGAAACAATGTTTGATGAACTAAACAGTGATGCCTTACATTTTCAACAACTTTATTACAATGAAAGAAAGCATATTCTCCATTTGGATCAGCAACGTTGTGCTGGTTTTGGAGATACTGAGACAGTGTCTGCATGAGACCAGGTGATTTCTATCCTATTTTTAGGAGTTAGATTGTTATAAGAAATCCCTCCCTTATTTGAATGAATACTTTTAAATTTTCATTATTAATGAGCTAGATATTTTAGAATAATTAGACTGCTTATCGAGCTTGAGATATCCAGTGCTTGCGTGATAACACAGGAACTGTTCCTGTGTTATCACGCAAGCATATAAAGTTTCTTTTACAGGTTATGATTTGACTTCTTTTACAGAGAGAAATAGATTGTAATCCTAAACGAATTGTTTTGATATTTAGGATGCTACTTAACTATGCTCAGATTTTTTGCGATATATATAATTTAGTTCAATTACTTATAGGCAATATTTTTTCAGTGCTGCTTTGACTATTCTAGGTTTATCTTCTAATGCATAAGCCTCGTACTCTCTTTTTTTATTTCCTGAGACCCTAGAAGATCCTTTTAATGCTCTTAATTTATAGGGATGTACTTTTAGGCTACCTTCTTTCACCATTTTTAATAAGTTTCCATTATTGCAATCTTGTGCAACATGTACGGCTTCATGTCTGAGAGCTCTACGTATATAAATTTTAGTTGGGCTATAGTCATTATCTTTACTCCCTGGTATTGAATATCCACCTACATACTTAGCATTCTCAGTACATATCACTACAGTATGTCTTCTCCTTTTTAGGAATCCAAAAAAGCCTTTTCCTAATAAACATAATGGTGTATTTTCTTCTACTCTATAACCGGCTTTATATATCAAATCAAGAATCTCTTTGTCTCTAGATGCTAGAAATGTAATGAATTCCATTTGGTTGGTTTGTGATGTTTTTGCTTAGTGTTTTTTACTTGTAGATCTTGCTAAAGTAATAAATCCTTAGGCTTTTGCAATAGGGATTTCATTTATTCGTGTTGTAGCGGCACGACTTAATTGCTTGCTGTGACTTTTTTGAGACTTGTTTAGTCCGCATGAGGCCCACGTTATAGTTCCACTACCATAGCGGTGGTTGAGTTCGTCGATAGTTCTCATTAATTTTTCTCGACATCCTTTCGTTTCTCTGGATTTATTTTGAGCTATTAGTAAATGTTGTTGTAAATAATCGTTGCTTTGCAGATTTTGCATTATCACTCCTGCTTTGATAAGAGGCCGATTAGGTTTGAAGATTCGTTCCGTTAGTATTAGAGATACAGCTAGTAAATCTGTGGTGGTGTTGCTTGGAAGATCTAATTTAGTAGTAGCAGATTGACTATAAAAGGAGGATATGAATGGACTTGTTCTTGTGAATACAGTTATTGCACTTGCCAGTTGTCTTTGTTGTCTTAGCTTTTCGCTGGCACGTACAACATGAGTAGAAATTGCTTGACGTAGTTCTTCTAAGCAGGTAATTGGTTTGCTAAAACTTCTACTTACACAAGTTTCTTTTTTTTGTTTTGTAATAGTGCTGAGTGGTAAACATATTTCTCCTCGGAGTTCCTGTTGTAGACGTAAGACTGCGAACAGAGTCTCGACCCAGCTCTCGCTGGTCATCCATTAGTTGTACTTTCCAATAACGATGGCTGCATTATCGCTCGCAGTTCTGAGGCACGTGCACTAGGCATATCTATGGGCATGCCATACTTCAAAGTCCGGCATCAACTAGAAAAACTAGGCGTAATAGTACGCAGCTCTAATTATGCCCTTTATGGAGACATGAGTCAGCGACTAATGAGTTTACTAGAAACTCATTGCGAACAACTAGAGATATATTCCATTGACGAGGCCTTCGCATCCATCAACCAACCCATTCATCGCGATTTACGCCCCTGGGCTCGTCAACTAAGAACATTGGTATATCAAAGCTTAGGTCTACCTATCGCTATTGGCTTGGGCCCAAACAAAAGTCAAGCAAAACTTGCCAA
>CACEWU010000034.1 GCA_902563335.1 uncultured Prochlorococcus sp. | reverse complement strand
TAGGAGGAATAGGAGGCTACATCTCAGGATCATTAATTTCAAAATTAGCCCCTGCAGCAAGTGGATCTGGTGTAAGTCAGATCATGGGTTTTCTTCGGCACCGAACAGTTCCAATGGGTATAAGGGTTGGAATAGTCAAACTTCTTGCAGGGATTATTGCTCTTGGCACTGGCTTTCCTTTAGGTCCAGAAGGACCTTCTGTCCAAATGGGAGGATCAATAGCATGGCAAATGGCTCAATGGCTAAAAGCACCTGTCGCATTTAGACGAGTAATTGTGGCAGCAGGAGGTGGGGCCGGCATTGCAGCAATTTTTAGTGCGCCAATTGGAGGCTTTATTTACGCGATAGAAGAACTACTAAATTCAGCCAGGCCAGTAATACTTTTATTGGTAGTGGTTACGACTTTCTGGGCAGATACATGGGCTGATGTTTTGCAAGGAATAGGTTTAGATCCTAAGGCTGGTGGTTTTGATAGTACGTTGGGATTCCAATTGGAACGAAAATTCACTCCAATGGTAGATTTCCTACCAAAAGATATCATTTACTTAATATTTCTTGGTTTAATTATTGGAGTATTAGCCGAATTTTACTGTAGATATGTATTAACAATGCAACGCCTAGGAAATACTTACTTTGGGTCCAAATTAGTCACACGGATGACAATTAGTGGAACTCTTATAGGACTTTTATATGCCAATCTTCCAGAACCTTTTCATCACCTAGGGGAACTTCAAAGCTCAATTGCGAATGGCAATATAGGAATAGAATTAGCACTAGGAACATTTCTTATATTATTTTTAACCACAGGCTTAGCAGCGGCTTCAGGTGCGCCTGGGGGTTTATTTTATCCAATGCTTACCTTGGGCGGATCAATAGCCATTGCTTGTGGTGGATGGTCTGAAGGAATTACAGGGTATGTCCCAAATACTTACATATTTGCTGGAATGGGTGGATTCGTATCAGCCTGCTCACGTACACCCATAACAGCAATGTTTCTTGCTTTTGCATTAACAAAAAATCTTCTAATATTAAAGCCTCTGCTTATAACTTGCATAACCAGTTTTCTAATTGCTAGGTGTTTTAATAATGAATCAATTTATGAACGTCAATTAAATATAGAATACAACCAAAACGAATTATCAAAACTTCCAAAAAATTTTAAAAAACCTCAAACTCCCCAATAAGTAAAAAACTGAAACAAGAAACCCTACTTTTTACACCCAAAGCTCCTAAAGCGGGAGCTATAAAAACTGTTCTCGCTTTTCCTAATACATACTCAATAGGTATAACAAGTCTTGGCTATCAAGTTATCTGGGCAAGTCTTGCCGAAAGAGAAGATGTTGATGTAAGGCGATTGTTTACTGATCAAGGAGACAGTCCTCATCGATCACCTGAATTATTTGGCATTTCCCTTAGCTGGGAGCTGGATGGGCCAATATTACTTGATCTTTTAGAACAACAAAAAATTCCCATTTGGAACCATGAAAGGAAAAACGATGATCCAATTGTGTTTGGTGGAGGACCAGTCCTAACTGCCAATCCCGAACCTCTAGCTCCATTCATTGACGTAGTTTTGCTCGGAGATGGCGAACAACTTCTACCTAGCTTTATTGACCAAATATCAAAACTACGGAACCTCTCACGCAAGGAACGATTACAAATCTTAGGGCAAATTCCAGGAATTTATGTGCCCAGTCTATATGAGCCCAAATACGCCTCGGATGGAACACTCTTAGCTATTGAACCAATCAACTCAGAAATACCCAACTCAGTTTCAAAGCAAACGTGGTTAGGCAACACCCTTAGTCATTCAAAAGTTATTACTCCAGATGCAGCATGGCCAAATATCCATATGGTTGAAGTTGTTCGTAGTTGCCCAGAACTTTGTCGTTTCTGCCTTGCCAGCTACTTAACACTTCCCTTTAGAAGTCCATCTCTTGAGGATGGACTTATCCCTGCTGTTGAAAAAGGACTTACAACAACTAAACGGATAGGACTATTAGGAGCATCAATTACTCAACATCCTCAATTTGCCGAATTATTAACTTGGCTCAATCAAGATCATTTTGATGGTATTCGTCTAAGTTTAAGTTCCGTTCGTGCATCAACAGTAACCTCAAAAATGATCAAAGTTTTAACTCATCGTGGATGTAAATCACTAACAATAGCTATAGAAAGTGGTAGTGAAAAAATGCGAGCACTAGTAAACAAAAAGCTCTCAGAGGAAGAAATATTTACTGCAGCAAAATATGCAAATGAAGGTGGTTTAAAAGCAATCAAAGTTTATGGCATTGTAGGACTTCCAACCGAAGAAGATACGGATATAGAAGCAACTGCAGAGCTACTCATACGCCTCAAGCGAACAATTCCTAGACTTCGCCTAACACTAGGAGTAAGCACCTTCGTTCCAAAAGCACATACTCCATTTCAATGGCATGGTGTTCGTCCAGAAGCAAAAAAACGTCTTCAAAAACTTACCAAACAGTTAAAGCCTCAAGGAATTGATGTACGACCAGAAAGTTATGGGTGGAGCGTGATTCAAGCATTACTTTCAAGAAGCGATCGTCGACTAGCTCCTGTGATTGCAAATGTTCGTGGCTCACATAACTCCCTCGGCGGTTGGAAAGCAGCTTATAATGCGGCACGCAAAGGTGAATTACTTAATACAAATACTCAATCAATTAGCTTAACAATGCTTCCTTCCTGGGAAGAAATTATTCACAACTCCTGGTCCTCATCGCGAGTTTTACCTTGGCATCATATTGAAGGAGCAATCAAACTAAACCAGTTAATTCAGCATCAAAAACAGGCTTTGAAGAACCAAGCTTAACTGAATCAAATGGAATAATTAAACACCTTAGACCAGACAATAAAAGCCAACCTGCAATATTTAAACGACTATCAAAAAACGGCATATCTGCTCCATGAAGAAAAACAATTATTAAACTTGCTGACCACCATGCTCTATCAAAAATTGAATTTGAAATACCATTCTTTTGAGAAGACTTCTGCGCCAAAACGCCTCGAGCCAATGCCGTAATTAATAACGCAAGCACGGCAGAGACAATCAAAAATGTGACAGGCAATCCATGAGCAACTCCTATTTCAAGAGGAAGATTATGTGCATGTCCATGCCATTGACCTGTCCTCAAAGGATAAAGGATCGAAAACGCAGCAGCTCCCCAACCGAACCAAGGTCGTTCCGAAAGAAACGCGATAGCTATTTTCCATTGACTAAGGCGAGTAGAAACCAAAGATCGTTGTTGGCTATATCTCATATCATTTAAACGAGACCAAAGACCTTCAGGCACAATTTGTCTTGCTAATTCCTGCAATTCCAAGCCAACCCCTGGAACTACAGCAAGAGCTACAGGTAACAACATCAAAAAAAGCAAAGGCAATAACCAAGGCCAAGACAAAGGACCCAAGACAAAGGGTATGGCCAATAAGAATCCTCCCCAAGCATTGCGTGAATCAGTTAATACCAAAGCCGCAACAATTGCTATTGCAAAAACTAAAACAATATTTCGCTTCCAAAAATTTAAGGCCGGCTGGAATAAAGCAGCTAATGAAAATGGCCAAACTAAAGCCAACCAAGCCCCTGCAATATTTGCATAATCAAACAAGCCAGATAGTCGACCATTTGGCTCCCCACCAGTTGCTACAAACCAAACAATCAACCCATTCAATGCCTGCCAAGGCCCTTCCCATCCCAGCCAAAGTTGACCAAAACCAGTAATAACAACAGGGACAGTACCTAACAGGAGACACAGTGCACAACGTTTCCTCGAATCAGGAGTAGCCAAATAAGGTTGAGCCGCCCAAAAAAACCAAAAAAAAGGCAACCAATTAGCTAGGCCTACCAATGCGAGCCAACCAGAAAAAGCACTCAAAGAGCCAACTAACATCCAAATCCCTGCAAGCAAAAAAGGGTAATTCCAGGGATCACTTAAATAAGGCCGACGTTTATAACGAGTACAACAGATAAGTGCAGCCAATACAAACAAGCCAGACAACAAAGCACTTGAAGCCAAAAAGAAAAGACCCAATTGCAAGAAAATCCAACCAAGAGGATCTGACGAAATAGGGCATTTAGATCTCAACCAAGTAAAAGAATTCATGCAAAAACAGCTGTACGCCCCCGATAAACCATCACTTGACGTCGCAAATGCAATCTTAAAGCTCTAGCTAGGGCAATTCGCTCAGTATCTCGACCTTTTCGAATTAAATCATCTACTTCATCACGATGACTAACATGAGCAATGGTCTGTTCAATAATAGGGCCATCATCAAGATCTTCTGTGACGTAATGAGCTGTAGCACCGATTAATTTGACTCCACGCTCCCAAGCTCTGTGATAAGGCTGCGCACCCTTAAACGCTGGAAGAAAAGAATGATGAATATTGATCACATTAGGAAATTTCTTAAGAAAATCATCACTTAAAACTTGCATATATTTTGCCAATACGGCCAACTCAATCTTTTTTTTAGACAAGCAATCAAGCATGGTTTTTTCTGCTTCTAACTTATAACCAGGCTCTATTGGCACATATTGAAAAGCAACACCAAATTCTTGGCAAAGAGGTTCAAGATCCATGTGATTCGAAATCACTACAGGAACCTTCATAGAAAGTTCCCCACTCCTTACACGCCATAACAAATCCAATAGACAATGGCTTTGCTTACTGACAAAAATGGCAACTCTTGGCCACTCATCAGAAAAATGCAATTGAGCCTTACCATCTAAACGCTTTGCCAAAGCAATTATAGAAGAAGCAATTAATTCTCTAGGAAGAGCAAATCCTTGAAGATCCCATTCAATTCGACTTAAAAACAGTCCCGCCCCTGAGTCAGTATGGTGATCTGCATGACGAATATTTCCATCATTTTCAGCAATCCAGCCAGAAAGCTCACTGACTAATCCTGGTCTATCCGGACAAATAAGTTGCAAAATTACAGTGCTTGCATTCACGTAAAAAAATCCAAAACACTATTCTCTATTGTCTCTTGAAACCCCTTCATTCTAGAAAAATCAACTGACACTAACAATTGCTGTAATTGGCGCGGGTGTTGTCGGAAATAGCACTGCCTGGCATTTGGCAAATCTCGGCCATCAAATAACTTTGATTGACTCAGAAGTAGCAGCAGCAATCAACCAATCAGGCAGAAGAACTGGAACGAATGCATCACTAGGTGTACTCATGGGTTACACATTTAGAAGGTCATCTGGACGTGCATGGCGCCTACGCAAACAAAGTATGCAGCTCTGGTCACGCTGGATACCAAAGCTCACCACCCCAGAGCTACCACTAGCAATCAAAAGCCCTCTCATTAAATTTGCCTCATCAGAAAAAGAATTCTCATCAATGGCAAAACTGGTCAAAGAACGTCAAGATCTCGGCTTAAAGCTATTAGAAGAAAAAAAAGAAAACCCATTTAATCATTCATTGCCCCAAATGAAATATGGTGGTTTGATATCAAATAAAGATGGACGCATTGATCCCTTACTCCTGCAACAAGCCCTAAAGATTGCATTAACTAAAAAAAATGTGCAAAAAATTACAGAAAAAGTTATCAAGCTAGAGCGCGACTCATCTCTTTCAAAAAGCGGTTGGAAAGTTTATTTAAAAAATAAAGAAATTCTGCACATGCATACAATAGTTTTGTGCTCATCCTTAGGGACTGAAAAATTACTAAACCCTTTAGGCTATAAAGTTGAAATGGAGCCAATTCTTGGACAAGCTATTTCTATAAAGTTAAATTCTGAAAACAAAAACTGGTCTAACTGGCCTGCTGTATTAGTAAATCAAGGTTTTAATTTAATCCCTCAAGATCAAAACAAGATGCTAATCGGTGCCACTATTGAACCAGGCAAAATTCCAGGAAAAATATACCTCGATAAAATGAAAGAAGCCGCGCCAGAATTACTAAAAAATGCATCGATAGAATATCAATGGTATGGGCTCCGTGGGCGACCTGTTAATCGACCAGCTCCAATCCTTGAAGTCCTTGAGCCTGGATTAATCCTTGCAACTGGACATTACCGCAATGGAGTTCTTTTGGCGCCAGCCAGTGCTGAATGGGTAGCCCAAAAAATACAAGAAACGCAAAATAAATAACCTGTTTTCAAATAACAAATTAATTGCTTATAAAGAAAAGATTACTTCGACTCGGTAAATTCGGCATCTATAACATCATCACTATCTCCATCAGAAGAAGAAGAGCCTGCCGCAGAAGAAGGGTCAGCAGCACCTTCAGGCGCTCCAGGAGCTCCTGGAGCGCCTCCTGCCTGTTGATATACAGAAGCCCCTAAAGCATAAAGCTCTTGCTGTAATTCTTCTAAAAGAGACTTCATTGTCTCAAAATCATCCTTCTCAGTAGCTTCTTTTAATTTACCTCTCTTTTCCTCTACTTTTGCTTTGGATGCAGCATCAACTTTGTCACCAAGTTCACTTAATTGTTTTTCAGTTTGATAGACAAGAGTCTCTGCTTGATTCTTTACATCAATTCGCTCACGTTTTTCTTTATCTACTGAAGCATTCGTCTCAGCATCTTTAACCATTTTTTCGACTTCATTATCTGACAAAGTTGATGCTCCAGTAATCGATATACTTTGCTCTTTTCCACTACCTTTATCCTTTGCTGTAACGCTGAGAATTCCATTGGCATCAATGTCAAAAGTCACCTCTATCTGAGGAACACCTCTAGGGGCTGGTGGAATGCCATCAAGACGGAAAGTACCTAAACTTTTGTTATCTGAAGCCATCTCACGCTCACCCTGAAGAACATGAATCTCTACATTTGTCTGACCATCAACTGCCGTTGAATAAGTCTCAGCTTTCTTTGTTGGAACCGTTGTATTTCTAGTAATCATTTTCGTCATTACACCACCAAGAGTCTCAACGCCCAAAGAAAGGGGAGTTACATCTAATAGCAAAATATCTTTTACTTCTCCAGCAAGAACTCCACCCTGAATTGCAGCACCAACCGCTACAACTTCATCAGGATTGACAGTCTGGTTTGGATCCTTTCCTGTAACTCTCTTCACCAATTCTTGCACTGAAGGCATACGAGTAGATCCACCAACCATCACGATTTCATCTAATTCACCAGACGAAAGCTTTGCGTCTTTCAAAGCTTGCTCTACAGGAACTCGACAACGATCGATGAGAGTAGAAGCTAATTCTTCAAACTTTGCACGAGTCAAAGTTAAATCAAGATGCTTAGGGCCTTCTGGTGTAGCAGTAATAAATGGGAGGTTGATCTCACTTTGAGTTGCATTTGAAAGTTCAATCTTTGCTTTTTCTGCTGCCTCAGTTAATCGCTGAAGAGCTTGCTTATCCTGCCGCAAATCAATACCTTCATTGCTCTTAAACGTTGCAGCTAGATGATCAACGATTACTTTGTCAAAATCATCGCCACCAAGATGAGTATCTCCAGAAGTTGACAACACTTCAAAAACACCATCACCTACTTCAAGAACAGAAACGTCAAAAGTACCTCCACCTAAATCAAATACAAGAATCCTTTCATTGCTCTTCTTGTCTAGTCCATAGGCCAATGCTGCAGCAGTTGGCTCATTAATAATGCGCAAGACATCCAAACCAGCAATCTTGCCTGCATCTTTCGTGGCCTGCCGTTGGGAATCATTAAAATAAGCAGGAACTGTAATCACTGCCTGTGAAACAGTTTCGCCTAAATACTTTCCAGCATCATCAGATAACTTTCTTAATACCTGAGCGCTTACTTCCTCAGGTGAAAATTGCTTGTCAAGAATCGGGCATTTTAATTTGACATTGGAACCTGCTTTCTCGACTCCATAACTAACTTCTTTTGATTCCTCATTAACCTCATCTACACGTCTACCGACAAAACGCTTAGCAGAATAAAAAGTATTCTCTGGGTTCATTACTGCCTGACGTTTGGCAATCTGACCAACAAGCTGATCCTGATTTTTGGTATAAGCAACTACCGAGGGCGTTGTGCGAAAACCTTCAGCATTAGCAATTACGGTGGGCTTGCCACCTTCCATTACCGCCACACAGCTGTTTGTAGTTCCAAGGTCAATTCCAACAACCTTCCCCATGGGTTCCCAACTCCTAAATGTGTCTTTCTTGAATAGGAGCATCCTCGGCAGTGAAACCACTTAGAGGCGAGGTGTGGTTCCCGAACAGCTGATCAAACAATCTGTATCTATCACCAGACAAAAGATGAGAATGATTAATGGAGAAACAAGCCTGGTGGGCTTACTCGGTCAACCAGTAAGCCATTCGCTATCACCAGTAATGCATAACGCAGCTCTTGAAGAAATAGGCCTGAACTGGTGCTATCTAGCCTTGCCTTGCGATACAGAAAATCTTGGCAATGTATTAACTACTCTTCGCGCACTCAATTGCAAAGGCCTAAACATCACGATTCCGCACAAAAAAAACGTTGCAAACATCTGCACTGAACTAAGCCCCCTAGCCCAACAGCTTGGTGCAGTAAACACACTTATCCCAAATGAGTCTGGATGGACAGGAACTAATACTGATGTAGAAGGATTCCTTGCTCCACTTAACCAAAAAGAATGGGAAGGAGCTCAAGTAGTCCTTATTGGCTGTGGTGGCAGTGCAGCCGCCGTAGTAGCAGGCCTTCAACAGTTAAAAATCAAACAAATTACAGTGATTGGACGAGAAAAAAACAAATTACAAAAATTCTTACAAGCTGTAATCAAAAATAACTTACAAACAAACTCCTCTTCAACCACTATTCAAGGCTTAATTCAACATGATGTATCTCTCATTCAAGCAATAGCAAATGCTGATCTTGTAATAAATACAACTCCTG
>CACEWU010000033.1 GCA_902563335.1 uncultured Prochlorococcus sp. | reverse complement strand
TAACAAATCGAACAGGATGATCACTGCGGCGGATAAGAACCCTATCCTCTGGCCATACATAACAACCCGCACTTCCATCAACAACCATCATCAAACGCTCAGGCGTGGCAGGAAAAACAGTTACTGGCTCCTGATCACTAAACACCAATGCTCTAGAAGCAAGAGAATGAGGTGCAATAGGAGTTAATTGCAAGACAGGACAATCAGGAGTAATTACTGGTCCACCAGCACTTAATGCATAAGCTGTAGATCCAGTAGGCGTTGAAAGTATTACTCCATCAGCAGATATATCTACAGGAGCGTGTCGACCTATCGAGATCTCGAAATGACACATACTTGTAAGAGGCTCACGATGCAATGCCATTTCATTAAGACAAAGAGCTTCCCATCTACGCTGATCTCCTCTCATAACACTCACGACAAGACTCATCCTTTCATCAACGGTCCAGTTATGTGAGAGCACATGCTCCAGAACTCTGTCCAGATCAGCTAAATAAGCCTCTGCAAGAAAACCTAAATGACCCGTATTAATTGTGAGAATTGGCACTTGAATTGGTGCTGTCTGACGAGCAGCCGAAAGAACCGTGCCATCTCCACCAAGCACAATTGCAAGTGACATTGACGAATCAAATCCCGGAGGAACACATGCGTTGTATCCCAGCATTCGCATGTGCTGATCAGGGTTCGCGAAGCCAACTAAACCCCCTGAGCTACTAACACGAATAACCTCATAGCCTGAATTCTCAAGTTTCTCTTGAATAACTAATGCACTCTCAACCGCAAGCGCCTTCCCATCATTAACGATCAGTCCTACTCGGGGCACCGATCGATTCAGACAAACTACATGCTCACTCTAACTAATAAAAACCTGAGTAATTTTGCTTTGACCTCTTTCATTGTGGAATCAAACCTCCAAGGGCCGCCCCCTCTTAAGCCTCCATTAGAACTGCTCAAGGAATCTCAAATCACTTGTATAGAGCCTTCTAATATCATCAATACCATGGCGAACCATACAAAAGCGCTCCACACCAAGACCTGCTGCAAAACCACTCCACCTTGCCGGATCAAGTCCAAGCCCTTCTAATACCGCAGGATCAACCATTCCACACCCCATAACCTCAAGCCAACGACCTCGCCATTGGACATCAACTTCAGCAGAAGGCTCTGTAAAAGGGAAATAACTGGCTCGAAACCTCACTGGCAAATCGCCAAAAAATGCTTTTAAAAAAGCCATAACAGTTCCTCTCAAATGACTGAAGTCCAAACCTTCGTCAATGGCAAGCACTTCAACTTGATGGAACACGGGTGAGTGAGTCGAATCCACAGCATCTCGCCTAAATACCCTACCTGGAGAAACTATTCGAACTGGTGGTTCATTTTCCTCTAAATATCTAATTTGAACAGGTGAAGTATGAGTACGAAGAAGAAGTTTGTCTTCAAGATAAAAAGTATCCTGCATATCCCTTGCTGGATGATCCTCCGGGATATTTAAAGCAGTGAAATTATAATGGTCATTTTCAACTTCAGGTCCTTGAGCCACCTCATATCCCAAACCACAGAAGAGATCAACAATCTTCTCAGTCGTAACAATCAAAGGATGACGATGACCTAAAAGAGTTCCACTTGGAGGAGCAGTTACATCAATTGTTTCGCTTTCTAATTCGCGAGCAGTTGCTTCTAACTTGAGAGTTTTTAATCGTTCTGTTAGCAATTCCTGCAATTGCACTTTAAGAATATTCGCTCTCTTACCAATCATTGGGCGTTCATTGCCTGAGAGCTTGCCCATAGAACCAAGAACTCTTGACATTCGTCCTTTTTTTCCTAATAGACTCACTCTGAGTATTTCCAATGACTCAGAGTCTTTTGCTGAGGAGATCTCCATGGCTGCTTCTGCCTCTAAAAGATCAAGATCACTGGTGATCTGCTGAAGAGTCGCGTTAGAACTCACGGCAAAAGAAAATATGAACTACAGACTTTAGGAAGCCATCATGACTAAGTTCGCATGAAAGCGATCTGTCGCAATGAATCCTCTAAAAATTCTAATAAGCAACGACGATGGAGTTTTCGCCGAAGGTATCCGAAGCCTTGCCGCAGAAGCTGCAAAAAGGGGACATAAAGTCACTGTTGTATGTCCAGATCAGGAGAGATCTGCTACTGGCCATAGTCTCACCCTTCAGTCGCCAATAAGAGCTGAACGCGCAGATGAATTGTTCTACCCTGGGGTACAAGCATGGGGATGTAGCGGTACCCCAGCAGATTGCGTCAAACTTGCTCTATTCGAACTATTAAATGAGAAGCCTGATCTGGTGCTATCCGGCATCAATCATGGTCCAAATCTTGGAACAGATATTTTCTGCTCAGGAACAGTTGCTGCAGCAATGGAGGGAACGCTTGTCGGAATTCCTTCTCTAGCCGTTAGCAGTGCTTGTTTTAGATGGCGTGATTTTCAATATGCTGGCGAACTAGCTATGAATATTTCTGAAAATGTCATCAACCAAAAATGGCCACATAACCTTTTGCTCAACCTAAACGTTCCTCCTTGCAAACCTGGAGAAATGTCACCACTTCAATGGACAAGGCTCTCAGTACGGCATTACGAAGAACAATTCACTCGGCGAAAAGATCCGCGAGGAAATACTTATTTTTGGCTAGCTGGAGAAGCAGTAAAAGACCTTGAGAAAGCAGGAGATGGTCCTAATCAATGGCCCAGCGATGTAGCCCAACTAGAAGCCAATGCACCATCTCTTACCCCAGTTCAACCAGATTTATTTTGGAGAGGGAGAATTTCAGAACTTCCTAATATTCAAATAACGAGTTAACCAGTGCGATAAATCCTCTGAAGAAGCCAAAGAGAAAAAATCAAACCAATTACATGGGCAAACAGTACCTGAGTATTACTTAGAACAGAAAGCATTTCTAAAGAAGTAATAGGGTAATTTTCCATTGATCGAATCCCAGCCCCAATTGATATTCCTGGCGCCTGCATTGAAGCCTGAACAAAAAGGGCACCTGCCAATGATTGATAGCCAACAGAAGAAAAAACCAAGCCAAGAAGATCTGCAATTATCCCTCTCTTGAGCAATCGACTTGTTTCTCCCCTGCTAGGTCTCGCAGCACTATCTAACGCTCTGCCAGTGCGAACTATTAACCAACCATGCCAAAGGCTATACAACAAGAAAAAAAACGCCAAAGTAGTAAGGGACAAACCAGGTCCAAGTCCTAATGCTCTCTCTGAGTTTCGGGCGAGACTGCTTCCGATGTTGTTGAAAAGCAGCACTCCAACGACAACAACCCCAAGAATTACCTGAATCCAAAAGCGAATCCATCCCATTCGCCGCATCCCTAAAGAGAGCAGCTGGAAATCAAGTTGGTCTGCCATCCAAATTGGTGCGGCGGTGATTCAAACTTGCCATCTAAGCGCACAATGTGCACGTCAACTTTGATTCCTCTTTGCTCCCCTAAGCAAGCTCTTACTCCGACAGCCTTAGCTCTCGGAAGCTTTGATGGGCTGCATGCTGGTCACCTTCGCGTGATTGAAAAAGTCACAAAAAATGCTCCTGGAATTCCTACTGTTGTGAGTTTCTGGCCTCACCCTCGCGAAGTTCTTTATGGAGAATCAAGACTTCGACTTGACTTGCCTTCAGAAAAAACCTCTCTCTTAGCACCATTTGGAGTTGAACAATTAGTTCTTATCCCTTTTGATCGTTCTCTAGCAGCACTTTCCGCAGAAGAATTTGTAAAAGGAATGCTTCTACAAACACTGCATGCTCGTCGCATTGCAGTAGGTGCAAATTTTCGTTTTGGGAGAAATAGAGAAGGCGACGCCTTTAAATTGCAAAAACTTGCCCAAAAGTCAGGTGTAGAAGTTTCAGTTGTACCAATACTTGAAGACAATCAAGGACGAATGAGTAGCAGCCGAATTCGAGCTGCACTAATGGAAGGTCATCTTCAAACAGCAAAACAACTAATGGGCCGTCCATATCGCTTTCAAGGAAGAGTTGTAAAGGGTCGGGGAATTGGTCGCGAACTTGGCTGGCCTACTGCGAATCTTCAAATTGATGGGAGAAAATTCCTTCCAGGTGTTGGTGTTTACTCCGCATGGGCCTCAATCAAAAACAAAAAGTCAAAGTTTGAGGCTGTTATGAACTTAGGTCCACAACCAACTGTGGACCCAACATCCCCATCTGCCGTAGAAGTACACCTATTAGATATGGATATAGAGCTTCAAGAGTGTGAGCTAATTATTGAACCGGTACAAAGACTAAGAGGGCAAAAATGCTTTAAAAATGTTGATGAGCTAAGCAAGCAGATCGGGCTAGATGCTGATTTGGCTCGTGCCAGTTTGAGCTCTTAGACCAAAAAAACTTCATACAGCTGAGGGGTATGCATTAGCCAAGCCCCATACGATAAAAACACCAATACCTCCCAACAAAACAACTCCCCAAATCAGAACATTCATTGTGCTGTCAGAACCACTGTTATCCATTAGCTGTGAAGCATGCGATCCTGCCAAGACTGGCACAAAATCAATGTCTGTCGCCCCTCCTTCAGATAAGCGTGTAGCTCAGTTAATAGATGCCAACCTTGATAGAGCCAGAGAGGGACTTCGGGTAATTGAAGACTGGTCCAGATTCTTTCTGGCGCGAGAAGACATTGTGATAACTCTCAAAGACTGGCGACATCAACTAGGAATACATCATCTTGAAATCTATAAGAATGCTCGTTCAACTACCACAGATCAAGGATTAGGTCTAAGTCATCCATCCCAGAAAGAACGACAATTAACTCAACAAGTTGTATCTGCCAACTTTGCTCGGATTCAAGAAGCTCTAAGAGTTATAGAAGAATTTACTCGGCCAACACACCCTGAATTATCTAAAGTCGCAACCACTATTCGTTATGAAGTTTACGAATTAGAAGTAAATATTCTTAAAGTTTCAAAGAGAGCAAAACGTCTAAAAAAACTTTTATCTTGTAGGCTTTATCTAATAACTTCTCCCTGCAATAACTTAACTAATATAGTTCGCAAAGTACTTAAGACAGGAGTCAATATGGTTCAATATCGTTCTAAAGAAGGTACAGATCTAGAGAAACTTTCTGAAGCCAAAGCGCTTTCAAAACTATGCAAAGAATTTGGAGCGCTTTTAATTATCAACGACCGAACTGACCTTGCTCTTGCAGTAGATGCTGATGGTGTCCACTTAGGACAAGATGATATGCCTTCAAAAATAGTTCGTAATTTAATAGGTGAAGATATGCTTATTGGGAAAAGCACTCATTGCCTTGATCAGCTTTATATTGCACAAGCGGAAAATTGCGATTATTTAGGAGTAGGACCTGTCAATTCAACGAAAACAAAACCTTCTACTCAGCCTGTGGGGATTAACTATGTTCGGGAGGCATTACAAAATGCCTCATTACCCTGGTTTGCTATTGGTGGAATTAATAGCTCCAATTTAAATGAGCTTTACACAACTGGTAGCCAAAAGATTGCAGTTTCAGGAGCAATTATGAATGCCAGTGATCCATCAAAAGCAAGCAAAGAACTGCTCGAGAGATTGATATGAAAATAACAGTGAACGGAAAGATCACAACACTTGATCCAGATCCAAGGCCACCGACTTTGGAAAACGTCTTAAAACTTCTTGGCCACAATCCTTTACTAATCGTGGTCGAATTTAATGGCGTTATTTTACAGCCCAAGCATTGGAAACTGCAAAAAGTAAAAGATGAGGACTGTCTAGAAATTGTGACGATCGTTGGCGGAGGTTCCTAAAGTCAACGAACCTGGCAATAAGTAGTTGGCCAAACTATTGTTCTTGCTCTCCAAATTCTCAATAAAACGGTGCGTCGTTTCACTATTACTTCCGTTTTTTATAGCAGGCTTGCTATTAGTCCAACCCCAACCAAGTCAAGCAGCAAGAGGAGGACGCATAGGAGGAGGTAGTTTCAGAGCACCTACTTCTATTCCTCGTACGAGAGGATATGGAGGTGGCAGTTATCGAGGGGGATATGGGGGATATGGAGGTGGCTATAGACGAGGTGGTATTGGTTTTCCATTCATACTTCCGATTTTCGGCTTTGGAGGCGGAGGTCTATTCGGTTTTCTAATACTCATGGCAATAGCCGGAACAATCGTAAATTCGATACGAGGAGGTCTAAATAATCCCTCAATTGGAACCTCTAATGGAGTTGTCGAGAGGTCACCAGGATCAGTAACCATGATCCAAATTCAATTAGGTCTATTAGCAACTGCAAAACAACTTCAAGAAGGTCTACGGAATCTTGCCCTTACAGCTGATACAGCTAGCTCTAATGGCTTACAAAAAGTTCTCCAAGAAACAACTCTCTGTCTTTTGAGACAACCAGATCTGTGGGTCTACTCAAACTTAGAAACAGGTGAAGTGCCTTTTGCATCGGCTGAATCTACTTTTAACCGCCTTTCTATGACTGAAAGAAGCAAATTAAAGTCAGAGATAACATCGAATGTTTTTGGACAACTTTCATCAAGCAACACTGCGACAATTGCTTCCGGAGAGGCTGATGAGACAAATGAATATATAGCCGTAACTCTTTTAGTGGCTTCAAGTAAGCGAGTAAACCTCAATCAAACAAGTAGCAGCGAACTATTACGAGAAAATCTTCAAATCCTTGGAGCCATACCCTCTACGGATCTAATAGCTCTAGAAGTTATCTGGCAACCTGAAGGCCAAGGAGATGTCCTTTCTGCTGAGGAACTAGTTACCGCATACCCAAATTTAAAGCACCTTTAACGCCTCAAAAAAACAACCCACAAGAAAAGCTTCACAATTTCTTTCGGAAATTTGTGCAACATGAGCCAAATCAGGGCTTCAACACAATTACCTTTAACAGAACTAACTTTTCTGATTTCAAGTGTCTGCCTCATCCCGCCCAGAACCACGAGCTATGAAGTGGGAGAGCAATGGTGAATTAGCTCATAGAGACCTTTCTGAACTCGTCAGTCGCCTTCTTGATGTTGAGACTACAAATCACGGCAACGAGCTTTCAAGACTTGGCACCAAATACGACGATAAGGATTAAGTCTTTAACTTTCTCACTTGCGCCTGAGCCATAGATAACCCACCTTCTAGTTAATCCAGAAGAGATACATGTCAACAAGAACCTTGCAGTGGGTCAATACTCCTGTCCTCGTGGAAGCAATACTTCGATATCAGCAAGGACGGCTCCCAAAATCTATGAGACTCTGGGTAGAACAACTGCTTGAGATAAATACACAAGTCGAGTCTCCCCTTTTGAATCATGGAAGGCAATCTTAGTTAGACCATTTCAAATCAATTTTCTGTATTGAGGATTCGCAAAGCAGCCATTGCAGCCCCATAACCGTTATCAATGTTCACCACAACTAATCCAGGAGCACAACTAGAAAGCATTCCAGCCAGGGCAGTTCTTCCTTGTGCACTAACTCCATAACCCACTGAAACTGGTACACCAATTACAGGCTGAGGAACTAAACCAGCAAGGACTGTTGGCAGCGCCCCTTCCATTCCTGCACAAGCAATTAACACTTTGGCTTGCTTTAATCTCTCCAACGTTCCAAGAAGACGATGTAACCCAGCAACACCCACATCAAGTAAAAGTTCAGTTTTAATGCCATGCCACTTCAAAGCCAATTCAGCTTCAGCGGCAACTGCAAGATCACTTGTCCCACCACTGAGCACAACTACCTCACCCAAACCTGACTGCTGCTTTGAAGGGCTGCCTGTGGTAAGGCATCTTGCCTCTAAATGAAACTCAATATCCTCAACTAAAGCTAACAACTGCTCGGCTTTCTGAGGATCAACCCTTGTTACTAATGCAATTTCACCATTAACTTGAAACGTCCTCAAAATTGCAGCAATCTGTTCAGCCGTCTTGTGTTCACCCCAAATAGCTTCAACCATTCCTAAACGACTTTTTCGTTGGAAGTCCAACCTTGCTTCAGGCTCAATCACTGGGGAGCCAACTCACCGGCATAACTAATAGGAAAAGGATTTCCGTCTTTCTGACCAGTACCAATCCGAGCCAACTCTTCAAAACGCTGTTGTATAAGATCTATTTGCTCCTGAGGTATATTTTTCCAATTTTCTCGACTGGCCCAAGTAATTAATAACATCGCTTCTTCTTTTTCTTTATTCCAAAATAGTTGTCGCCCAAGGAAGCCACTTTGATTATTCAGCCAAGGTTCCCAACTAGCCTTCTCAGCACTCAACCAAACTTGCCGTTTTTCAGAAGGTACCTTAAGGCAAAGGTACTCAATTACCCTTTTATCAGTATTATCTAACTGGATCTTTGATGAAGCCAAAGCTTGTTCAATAGGGGATAAAGTCACGATCATTATTCCAAAGAATAATACCAAAGAAATAGTAAACCTTCTCCATATTCGTCCCATCCAATAAATGTTCATTGTTTTTGCAATAATGTTACTGCATGACAACTAATACCTTCTTCTCTTCCTTCAGGGCCAAGACACTCATTTGTTGTTGCTTTAACTGCTACTGATTGCATTGAGATTCCTAGACTTTTAGCTAAATTATTTCTCATTAAATCTATGTGTGGCTTAAGTTTTGGACGCTCCGCAATAACAACTGAGTCAACATTAACTATTCGCCAACCACGATCCGTGACAAGTAAAACAACCTTCTCTAAAAGCCGTAGGCTATCGGCTCCTTTCCATTGAGGATCCTCTGGAGGAAAATACTTTCCAATATCTCCCAAAGAGAGAGCCCCTAACAATGAATCAGTGATTGCATGCACAAGTACGTCTGCATCGCTATGGCCTTCTAGGCCTAAACCATCTGGATGATTAAACTTGACACCACCAAGAATCAAATCTCGTCCATGTACAAGTCGATGAATGTCATACCCGTTGCCTATTCTAAAATGGGGGTTAGAAGCACTCACAATTGATTTCTGAAAGGTTTTTGAATAAAATATAGACTAGCTTCTTTTCAACTTTAAAGAAAGTAAGTAAAAAATGTTTTCCAAAACAAATCCAGGCAAATAACTAATGAATGATTAATTCATAGATATGCCTCAAGTAACTTTTATGAGATTAGCTATATATTCTACTAATACTTATCAAGTATTAGTAGAATATATAGCTAATCTCAAGTGCCATTATAGATCAGGTACTCAATGCGGTTCTATAAATGTCACTAGTTAAGGAGGATGCCGTCTTTTCCCCATTTAAAACGCGATTTTTCAAGTCTAGA
>CACEWU010000032.1 GCA_902563335.1 uncultured Prochlorococcus sp. | reverse complement strand
AATAAACCTTCCATATCTGAGGCTATTAGATCAAAAGCCAATAGCGTAGAAAGAGCATTTATAAAAATGGTAGCTGTTTTTTAGCTATTAATTTTTTCTCCTATGGCATTAACATTGAGAGCTTCAAGTGAGGATTCGTAGTGGTAATGGCGACTTTGTCTAAGTTAATTGCATCTCTTTTGGATTAATTTGCCATTTTATAAATTAATGACCTTAGCCTTAAGAATTTCAGAACTCTTCAAAACTGAATTATCATTATATAGATTAATTGCTGTCATTATGTAATCCTCCTCATTTGCCAATGATAGTTGGGATCTAATAATCCTTTTTAAGAATTAGTGTATTTGCCGCCTTTTGTAAATTAGTACCAGTCGCTTCGATGCTGAAATTAGATAAAATTTGGATCACTTTTGAAAACAAACATAAAGGAGTGCACTGAATTGACATACTTATGCCAACAGTAATGTATTATTGATTACACCTAAAGGTAATCTTTAGTACAAGTCTATTGAAGAACATAGCCCCAACTGACTTCCTTGAGGAGTTAAAGCGTTATCGAATTCATGAATATACTAATCATGCTGTTTATATGCTCGAAAGATATTTAGACCCATGGTCTAAGGAGATATTGGCCAAAGGCAATCCCCCAGATTTAAATGATTTAGATTTACCCCTTGCGGTTTTGGTAGATGATCGCCCAACTTTATTACTAAGATTTTGCGTGCTTAATACAATCCTTATGGGAAGATGTCAAATCTCATTGAGGCTTTATACGTCTTCTAGTAACTTTGACGAAACTAAAGACTTATTCAATGATTTAGAGGGATGGGTTGAAATATATGAATTGAACCAAGATGTAGTAAAAGACTTTGGAAAGAATGAATATAATCAACTTCTTATTAGTTCTGATTTTTGGAGAGGGTTACCATCTCAAAAGATATTAATAGTGCAAACAGACTCTTTGTTAATTGAACCCATAGACTTTTCTATGTTTGTCTATGATTATATAGGAGCTCCTTTTTCTAAAGGGAAAATTAGACAGACATTTTTTCCTGCATATTCGGAAAACCTATTAGAGGAGAGAGGCTCTTATTGGTTTACACAACAATATAATTTGGATAAGAATGTTACGGTCCCAATTGGTAATGGAGGCCTTTCTATACGTAATAGAGACCTTATGCTATTTATTTCTGAGAATGAACAAGCAAAAGGAGAAGAGAATGAAGATGTCTTTTTTTGCCGCTATTTAGGTAAATATAATGCAAATCTTCCACCATTATGCATTGCTCGTCGATTTGCTTGTGAAGCCCAGTATTCTGTAAGTATTGGATCGCATGCTAGTCATATATATCTTTCATGTAAAGAACAGGCTGAAATTTATGACCGTCATTTTAAACATCTGATTGGTATGGTATTTGCGAAAAACTAAATTTTAAGCCGACTTATTTCTTCTAAGGAAAAAACAAGTCATGCATATTTTCTAAGAAAGCGTCTCTTTAATCGCCATATATTTTTATTATTATTCTTCAATTTTCTTGAGTTATTAAAGTGTAAATGATCTCTAGGACATAATGTTACCTTTCTTGTGTTGAAAAGTCTATTCTTTGGGGGTGAAGATATGAGTATTGCTTTCGAAAATGTCTACACCCAAGTGGACATAGTCCGATAAGATTTTTGGTTCATATTGGAAAGTGATTATATTTAGAGCTTCAGAAATCATTTTCCCATAATCGATTTGGCACTTCTTTCTTTGCAAGAATATTCGAGTTGATCCAGTAAGAGGTGAGCAATCTGGAATAATACCAAAGGTTATTCTCCATGATCTGCCTTTGGTATTATGTATTAAGAAGTCTTTAATTGCATTTGTAACGTCTGGGCAAATTGGATTGCAGTAATCATCGACTATAATTACCCCATTATCGGCAGAAACTGTGCTGGCTAGGCACAAATCATTCATTACCTCTTTATAGCCATGACCACCATCAATTGAAATTACACGGAATGTATTTTTGTACTTAGTAATCGCGTTAATTATATTATCTTCATGAGAATAACCCTTTAAAAGAATTGTTTTGCCATTAATATGATGCTCTTGGTTTAGTTTTTTAATATTTGCAAGTAGTTGTTTGAGTATATCTTTGTTTTTTAAACCTTTCGGTTGAAAACTATATACAAATGGATCAATACCAATGGTGACCTCATTTTTATTCCTATCACATATAAAATGAGACATCGTCTTCCCCAGATAAACTCCTATCTCTAGTGAGTTCCCTGTTATTCCTTTCTCTCTTTGAATGTGTAGTAAAGAATATATGGCAGCCCCACAAACAGGATGAAGCCATCCTTCTATTTTGCGTGAGGGATCCTTGTACAACATTATGCTTCTCTTCATAACTACTCTAAATCTATAGTGCTATATCAAGCAAAGGTAGCCTGTTCTTGAGGAGGATCTGTTTCTTGTGCCTGTTTCTATGAGATTTGATTTCGTTTTTATCGCTTAAGAGCTAATTTGTTTAAATAAGTTGATTCCAAGGGAAAAGGAGATTAAATTATTTTTTAGAGATATACTTTCTTTCAAAACTCTTCTCATCGTCTACTAAGGCATACTAAAGAGTTAATTGACATGCTATGAGTTATTATTGACTTAATTAAAACAAATATTGAAAGAATCAAGTGTATTCTCTCTTGTTATAGAATTCATTCGTGCTCGCAGAGAATTTTAGTGTTCCCCAATTCTCATCAGAACTATTTACCCCGAGATATACTATTTGAGAAAAACTTAAAGATTAGTTTTTCTCAAAATGGAGAAGATGGGTACATTACTTCTTATTTTTGGAATGATATTCTTAGTAAGAAAAAAGGTTATTATTTAGACATAGGCTGCTTCCATGAAGCTGTCTTCTCTAATACTAAATTATTAAGTTTGGTTGGTTGGGAGGGGATTGCAGTAGATGCAAATCCTGATTTTAGAAATGATTGGTTACAGGCACGGCCCAATGATTTGTTTCTAAATAGATGTATCTGTAAACCAGGAGAAGAGACTTCTGAGAAGGAGTTTTATCTATTCATGAATAGGCAGAATTCAACAGCAGATAAA
Source organism: uncultured Prochlorococcus sp. (assembly GCA_902563335.1). Classification (GTDB taxonomy): domain Bacteria; phylum Cyanobacteriota; class Cyanobacteriia; order PCC-6307; family Cyanobiaceae; genus CACEWU01. Next base: position 6,597 of record CACEWU010000032.1, on the reverse strand, counting down.
GAAAGAGCAAAATCTCTGATTGAAATGGGATGTGAGTTAAAAGATAAAATTGTTGTTAAGGCGACAACCCTATTCCAGTTAGCAAAGGAAGTGTCTAAATACTACCCTAATGGATTGGATTTTTTGAGCATTGATTTAGAATATTTGGATTATCTTGATGATATACCAGCTGTATTAGAGCTTTTAAAACCGCAATTGGTTTGCTTGGAAATTGTAGAAGTTGATACCAACCTCTCTAATTTAATGTCAAGTAGAGAGATTGAGATTTTGGCCAAAGCAAATTACAAGCCACTATATCTTACAGGAGACAATATATTAGCTTCTCATGATGGGCAGCATTTGGTTAGGTATTGATTCTTTATTATTACTTTTATTTCTAGTTTCTTCCAATGATCCATTTATCAGTCTGAATATTATAGTAATGCTCATTAAGCCATTATTTCTGAAGATAGTTAATTAATCGAGCTTATCTCGCTAGTCTTACTGTAGAAGTTTTCGCGAACTTTTGCGCCAAATACTGCTTGTTTTATCTTAGGGAATTTTTTGAAGAATTACCACTACTTTCTTTAGTGTCAGATCTCTATAAAATGCTTGTATAAAAGCTATTTACAATTATAGTTTGATAATTCTATTCATCAATGATGAACAGCCTCTCTCTTCAATTTTTAGTTATTCTAATTGGATTAACATTCACAGTCCTAATATTTGGTTTTTTATTCTCTAATGGGACAAATGTAAAACAATCATATATTGCTATAGATGGCACGAAGTTTTCCTCTGAGAAGGATTGTGATGAATATAATCTTTTGTTCAAGAGGCTGGGATCTATTTTTGATAAAGATGATAGATCAAGTCAAAGCAGCAAAAATCGGAATCTTGGAATAAATCCTCTTTTTTTCGTGAAATTAACGGAGGAGGGTTTTTCTGAGTTTAACATTTTGATTAAATATAAGAATGATTTTATTAAATTTGCAGAATTATTAAACATAGAAGATAATGATGCAGAGGCATAGATTAAAACGAAATAAATTAGAAAACTTTGGAGTGTATATTTGATTGCTTACAAGAATCCATTTCATAATATTGGTTGTTCTTGAGAGTCGAATCTATTTTATTTGAAATAAATTATCTTGCCTTTGGATTACCTATTTAGAGTCTTTTTAGCACATTGATTTATTGATGCAGTGTCATTTTTTCCTTCATCCAAGATAGCCACTAGAGCACAGTCGCAGAAGCCTTCTACAAAAGTATCAGGGACACCGACTAGAACAGGATTTGCTTTGGCTGCAAGCATGCACTCTTGAAATTGATCTTGTGGATAGGCAATAGCTTTTGAGACTAAAAGCCACGAAAACATCACGGAAGCGATAAAAATTATTAGAAAGTTTCGCATAGTTAATAATTCCAAGCGTTGGAGAATTGTTGATTGTTTTGTTGCTTTTTGATCTTTTTGTTTTCTGTCTTGGTAGCTCCCCTTTCTTTTTGCCTTTTTGTACTAAATCCAGTGACCATAGCTAGTGCTGCGAAAGAATTGTTTTTTTAGGTGCTTACTAATCCATTTTCTGTACTGCCTGTAAGGCTTTCATGCTTTTTCAGGAATACATGGGTGAGTCAAGAATTGATGCTTTTTTGGACTTTTATTGGGCTTTCCATAAAGCATCCAGGACTGCGACTGGAAAAACCATTTGCCACAGTCATTTACGGATGCTGAGTTGCCTTGCCGGGCACTTCAAAAATCATCGTAGGTTTATTCACGTATTACGCATAACACTCTTAAAATTATGCAAACCTATGGGAATCCAGGCGTCACGTACGACTGGTGGGCCGGTAACTCTATGGTTACCAACCGTTCAGGGCGATTTATTGCCTCGCATGCTGCGCATACAGGCATGATCGCTTTTGCGGCAGGTGCGAACACTCTTTTTGAGCTTTCTCGTTGGGACCCCTCTGTACCTATGGGTGCTCAGGGCTTTGTAAGCCTTCCTCACTTGGCAGCCATTGGTATTGGCTTTGACGAGGCAGGAGCCTGGACTGGAGCGGGTGTACTAACAATCGCTATCGTTCATTTGATCCTTTCCATGGTTTATGGAGCAGGGGGCTTATTGCATGCGGTTTTATTTCCTGAGGACATGCAAGAAAGCAACGTCATTCAGGCAAGAAAGTTCAAGCTTGAGTGGGACAACCCAGATAATCAAACCTTCATCCTTGGGCATCATTTGATCTTTATGGGGGTTGCTTGCATTTGGTTTGTTGAATGGGCCAGAGTTCATGGCATCTACGACCCTGCTATAGGAGCGATTCGCCAAGTTAACTACAATCTTGATTTAAGTTCTATTTGGAACCATCAATTTGATTTCCTTACCATTGACAGCCTTGAAGATGTTATGGGAGGGCATGCTTTCTTAGCATTTGCTGAGATCACAGGAGGTGCATTCCATATTGCATCTAAGCAAATTGGTGAATACACAAAATTCAAAGGAGCTGGTCTACTTTCTGCAGAGGCGATTCTTTCTTTCTCTCTTGCTGGAATTGGGTTTATGGCAATTGTTGCTTCTTTCTGGGTTGCAACAAACACAACAGTATATCCAGTCGAGTTTTATGGCGAGCCATTACAGCAGGCCTTTCTGATTGCTCCGGCGTTCCAAGATACAGCTGAATACAGCAGTACTCTTCACGGATTTGCTCAATATTCAGGACGTTGTTATCTGGCTAATTTCCATTACATTGTTGGATTCTTTGCCATACAAGGTCACCTATGGCATGCACTTCGTGCAATGGGATTCAACTTTAAGGATGTTGGAGCACGATTGAGAGTCGCAAGCTAGACTTATAAAATTAATTCTTTCTCAAGTAAAAAGCCTCGTCTTTTGACGAGGCTTTTTTATGATCTTTTATCATGAGTATTAATTTTTTTTATTTGTTATTGATCATTATCTAAAGTTGAGAATAGGCCTAATGCACTGATTTTGTTTGTAATATTCAGTTCATTTTTGATTGAGATCTTTAATGGCTCTAGCTATTAAATTTCAGGCATGTAATTAATGATTTCCCTTATATAAAATTGATTCCTTTATCTTCGATATGTGTTTTGTTTTTGGATGTCTACTAGTCTAATCGAGGTTATAAGAATTGATTTAATCTTTTCATTAAAATGAAGTGATAAGACTAGTTATCTAATAACTACCACCTATTGCATCCGATAGCTCAAGGATTTCTAGAAAGAAAATAGCACTTATAGAAGTCATAGCAACAATCACTGCCCCGCCAAGCTTCACGACTTTTTGATTTGTATTTATTTGACAAGCTTTTATTGAACTTTCAGTTGCTCCAAATGGTAGGAATATGATTCCAATAACTATTAAGGCAATTATTCCAATAATTACTTGTTCACCTAATGTCCCATTGTTTAAGGTTGGAATAGGAATATTTACAAGATTTCTAGCGGATTCAGCTAGAAATCTAAAAGTTCCTTCTTGGTTAAGTTCCCACAAGGTTTTGAGCTCAACTGTCATTGCAAAACATCCCATGTATAAACCGAGTTATACCTTTTGCTTTAGGTGATTTCTATGAATTAGATACACTTCTCATTGGGGGGGGATGAATCTCTGTCATACCAATGGATTTCGGGGGAAGGGTTGCTATGGCTTTTGGGAGGTTTTTTTAAGAGTCATGGAGCCAGAGTTTTTATTGCTAGGTATTTTGAGAATTGCTGGATGGAAAATTAGCGATTGAGCTTTTTCAGCGACTAGTTGTTTGCATTGGAGATTAATTTTCAGTTTTCTAGAGAACATGAGAGGAATGGACTTCTAGCTTAAAAATTTTGTTAACAGCTTTTTGTCTCCTACGGGCTTTATTTGTCTATATATTTCATAAAATCGCTATTTATGTTGCTTAATTGAAACTTACTTATACTAAGCCTTCTAAAATATTTGTCATATAGAAAAGATATTAGGAATTAGTAGATTTAAAGAACCTGATGCAAGATAAGAGATATTCAATTTTGAGACTTAGCTATTTAGCTATGCATAAATTGAGATGGCTAAATAGCTTTTAATGTTTTGAGGATGGATCTTTTTAGATTGAACTGATGTTCAATCTAATCTCGTTTAGTTATTGTAGAAATAATCTATTTAGCTCTAATTAAAAAGAAATATGTTTCTATTTTTGAATATAGCTAAATAGATTTGACCCTAGTCAGCAAGACAAATTGTATAAATCTCCAGCAATTAAATAGTCTACTGAGCTATTTTGGAATGGGTAATATTTTTTCTATGGAAAACGACGAACAATCTCTGAAAGACTTGCATTGTTATATCGATGATACCGAGGTCTCTATGGGAGAATGCGATGGTGACTCGAAAGATGAGCGAGAAGAGGAAAAAGCAAACAAGATTCCAGAACCATCCCTTCTGGTGACTATAATCATTGAAAGAGGAAATATTGTTGAGAGGGTTTATATGACACCAGAGGGTGAGAAGATCCGCATTAGTTGTAATGAGGAGATATAATTTGTAAAAGGTAAAATTAATAGAATTCTCAGATTTTTTTATATTTATCATTTTACTTTAAACATATACGCTATATGTCTTTTAGTTGTATTTGTCGATCATTCGTAGGGCAAAATCAGATCTAATTCGAATTAGTATTCACTTACCTTTGTTCTGTTTTGGATTTAAGGGCGTAATTAATAATTAGAAAGAGCAGCATTGTCACGAGTATTGGTGTTCCGTGACTAGTCATCCAGACCATCATTCCCTTTCATTCCTTTAGGTGAGCTTTTTCATACTAACGATGTTCTAGGCTTTCAGCATCAAATGAAGACTTTTTGATTGGATTTTCCCTGCCTCACAGAATAGGGTTATTTATCTAGTTAATTACAAGTTTTCTTTAGTAAAATCCTATCTAATTAGTTAATTATTTTGAATGAGTTACCATTAATTTATCAGTAAACTTTTAAGAGCATATCTCTGAAAAGTCTGACTAATAAGGGTATGATAACTTGTCGTATAAATTGTCATGTTTTCTTAGCTGCTTTTAATAATGGTTTTTACAAAACAAAAAAGTCTGGTGTGATTATGACTGGTTTTCAATTCACAGATACAGATTTTGTTGAAATTCGTGAAATTTGGAGGGATATCAATGTTCAGTGTCAAATTCTTCAGGATAGAACAGGTTGTCCAAATAGCGAGATAGTCAAAATGATTGACTCTGCCAAGAGCTATTGGGAAAACAAAGAGTAATTTATTTTTATTTCTCCCTGCTTCTCTAACCCCTTCTTTGTATACTTTTAAACGATTTTATAGCTTTTATTATTTACTTGTCAATGCAATACTTGTTTGAGGTATATAATAAGTACTTATTTCAACTTAGTGATCATTTAATTTTTTTTTTGCGTCCTTATGTCCCACTCAAAACTTACACTGCTTTTTGATGGAGGGTGTCCAATATGTCGAAGAGAGGTTAACTTCCTCAGGAGCAGAGATCATTCTATGAGAATTAAATTTGTAGATATTGATTTACCCAATTACAGACCAGAGATCTACGGAGGAATTTCTTATAGAGAGGCGATGGGAAGACTCCATGCTTTAACTGCAGAGGGTTATGTCCTTAAGGATGTTCTGGTTTTGCAGGTTGCCTATGACTTAGTTGGTCTTGGTTGGTTTTATGCCCCGACCAAGTGGCCGATTTTTGCAGGTTTTGCGGCATTCTTTTATCGATTATGGGCAGGTTCGAGGTTGTCATTTACGCTTCGGCCCTCGTTAGAAGAACTTTGCAGGTCTAGGGAGATAATCACTGCTGATGAAGAGGAGGCTATTCCTTGACATGTGAAGATTAAGGTCAATTTATGATCGCGAATTGGATATTTGGTGTTGAGTTGGCGTACCTAATCGACTAGGTCTTGGTTTCAGGAACGAACAGGAATATGCCCTAAGGGGTCTCTTTCCCTAAATGGGTTTGATACATAGTAAATCAATTGGTAATGAGTTCTCGCGATCAGGAGATTTATCACCTATAAGATATGTAAATTATTCATGGGCTTAGAGATGTTTCGGAAAGAGGAAAAAAAGGCAATTACTCGGCTTGCTGTTCTCTCAATAGGTTGGGGATTGGGTCTTGATAGGTTTTATGAAGGGAAGTCTCGAGAAGGAATACTTTCTTTATTGGGATGGGGATTGATCTTTGTGAGCTTGATGCTTCTTTCTCCTTGTCATGGTTACGACTATGCAAGTGGTGGAAAAGATATGGCAGAGATGAGTGTTAATCCATTAATTGTTGTTCCGTTGGGTTTAGGGGTTTATGGGGCAACCTTGATTGTGCGGAAGGGATTCCGTCTTTTGCGCCAGTTTGAAACGGCAGAAGATTAGTTCTGCTCGTTCTACCTAACCAAACCTTCATAATTCCTTCAGTGAGGTAAGGAATAAATATTTTAAATTGCTTCTCTTTCTCTTTGATTAGCAAGTAACAGCAGATATCAATTTAGGCCTTTTCTCTAGTAATAAATAATGTCACGTTTGTTAGTTCTTCAGCATTTAGATAGAGAAGGACCTGGTTTGTTTTCGAAAGTAGCTAACGAGTATGGAATGAGTGTTTGTATTA
>CACEWU010000031.1 GCA_902563335.1 uncultured Prochlorococcus sp. | reverse complement strand
CGGCTACGGCCATTGGATTCATCTGATACTAATAACCACATTAGATCTATCTATTGATTTGGCTCGAATAAAGCTCCCTAAGTGTCCATGTTGAATTAAAAAATAGTTTTTATTGTGTTTTGTTATGTTCTTTAGCTAGTTGAAGTAAGAGCTTATGAGGCTGTTCTAAGGCTAAAGATGAATCTCCTTACTATTTTTCTGACATAATCTATTGAACAATTATAGCTTATTTGAATTATTGGTTTGATAATGGGGGGCTTTACCTTCTTTTGATATTTTCTAATATAGAAGTACTCTTTAGGAAGTATTAGTGAGATTCACTTTGATGTGAACTTTCCTAGGGAGCTTTCTATTTTCTATGTGAAACTTCAGTATGAGTCTAGGCCTGGTAGAAAAGGAAAGACTTGATCGCTACCTAAGTCAGGGTAGTTATTAATATTCTTTTTATCCTCTAATCTTTCATTATCTATATTAGGATTGTCCTCTGATGGAATAATAACGATCTCAACAGGATCTTCTTTACCATTACTTGTGTAAGATGAAGACTGTTCTGTTGGTGGAGTCCAACCTTTGACTAAAGCCTCGGCAGAGGTTGAACCTTCCCAAAAAATTGAAATTAGGAATATAGAGAGAATTATGAGTCTGAATATGGTTTTAAGCATAAGGCTTTTGAGCGTAGATATTTATCTATGCAGTTTATAGACTGGCCATTGATTTTGGTAAAAAATTCACATCTTTTTGGTTTCGCTTGAAATTTAATATGAATGTGTTTATCCATACAAGTTTGATGACGGATCCAGATAACTTAAAATAGACTAAATTGCTTTTAATAAGAGCCTTGGATTATTCCCGTTTCAAATTGCTGATCCTTCCATTGGCACTTCTGCTTTCTGTCACAGGTTGCTCTAACATCGCTAAAGATTCCTCAATTCCAGCTCTTTTTGACACTGAAGTAGAGGCAGAAAAAGCTGCTGAAAGATTTGGGTGTACCGGCGCTCACAAAATGGGAGACAAATGGATGCCTTGTTCTAAGCATGGAGACCACAAATTTCACAATGGCCATAAAGGAATGAATCATTGATGGCTAGTAATTCAAATCAACCACAAACAGAAATCTCTGAACATTGCGGAAGTAAACCAAAAAGAATTGCTATTGGGATAGCCCCACTTGGCTTTATCTCGATTGGAATCGTCCCTATGGGTATTATCACGGTTGGAATAGTTCCAATGGGTGTTGTATCTCTTGGGGTAGTAGCGATGGGTGTTGTTAACGCTTCAATAGTGGGGATGGGGATATTTTCTGCGGGGATAACAACTATGGGAATCAGGGTGTGGAGTCCATCAGGTTCTTTTCTAGAGCAAAAAGCTAATAAAACAGACTCTGGGTCGTCAAAGAATATATTTGCCTACCCCACCAGAGTTCAAGCAGAGGCAGAGGCCAAAAAGCTCAAATGCATAGGCGTTCACAAGATGGGTAAATTGTGGATGCCCTGTGCATCGCATGCCAATACTAAATAATTAATTCTTAAAAGAGGTGTACTAAAAATAATTAATAAAGAATTCTCTTGTTCCCATGTAATGATCGTTTCTGATAGTGATCTTGCTGACGATTCATATCATGAATTAGGAGAGCTTCATATAATGCAAGACTCCGAGAGAAAGTAATATTCTTCTTTTCAATGTATGACTCCAATCCTGGCTCTTGTTCAAAAGACTGAATTTTAAGTGTCTTGTTTTTTATCTCCTAATAGAAACAAGCAGCTAATAGATAAAGGTAGAACTTATTTAAGTTCTTATATATAGAAAATGGCTTGATTTTAAGGCTAGATCTATTTTACTTTAATAGAGGAGTTTGGGCTTATGAATTTTTGATCTCTTCTCTTTCCCACTCTCGATACCATTGCCGATCGTCCAGCCATCTGATAATGGGCCAATTAATTATGGTTGAAACTATTAAGACTAGATAAAATGATAGCTTTTCTTCGCTAATGGCAATTAGTAACGTTGGTGTTAGCGACATTATTATTGCTGTAATTAAGGCTCTCCTGCTTGACATCTTTACTCTCATTGGTAAATCCTTCTAATAGTTTGAGCTGTACTTGCCAAGTAAGCACATTTTTACTAATCCTAGAAAGAAGGTGGCTGTTTTTTTTCAGGTTCTTATAGAAAATAAATAAATTAAAATCATACTGCCTTTAAGAAGAGATTTTACTGATTTTATTTCTCATACTGTCGATGGCATATGTTTGACTATATACATGATTGAGGCCTTCAGTCATAGCAGATCATAGGAGGTGACTATCCAATGATTCATTTCTCGATCAGTGATCTGCAGATCTTGGAATATTTGAAAGTGGAGATTAGTTATTTTGCACCAAGGCTTAACCCAAGCTCACTCTCTTAAATCATTCCAACTCAGATCAATGGCTGAAATTGACTTTATGAGCACACTGCATAAGAGCACTCAGCGTGATTATCTTGCACGTGTAAATGATCATGAGTATCCCAAGGCAAAAGCAGCTCAACTAGCGAAGAAGTTCTCTTATGATTATTGGGATGGAGATCGCCGTATTTGTTATGGTGGCTATCGATATATAGAAGGACGCTGGGAAAAATTAGCTCGTGAAATGGCAACTTATTATCAACTTCCAGATAGAGCCCGAATACTTGATATTGGATGTGGCAAAGGATATCTTCTATTTGATTTTTTGAAAGTCCTTCCAAATGCAGAGATTTATGGAATAGATATCTCAGAATATGCAATTTCAAATGCTAAAGAAGAGATCTGTGGTTCTCTACAAGTTGGTAATGCTACCAACTTGCCTTGGTCTGATAATAGTTTTGACTTAGTAATTTCCATTACTACACTTCACAATCTTTACTCTTATGATCTAAATAAAGCCCTTAGGGAGATGGAGCGTGTTGGTAAGAGTCATAAATACCTTTGTGTTGAGAGCTACCGTAATGAAAGTGAAAAAGCTAATTTGTTGTATTGGCAAGTAACTTGTGAAGCATTCAACACTCCCAAAGAGTGGGAATGGTGGTTTGATCACACCGGCTACACAGGCGATCATTCTTTCATCTTTTTCGAGTGAGTCCTATAGCTGAGCTTCCTATTACAACGCAGGCTGCCATTTTGGTAGCTCAACAACAGCCTCTGGTGGTCGATTTGATCGAGCTCCCGAATGAGCTTGGTGTGGGACAGGTTCTTGTGGAACTGGAAGTGAGTGGTATTTGTGGCTCTCAGCTGGGAGAAATTGATGGAGTTAAAGGACCAGATAGATATCTTCCTCATTTAATGGGACATGAAGGGTTTGCACATGTTTTGTCTGTAGGCCCTGGAGTAAAACATGTTCAAGTGGGCGATGCCGTTGTTCTCCATTGGCGACCTGGGGCAGGGATTCAAGCTGACCCACCAAGATATAAGTGGCGAGGAGGGCTACTTAATGCCGGCTGGGTCACTACATTCAATCGTCATGCAGTAGTTAGTGAAAATCGTTGTACCAAGGTACCTGCAGGAACTGATCCTGATGCTGCGGCTTTATTTGGATGTGCCGTTACTACAGGTTTCGGAGTTGTTGAAAACAACGCTAAATTAAAAATAGGTGAATCAGTCGTGGTCTTTGGTGCAGGAGGTATTGGCCTTAACATCATTCAAGCTGCTGCGATGGTATCTGCCTGGCCAATTATTGCTGTAGATCGTTTTGATAATCGACTTGAGTTAGCAAAACAAATGGGCGCAAGTCACTGCATCAACAGCAATATTGTCAATGCAGAAAAAGCTATAGGTAAAGCTCTTGGAGATCAACTCTTGGATGTATTTATCGACAACACTGGTGTACCTGAAATAATCGAGTTTGGCTTTCAGTTAAGTCATAAACAGGGACGAGTCATTCTGGTTGGTGTTCCTAGTAGCGGTAAGAATTTGAATCTTTATTCTTTGCCCTTGCATTTCGGTAAACAGCTCACTGGCTCAGAGGGTGGGGAAAGCAAACCTCAACTAGATATACCGCGCTACTTACGTTTGCAGCAGCAGGGTCGATTGCTTCTAAACAACCTTGTCAGTGCTTATTATTCTCTTGATGAAATTAATGAAGCCATTGCAGCTATGCGCGATGGCTCCACTTCAGGTCGCGTGATGATTCGATTCTGAGATGAGTACGCAATTGCTTCCTTTGTCAAAAGCCAGCGGTTGGGGTGGATGCGTTTTGACATATGGACACTTCAGTACCATTCATCCTGGTCATATTCGTTACCTCCGGCATGCACGGAATCTTGGTGCTCTGTTGGTAGTGGCTTTGATTGGAGATGCTGAAGGTTCGTTTCCTTTTAGCCAGAAAGAAAGAGCTGAGGCTCTCATTCTTCTTGGGATAGCAGATGGGATCGTGATGCTTGAGGGTGATGAGCTCAATCAGGTCATTGAAAAGTTGTTACCCAAGATGTTGGTTTTAGGTAATGAATATCAACAGAATCAAGAAATCCACAAAACCTTGGAATTGCAAAGAAATCTAGGTGGTTTGATTCAATTTCATGCTGGGGATATCCACTACGCCACGGTCGATCTGCTGAGTGGTACTGAACGTGATCTACGTCAGCATCGCCGTAATCAATTTTTATCCGCTTGCAAGCGTCAGGGTTTAGAAAAGCAGCAATTACTTCAGGCTATGCGGGGTTGGAGCTCTACACGATTGATTGTGCTTGGAGACACGATCGTTGATCAATATGCTGGCTGTGAAGCTATTGGTATGAGTGCCGAGGCCCCGGTGGTTGTAGTTCGTGAGTTGGAGTGTCGTAACTTTATTGGTGGAGCAGCAGTTGTGGCTGGTCATATTCGAGCTCTTGGAGCTAAATGTGATTTGGTTTCTGTGGTGGGCAGCGATAGCACTGCGGACTTAGTCAGAAGGGAGTTAACAGTTCAAGATATAGGTGATTCACTGATTACAGATCCTTCAAGGCCTACTACTTTTAAAAAGCGCTACGTCGTTGAGAGTCAGAAACTATTTCGAGTAAGCCGTTTGGAGGAACATAACCTTGATCCTTTTATCGAGGATCAAGTAATAGCCAATCTTGAAAGGTTGGCTCCTGAAGCCCAAGGAATTGTGGTGTCCGATTTTGTATATGGGGTTGTTACTCCAAAAATCTTGGGAGTTATACATCGTTTAGCCGAAGAACATAAGCTTTTGCTTTTTGGAGATCTGCAATGCAGTAGTCAGGTTGGTTCAGTTACTCGCTTTCAAAAGTTTTTCTTGTTATGTCCGAATGAACGTGAGGCGCGTTTAGCCCTACAAGACAAAGATAGTGGGTTGGAGAGACTCAGCCAACGCCTTTTAGAGAAAACTCAGTCAGAACGTCTGATCATGAAACTTGGCTCAGAGGGTTTTATTGCTTATGACCGCGATTCCAAGGGGCAAATTCGTAGCCAACCATTCCCTGCTCTTTCGGTCAATCCTCTTGATGTAGCAGGTGCTGGTGATTCATTGCTGGCTCTGATGGCCACTGGCTTGGCCACTGGTCAGATGATGATGCCAACTGCCGCCTTGGCCTGTTGCATGTCTGCCCTCGCAGTTGAAACGATGGGTAATACTCCTATTAATTCGGATGCTCTTAGTTCTTGTCTCAAGGAAGTCTTGTAGTCATGAAAATCAGCAAAGTGCTGGTGCTTGGAAGCAACAGCTTTAGTGGAAGTCACTTTGTTGCAGAAGCCCTGCGCTCTGGCCACAACGTTTGGGGTGTTAGCCGATCAGTTGAACCTAATGAAGTTTTTCTGCCTTATCGGTGGTCACATTCAAGCTCTGGATTACCCCTTGCTAATTCTGAGAACTTTGTTTTCAAGGCAATCGATCTCAATGAGCAATTGCCAGAACTATTGACACTCATAGATAGCGTTCAACCCCAGATAGTAGTGAACTTCGTTGCTCAAGGAATGGTGGCTGAGAGCTGGCTCAATCCCACCCACTGGTATCGAACCAATGTTTTATCTCAGGTAGCACTTCATGATCAGCTACGTCAAAAGTCATTTTTGGAAAAGTATGTGCATGTAACTACTCCAGAGGTTTATGGCAGTAGTGATGGTAGTTGGATTAAGGAACACATAAATTTCACTCCAAGCACGCCTTATGCCGTAAGCAGGGCTGCTTGCGATTTGCACTTGTTGAGTTTCTACAGGGCTTACAACTTTCCTGTGGTATTTACTCGTGCTGCAAATGTCTATGGTCCAGGTCAACAGCTTTATCGAATTATCCCTCGTACATTTCTCACTGCAAAAAGTGGTAAATCAATGCAGCTACATGGTGGTGGTCATTCGGTTCGCGCATTTATACATATTCATGATGTAGTACGAGCTACATTGCAACTTGCCTTGGAGGCTGAACCTGGTACAACTTGGCACCTCTCCTCAAATGAGGCTTTAAGTATCAAACAACTAGTAGAGAAGATTTTTGCGCTCACAGAAACTGATTTTGAGAGTTTGGTTGAGGTCTGTTCAGATCGTCTCGGAAAGGATCAGAGCTATTTATTAGACAGTACAGCTGTGCGTAAAATTCATGGTTGGACTGATTATTTGTCTTTAAACGAGGGGCTTCGAGAGACAATGGATTGGGTTGATAGAAACTGGAAAACCCTCAGAACGCTTCCTTGGAGCTATCAGCACAAATTATGAAATTGCTAGTAACTGGGGGCTGTGGCTACAAGGGATCTGTATTGATTCCACTTCTTTTAGCTGATGGCCATAGCGTTATCAGTCTAGATACGCAGTGGTTTGGGAATGAATTACCAGAGCATCCACAACTCACTAATCTCAAGCTTGATGTTCGTGATGTAGAGAGCATTCCACTGCAAGGGGTGGAATCGATCATTCATTTAGCGAACATTGCCAATGATCCTGCTGTGGAGTTAAACCCCACTTTGAGTTGGGAAGTAAACGTATTGGCTAGTCAGCAACTTGCAGATAGAGCTGTTCGGTCAGGAGTTAAACAATTCATTTTTGCTAGCTCCGGGAGTGTTTATGGCGTTAAGGAAGAGCCACAAGTTACCGAAGATCTCATATTGCTCCCTATATCGGTTTATAACAAGACAAAAATGGTCGCAGAGAGGGTGTTCCTTTCATACGCCGACCAAATGAAAGTACATTGCATTCGGCCTGCAACTGTATGCGGGCTCTCACCAAGAATGAGACTCGATGTGAGTGTAAATATGCTTACTTATCAAGCTCTTAAGAATGGGCGAATAACAGTATTTGGAGGAGATCAAACCAGGCCCAATATTCACATTAAGGACATGGCTAATGTCTATCGACATTTCTTAGCTAATGTTGATTTGCCATCAGGTTGTTATAACGCTGGCTTTGAAAATTTGACCATTACAGATATAGCAAATCTTGTACAGGCAAGAACTGGGGCAGAGATTGTGGTCAGTGAATCCAACGATCCTCGCTCTTACAGACAGGACTCCAGAAAACTTCTCGGTACTGGTTTTCAACAGCAATACAATGTTCAAACAGCCATTGAAGAAATAAGCTGTGCTTACAACAATGGTTCGCTTCCTGATGGGAAAAGTTGCTATACAGTTAAGTGGATGAAGCATTTGCGGCTTGAAGGTTAAGGCTGAGGAAATGCAGACTCATAACTATTCACTAGAAAAGCTGGAGTCCATCTCCTTACTTATGAGGAGACGTATTATCAAAACTTCAGCTAATGCAAGGATCCCTCATTTGGGTTCTTGTCTTTCTTGTGTTGAGTTACTTACAGCTCTTTATTGGAAAGAGTTACAGATCAGCTCAGACGCACCTAATGATCCAGAGCGTGATCGTTTTGTTCTTAGTAAGGGGCATGGTGCACCCGTTCTGTTTCAGATTTTGGCTGAGCGTGGTTTTTTTCCTGTTAAAAAGTTGGATGAATTTGGTCAGCCAGGAAGTGTGTTTCATGAGCATCCTCCCAAGCCTGGATATATCCCTGGGGTTGAAGCAGCAACGGGCTCTTTAGGGCATGGTCTGCCAATGGCTTTAGGGATGGCAATAGCTCAACGTATTCAGGGTGTTGATGCTCGCTGTTATGCCCTGTTGAGTGATGGAGAGTGTAATGAAGGCAGTATCTGGGAGGCAGCCATGTTTGCTGCTGGTCAACAGATTGAAAATCTCACAGCAATCATTGATTACAACAAGTGGCAGGCGACTGGACGGAGTCAAGAGATTATGTCGCTTGATCCTCTTTCAGCAAAGTGGGAGGACTTTGGTTGGCATGTGCAGGAAATTGATGGTCACGACTTTGTTGAAATTACTAATGCTTTTTGCTTAGCAAAAGCTGAAAAAACTAAGCCTAGTGTGATAGTTGCTCATACGATTAAAGGGAAAGGGGTTTCATTTATGGAAGATGACAATAATTGGCATTACCGCACACCAAACCAGAATGAATTGGCTTCTGCGTTAGAAGAATTGAATGTTTATTCATGAGAAACGCATTCGCAAAAGCTATGACTGATCTAGCCCGGGAAAGGTCAGATGTTTGTTTGCTTTCCGGGGATATTGGGAACAGAATGTTTGACCTCTATAAAGAAGTTGCTCCTGAAAGATTTCTAAATTGCGGTATTGCTGAGGCCAACATGATGAGCATGGCTAGTGGTATGGCCCTGAGTGGGTTAAGACCTGTGGTGTATACGATTACTCCATTTACTACTACACGATGCCTTGAACAAATTCGTATTGGTGTTGCTTATCACGAAGCACCAGTAGTTATTGTTGGAACCGGTTCTGGTTTGTCTTATGCAGAGCTTGGCGCTACTCATCATTCATTAGAAGATATTGCTATTTTGCGTAGTATCCCTAATCTTCATATTTGTGCTCCTGCTGATTCTTTAGAGCTTGTCGTTCATCTGAGAGATGCAATTACGCAAGCTATCCCTACTTATATCCGTATTGGTAAAAAAGGTGAGCCAGATTTACATCAGGAATCAACAATACTGGGCATTGGAAAAGCTCATTTACTTCAATCGGGTAAAAAATTTTTACTTTTAGGTGTTGGACCTATATTGTCTGAAGCATTGACAGCCAGTGAAAACTTAAGGCGCAGAGGTATTGATTTAGCAGTAGCTAGTGTAGGTACTATTAAACCTCTTGATCATGAATTCCTTCTGAGGATGGTTGATGAGGGTTATGATAATTGGATAAGCCTTGAGGAGCACCATCGAATAGGAGGCCTTGGTTCATCATTGTTGGAATGGCTCGCAGATAATTGTATAAATTCTGTAAGACTTCGACGTATGGGAATTAAGGATCATTTTGTTCATCATCTTGGAGGACAAAGTTATGTGCGTGGATCCGAAGGGCTGAATGCTGATTCGATCATAGAACTACTGGAATCAATTTGATGTTATTAGGGCTTGACTTTGACAACACATTGGTGAGATATGACCAACTTTTCCATCGACTTGCTATGGAAAAGGGGTTAATAGATAATTCTGTCCAACCACAAAAGATTTCTATAAGAAATTATCTTCGAGCAAATCATAAAGAAGATAGTTTTACTTTGCTTCAAGGAGAAGTTTACGGATTAAGAATACTGGAAGCTCAGCCAGCAGATGGGATGCTTGAGGCACTATCTGAACTCCAAAAAAATGGAGTAGAAATGGTTATTATTAGCCATAAAACTCGAAATCCCTATGCAGGTCAGCCTTATGATTTGCATGCAGCGGCTTTAACCTGGTTAGAAAAATATGGATTTTTTTCATCAGATGGATTAAATTGGAATGTTGATAAAGTCTATTTTGAGCAAACGAAGGAAGAGAAAATCTCGCAAATAAATTCACTTTCATGTACTCATTATATTGATGATCTTCCGGAGATTCTTGAGTTATTACCTGAGGGT
>CACEWU010000030.1 GCA_902563335.1 uncultured Prochlorococcus sp. | reverse complement strand
GTGAACCATAAGTCTGTTCTATAAAATCGCCAGCCCTTTACAACGTATTTAAGACTTGTTTTTGCTAATGAGTAGATTATTCAAGTAGCTTTGTAAGTAAATTAAGGTTGATTTTGTAAGGTGGATAACGGAACTTGAGGTCGAACCAAAAGGGTCGTTGCAGGATGGATTTTTGATGAGAGAAAGTTTCAAAGCCAGCAAGTCCGTGATATTTACCCATTCCACTAGCTCCAACACCTCCGAAAGGCATTTCTGGAATTCCTGCCTGCAGCACGACATCATTGAAGCAAACTCCCCCTGAGCTTGTTGTATCTAGAAGCCGTTGCTGTTCTTTTGAAGTTCCCCCGAACATGTAAAGGGCTAATGGGCGGGGTCTTTCCCTGATTAGTGATAGTGCATCGTCTAGGTTTCGAATGGTTAATACTGGAAGTAGTGGACCGAATAACTCTTCTTCCATTAAAGGATCTTTGAAGTCATTCACTTCTATCAGTGTTGGTGATATGAGACGTTGAGAGGCGTCAATCTCTCCGCCAAAGATGATCTGTCCTCTTTGGCGGGCTGTGTTGAGTAATTCTGTAAGTCTATTGAATTGAATGTCATTAATGATCTTTGCAAGGTTGCTTGATTGGAGTGGCTTTTGCCCGTAGAAATTGAGGAGAGTTTTCTTGATATTTCTCAGTAGAGATTGTTTGATTTCGTTTTGGACGAGTAAATGATTAGGGGCGATGCATGTTTGTCCAGCATTAAGCGCTTTCCCCCAGATAAGTCGCCTAGCAGTTGTCTCTAGATCGGCACCTTCAATTACTATTGCTGGACTTTGACCCCCTAGTTCGAGCGTGACTGGTGTTAGATGCTTAGCGGCAGCTGCCATCACTTTTCGTCCTGTAGAGCTACCGCCAGTAAAGAAGATATGGTCAAACCCTTCTTCGATAAGGCTAGAGGCAATGTTTCCATCACCTTCAAAAACTTGTACGATTTCTTTAGGGAAATGAATAGGAATAATTTTGGCTATTAGTTTTGAGGTAGCTGGGGCTTGTTCGGAAGGCTTAAGAACAGCTGTGTTGCCTGCGGCTAGTGCGCTTATGAGTGGTTGAAGTGTCAGTGAGAAGGGATAATTCCATGGGCCAATAATTAGGACACATCCAAGAGGCTCAGGTTTTACCATCGCTTCTCCAGGTTTCAATGAGAGTGGTATAGATATCCTTTTGGAGCTCATCCATTGGATGAGCTTTTGGTTGGCTAGTTTTAGTTCTTGTTTCAGGGCGATTATTTCAAATATTGCTTCTGTTGAGGGTTTCCTGAGATCAATAGAGAGTGCTTGAAGAACTTCTTCCTGATGTTTTTCTAGGAGCTTCCCTAAACGTTCTAATTGCAGGCGGCGCCATCGCTCTGATCGGGTTTGACCTTCTAAAACTTGTGCACGAAGTTCGCTTAATCGAAATGTTTCTTGAACCAAGGGGCTGACGACATCGCAAGGTTTGTCTAGCAGTGTGGCAGTAGGTAAGTCGACAAGGGAGATGACTGTAAAAGATTCTTGGTGGCAAGGGGCCGTGATTTATCAGTTAATCCCTCGTAGCTATTCGGATGGGAATGGTGATGGGGTTGGTGATCTTCAGGGACTTGCAAGTCGGCTTAGTTATTTGAGGTGGCTAGGTGTTGAAGCAATTTGGTTGACCCCTATTTATCCCTCACCTTTGCAAGATGGTGGATATGACATCACTGATTTTGAGAATATTCATCCTGAGTTGGGAGACCTTGCTTCATTTCATCGTCTTCTTACTGCTGCTCATGGTTATGGAATAAAAGTCATTCTTGACCTTGTTTTAAACCACACAAGTCATCTTCATCCATGGTTCCAAAGAGCTCGTTGGGCTCCAAAAGGTAGTCAAGAAAGAGAGGTATATGTATGGAGTGATGACCCTAGTCAATATTCAGATGCACCAGTATTGTTTCGCAATTTTGAATCTTCTAATTGGGAGTGGGATGAGGTAGCAAACCAGTACTACTTACATAGATTCCTTCGATATCAACCCGATCTCAACTATGAAAATCCCTGGGTGCAGGAGCAAATGCTTGGTGTAGTTGATTTTTGGCTTGAACGAGGAGTAGATGGTTTTCGTCTCGATGCAGTCCCATTTCTTTTTGAGGCTGAAGGAAGTCGATGTGAAGGTTTGCCGGAAACTCATGCTTTTTTAAAAAAAGTTCGTAAGAGAGTTGAGTCCTCTGGTAAAGATGTATTGCTTTTGGCAGAGGCGATTCAGCCTGTCGCAGAGGCGGCACCATATTTGGCAAATGATGAATTACATGGTGCTTTTAACTTTGCCCTTACAGCTCATTTATTTGCTGCTATAGCAAGCGGTAGTTCTAAGCAATTAAGTGATTGCCTTAAAGAGACACAGGAAACTGTCCCAGGTTCTCGCTGGGCGATGCCGCTGCGAAATCATGATGAGCTTTGGTTGGGTGATGGCCACCTGGTTCCAGAAGAAATAATCCAGAGTATTCGTTCTGGATTGCATCAAGGGCACGGTCATTGGCTGAATTGGGGAATTAATAGACGTCTTGCCCCATTGCTAAATGGTGACCCGCGAGCCAATCGATTGCTTCATGCTCTTATTTACAGTTTGCCAGGCATGCCATGCCTCTATTACGGCGATGAGCTTGGCATGGGGGATTGGCCAGGTTTAAGAGATCGTGACCCCAATCGCACCCCTATGGCTTGGACTCCGGCAAGGAATGGTGGGTTTTCTATGGCTCCAGAGCCTCTACTGGTTCTTCCTCCGATAACAGCTCCTGGTTATGACTATCGGGTTGTAAATGTTGAGGTTCAGAAAGAACTCCCAGGGTCATTGCTTAATTGGCATAGGCGGATGTTGACTTGTCGCCGTCTCTTGCCAGCTCTTCGATTCGGTGATTTTGAGTTGTTGGAATCTACTCACCCTAGTGTTCTTGTCTTCTCTAGGTGCAGTGAAACAATGCAAGTACTTGTAGCGGCTAATCTTTCGGCGGCTGGAGCATCATTGAAATTGGATTTGAGTAAGTGGAGTGGAGCTCGAACTCGGGAGGTACTGTGGGGTTGTGAATACCCTGTGGCTGAAAAAAATTGGTTTGTTTATCTCCCTTCTTATGGTTTTAGTTGGTGGTTAATAGGTGAGGTTGAGGGTGTAATTGATGCTCATGGTCAATAGACAAGTTGATTGAATTGATATTTAGTGCTCCAAATCTAATTCACCTGATGGTAGACGAAATTGAATTAACTTTTCTTGGACAATTGGAAGAACTCTCTCTGCTTCTTTAATGTCAATCATCGCTAGTCTGCAGCGCCTTGCTAATAGATCAGTGGGAGTTCGTGCGTGCTCATGTTTGATATCGTGTTCAACCTCTGCTTCGCAAAAAGGTATAACTTCGCTTAGAGGTTGTCGTTTAGATTGTGAACTACTTGCTATTATTCCTAGGGCAGATAAACCATACTTTCCTTGTAGATGCTCCAACTGCTTATCAAGCAGTGAAGTAGAAGGAAGGTATTTTGCAAGTTCAATTTTTTGCAGTTCTAGATCTTGTAATGTTTGAAATGAATTCGTTGATGTGCCTATTAATGGCTGATGTTTTGGACTTGGGAGTGTAATATTTAATATTTTTTCTACAGCTTTTAATGTTTCAATTGCGATAGGTCTACAGGTTGTCCATTTGCCACCCATTGCGCTAACTAAACCACAAGGAAGTGTTTCTATTTCATGTTCTCTGACGACACGGCTACTATTTATATAGTTGTTTTTGGGTTTTAGGAGAGGTCTCCCTCCGGCCCAACTGCTTTTTATCATTGATTGATCCACATGAGGAAACCAGTTTTTTAAGTGAGTGGTTAAATATAATTCTTCTTCATCTGATACTTTGCAAGCGTCTTCAACCTTGCAGGATGTATCAGTAGTTCCGACTAAGGTATGGTTAAAGAAAGGTAGTATAAAGATTACCCTTCCATCTGCAGTAGAGGGCAATAATAGCCCTGTTCTCTTTGGGCAAAGATTGGAATTTAAAACAATATGAATGCCTCTGCTAGTAACTATTCTAGGATCAATATTTGGATCAGCCATTTTTCGAATTTTATCGGCTTGAATTCCAGTACAGTTAATAACAGCTTTTGTCGACCAATCCTCTTGTTTGTCTTCAGAGTCTTGAGTAATTACTTTGCTTATCTTCCGATTCTTAGCAAATTCGAAACCGATTACTTTGCAATAATTTCGAACAATTGCCCCAGCTCTTTCTGCCGTCATTGCTAGGATCAAATTTAGACGTGCATCGTTAAACTGACCATCGCTGTAGGCGACTCCTCCAAGTTGATTATTGATTAATTGGGGCAATACTTTTTGAAGTTCAGCTTTGGAAATAAGTCGACTATTTCCAATATTCTTATTCCCTGAAAGTCCATCATAAACACTTAAGCCTAGTCGGTAATAAGCTTTGCTGCAATAGTTTCCAGTTGGTATTACTAGCTCTAATTTATGAGCAAGAAATGGTGCTTCTTTTAGCCAATAACTTCTTTCTAGGAGTGCTTCACGCACTAGTTTTAGTTGAGCTATGTCAAATGTTTTGAAGGCTAGTTCTAGATAGCGAACACCACCATGAAGTAACTTGCTACTTCTGCAGCTCGTTGCACAGGCAATATCCCCTCCATCTACTAGAAGAACTTTGAGTCCGCGTTTTGTGGCTTCGTAGGCAACACTTGCTCCAGTTGCACCAGCACCTATTACAACTAGATCAACGCTCTGATTGGTCATGCCATTTGAGGCTCCTATTTACGGCTTCGTTCCATTTTGATCTCCATCGATCACGTTTTGAGGAGTCAATCGTGGGTAAAAACAAGTCTGAATTTTTACGGGTTTGGGGAATTAGCTCCTCCAGGCTTGAAATTACTCCTGCTTGCAGGCCCGCTAATAAGGCAACGCCCCTGGCCGTACTTTCTAGATTGACAGATCTACGTACTCTGATCCCAGTACTATCAGCCTGGGCTTGAAGTAGTGGGTTAGAAGCAGCGGCACCGCCGTCAACGGCTAGCTCATCTAAGTTTTGGTTTAAAGCTGCTTGAGCAAGTTCAACTAAAGTTGCTACTGATAAGGCAATACCTTCTAAAGCAGCTCTTGCGATGTGGCCTTTTTGGCTATCGCGAGTTAAACCAATTAACAAACCTCTTGCATTGGGATCCCAATGAGGTGTGCCCCAACCTGTGAAAGCTGGAACAAACATCACACCAGCTGAATCAGCAACCTCTTCCGCCAGGGAATTAATCTCGTGGGCTTTTGTAATTAGACCAAGTCCGTCACGTAGCCACTGCACAACTGTTCCTGCATTAAAGAGACTTCCTTCTAGACAGAATGTTGGTGAACCTTCCGAATTAGTCCATCCGATTGTGCTTAGTAGGCCTGAGCTTGAACGACAAATTTGATTTCCTGTATTTATAACTAGGAAAGCCCCGGTGCCATAGGTACATTTTGCTTCGCCTTTCGAGAGACATAATTGACCAAGAGTGGCAGCTTGTTGGTCGCCAAGAAGGGCTTGGATCGCTACCCCAGCGAATGGGAGCTCAGATTGAATGACCCCAAAATCGCCACAGCAAGGTACGAGTTCTGGTAATGCGTTTAAGGGGATGGAAATTGTGTCGCAGAATTTTTCTACCCATTTTTGGTTTTCAAGGTCCATGAGTAGTGTTCGGCTGGCATTGCTCATATCCGAGTAGTGATGTCTTCCCCCAGTGAGTTGCCATAGCAGCCAACTCTCAACAGTTCCAAAACAAAGGTCTCCTTCCGCTAAAGCAGTTTTGGCGGAAGGCTCATTTTCTAGAAGCCAATGGATTTTGCTCGCACTGAAGTACGGATCTAGCAAAAGCCCTGTTGTCTTTGACCATTCTTTTTCTAATCCTTGAAGTTTCCATTTGGAACAAATATCTGCCGTGCGACCGTCCTGCCAAACTATTGCTGGACCACATGGTGCTCCATTGCTTCTTCTCCATAGCACTGTGGTTTCTCTTTGATTAGTAATTCCACAACTGACTATGGCTTTGAGTTGCTCTGTGTTGACCTTTTTTTCTAGGTTGGCCATTGCTTGAAGTTGGCTTTCCCAGATTGCTTTTGGGTGTTGTTGTACCCATCCGTTTGCAGGATATTCAATTTCAAGAGGTGCACTGGCACTCACTAGAAGTTGTCCTGCAGTATCAAAGAGTGCCGCTCTAGAGCTGCTAGTTCCTTGGTCAAGAGCTAGTAGGAGAGGTGGATGAACCATGACTGTTGTCTTTCCCTAGTGCTAGCGATGGGTGGGGTTAATGCAAAGTGAAATGAATCAGAAGGATTTGTTTGATCGGCCTCCAGAGTGGTTGTCAAAAGCAGTGATTTATCAGATTTTTCCCGACCGCTTTAGGAAAAGTGGTTTAGTGGAAAGTCAGAGGTATCTAAATCTGCAACCTTGGGGGAGTGAGCCTTGTCAGCAAGGCTTTCATGGTGGAGATCTTTACGGAGTCATTGAAGCATTAGACTATTTAGAAGAACTTGGTGTTAACTGCATATATTTAACCCCAGTTTTTAGCTCTGCTGCAAATCATCGATATCACACATATGATTACCTGCAGGTAGACCCAATTCTGGGAGGTAATTGTGCATTAGAAAACTTGATTGATGAAATGCATAGGAGGGGTATGCATATCATCCTTGATGGAGTATTTAATCATTGTAGTAGAGGTTTTTGGGCTTTTCATAACCTTTTGGAGAATGGAAAAAGATCTCCTTATCTTGAATGGTTTAATGTACATAAGTGGCCACTAAATCCATACCCTAAGTTAGGGGAAGATTGTGGATACAGTTGTTGGTGGAATGACCCAGCATTGCCAAAGTTTAATCATGATAATCCTCAGGTTTGTGAGTATTTGCTTTCAATTTCTTCTTATTGGCTTAACAAAGGAATAGATGGTTGGAGATTAGATGTTCCTGATGAAGTCCCTATAGGTTTTTGGAAAAGATTTCGTAGGGAGGTAAAATTAATTAACTCTGAAGCATGGATAGTTGGGGAAATATGGGGTGATGCACGAGATTGGTTGAAGGGTGAACATTTTGATGGGGTCATGAATTATCGAATTGGTTGGAGTAGTTTGTGCTGGTCTGCATGTGAAAACTTAAATGATATATATAAGAACCCTCATTACCCAATTGAAAATATCGATTCAAAAGCCTTTGTTGATATTTTAAAAACCACTTTTTCTTGGTATCGCCCTGAGGCTAATCAATGTCAGATGAACTTGCTTGATAGTCATGATGTCCCTAGGTCTTTGAATACACTTAAGGGTGACCTGGGCTCACTCAAGCTTGCATTATTCCTTTTATTTCTTCAAGTAGGTGCTCCTTGTATTTATTATGGAACTGAAGTTGGTTTGTCAGGTGGTATAGAACCGCTTTGTAGAGAGCCTTTCCCTTGGGATAAGAAATGGAATGAACATCTACGTGAATTTATTAAATCATTAACGGTTCTCAGAAGCACTTTCCCTGGGATTTATAAGTTTGGACTGGAATGGACTCCTATTGGGAAAGACGGTCTAGTAGGTAAATCTACTTTTGATATCAACTTAACTAATGAGAGTCAAACTTCGATACTTGTTTTTATGAATCGAAGTCGTAAGGATTGGTTGCAGATTCCTGAGCATTTAACTAAACCATTTTTTCAAATAGGCTCAGTTGATCTAAGTAGAAGAATTCTAGGGCCTCAGTCCGCGATTTTAATAAGTTGAATGTCTTGAACATTAGATGAGTAATAAATTTTTTACGCTTATTTGGTTTTACGTGGAAAACTACTCAGGAGCTCTATTGCGTGCTGAGGTTGAGCAAGGAACTGGGAATAACAAACAGAACTAAATTTGCTCCACACTTTTCTTTTTTGTAATACAGATTTTTTTTGTTGACTAGAAGGCGACTTTAGAAGTAGAACTGTTATACGACACTCCTCACACAAGTTTGTCGGTATGGGCGCTACTCGATGAGGGCGCCTTTTTTTTTACTAGTTGAAGGGAGTTTCTAACTAAGCCTTGCTGGAAACGGCAGAAGCAGATAGTTGTGGGATTTCTTGCTTTTGAAAGGTTATTAGTCCTACGTAGTAAGGCTTGCCAGCCTTTTCCGCTTTTTCGAATGGTTGCTTCTGGGTTAGCTGCGCCAAGGTCGATGTGGTCTTTTCAGACAAAAGTGGAGATCCACTTTTGTTTTTGGAGAACCTCTGGTGCCTGAGATAGATTCTTTCCCCTGCTTGCGGTCAGGGCAGTGCCCTCGCCGGGACTTGAACCCGGGACCTCTCCCTTACCAAGGGAGTGCTCTACCGCTGAGCTACAAGGGCGTGTGGAAGGTGGGCCGGGTTGGATTTGAACCAACGTAGGCAGAGCCAGCGGATTTACAGTCCGCCCCCATTAACCACTCGGGCACCGACCCGAACCACATTGCTGAGACTACCAGCAAATGGTACGAATTTGCCTGAATTTGTTGGTCGATTTTGCTGAGCATCGATACCATCTTCATAGACCTTTAATGCGCTAGGACCATGCGTTTTTTACTTATCAATGGTCCAAATCTCAATCTTTTAGGTCATAGAGAACCTGGTTTGTATGGTTCCAAGACTCTGAAATCTATCGAAGCTGATCTTCAAGAGACAGCTCATCTAGATGGGGTTGAACTGGATTGTTTTCAAAGTAATTTTGAAGGTGCTTTGGTTGACCGTATCCATCAGGCAATGGGAGAGGTGGACGCGATTCTTATTAATGCAGGTGCTTATACACATACCTCTGTTGCGTTGCGAGATGCTCTATTAGGAGTAGATATCCCTTATGTTGAGTTGCATTTAAGTAATACAAATTCCCGAGAAGAATTTAGGCATCACTCTTTTCTTTCAGATCGGGCAGTAGGAGTAGTAAGTGGTTTTGGTGCCATGAGCTATGAACTTGCCTTTAGAGGCCTTCTGGCTCATATGCGTAAGTAGTAAATGGTTCTAGAGGAGGTGCATTTGAATAGGCCAAAGAGCACTATTAAATGGCTAGCAAGTAGTACAAAACAAGAATGGCTAGAGCAGGCAATTGCTCATCCAATTGAACTCCTAATCGATCATGCTCATTGCGAGCGCAAGGCTGCCGGGGCTGCGTTGCAGATGATGTTTCGCTATTTATGCGAGCCTGGGTTGGCAGAAGCTCTGACTCCTTTGGTTAGAGAAGAGCTTGAGCATTTCGAAAGAGTCCTAACTATTCTCAAATCTAGGGGGCGTTATTTAGAGCCTCTGCAAGCTCCACCTTATGGTGCTGCTCTAGCAAGAAGTATTAGAAAAACAGAGCCAAATCGAATGCTTGACAGTTTTCTTGTGGCAGGGCTAATTGAGGCTAGAAGTCATGAAAGAATGTCTTTATTGGCTTGCAATAGCCCTGATAAAGAATTGCGTGAATTATATAGTGAATTGCTTGCTAGTGAGGCAAGGCATTTTTGTATTTATTGGACGCTTGCTGAAAATCGTTATGAAAGAGAAGAAATTATTTCAAGATTAAATTATCTGGCAATTCAAGAGGCTAAAATTCTCTTTAACTTGCATCCTGAGCCTCGAATGCATAGTTAATGCTGATTTACTATTTATGTCCCAAAAGGAGTGCTTTGTGATTGAATCTATTCAAGCAAAGCTTAGAAATTTTAAAAAGAAATATTGAAAAGTCAAATTCCTATGGCTTCTTTTAATCAAGCTTTGCGTCCTTTTGATGGCTTAACACTTGTTGGAGTTGGTCCTGGTGATCCATCTTTGTTGACCTTGGCTGCTGTAGAAGCCATTAAAAATGCAACATTAATTGCTTATCCCGTAGCAAGAAAAGGAGCAGATGGCATGGCTGCAAAAATAGCTTATGAATGGATCGAGGGACAGAAAAGGCATTTGCCTCTTATTTTCCCGATGGTCACTGAAGTAGAACCTCGTAAAAGGGCTTGGAGAGAGGCTGGGGATGAGCTCGCGACTGCAGTTTTTAATGGGGAAAGGGTGGCCTTTCTGAGCCAGGGAGATGTCTCGCTATTTTCAACTAGCTCTTATCTGCTGATTTATCTCAAGGCAAATCATCCTGGATGCCCTATTAGATTGATCCCAGGGATTACTGGTCTATCTGCTGCTGCTGCTGCTGCTGCTTGGCCTTTGACATTGCAACAAGATCAACTTTTAATTCTACCTACCCCAGAAGAACCAAAAACCCTTGAAGCTCTTTTAGTAGAAGCAGCTTCTACTAAAAGAGTAATTGTTTTGTTAAAACTTGGACATCGTTGGATTTGGGTTAGGCCCTTACTTGAACGAATGGATCTTTTGCATGACGCAGTTTTCGCACAAAGAATAGGTTGGCCCGATGAACAAATTGTTAAAGCTTCTAAGGTTGATCAATCTGCTAAGCCTTATTTTTCTCTATTGTTAGTCCGTCAGTCTTGGCCTGATCTTATGCCTTGAACTTTTATAGAATGATTATTTATTTTCGAGATTCTCAATTGTAAGATAGAGCATAAGAATCTAGTTTATTGGGTGTTAATGCAGGCTAGCTAAATCTAGCTAAATCTAGCTAATTGCTTCTCAAGAAGTGTTATCGCTTCTGAAGGAGTTTTTGCACGTAAAAGAGAATGACGAAGTAAAGATGCTCCTGTGAACCCTTTACATGTCCAGTTCATGTGCTTCCGGGCGATTAAAAGACCGTGTTCTCCTTTTGCTTCTAGAAGGCTTTGTAAATGTTCTAGAGCAATGCCTATACGACTTTTAGGGTCTGGAGTTTTTATAACAGCTCCTCCAGAAAGAGCTGAATTTATTTGACCTAACAACCAAGGTGCTCCCATGCTTGCTCTGCCAATCATTACCCCATCTGCACGGGTGGCTTTTAGACAATTTAATGCTGAATCAGCATTCGTAATATCTCCATT
>CACEWU010000029.1 GCA_902563335.1 uncultured Prochlorococcus sp. | reverse complement strand
AATTCCTTTGCAGTGGGATTTGCAGTGGGATATTGAACCGATTTGAGAAATAGCATCCTGATGCTTCCTGTTACTGCCTTATAGAACCCAAATCTAATCAACTTCTCTCCGTTTTTTGTAAGTACCATGACGTGCCAGGAAGTACCAGAACGTCCCACTATTGCTGCAATTTGGCGAATTCAGGAGATTTTTACTCTTAGTTAGTTCCAGAAAGGATCAGTAGGTTCCATTTTGGTGCTAGGGAAAATGCTAGGGAATGATATTTAAGGTGCTAGGGAATAAAATGGGTGCTAGGGAAAAGACCCAAAAATATCTAATTCCCTTTCATTTATTGTGCATTAACTTATTATCTGTATAGATTTAATTAATAATTATAAAACTAACTATAGTGTTTTATTTCTCTCTATTTTATCATTTTATCTGACTATTTAATTTCCTTGTGAATAGTCATTCTATTGAGTTGTGGTGAAAACTTTTTTAGTTCCAATCTTTCAGTTGTGTTCCTTCGATTCTTTTCAGTGGTGTATCTTGAAACTCCAGGAGAACGTTTCTCTGAGTTGGGAACAGAACGACTTTCAGTGCATTCCAAAGTTACTACAATCCTGGTTCCTTTCTTTGCCATGACTTATAAATGCGATGTTAAGGGGATTTTCTTATAAAACCATCCTACAACCTCTTAGTGCTCCAAATGCAAAAAAAATGGAACGTGCTCAAAAGCGTGGATCGGGAGACCTAGAGCGTGTGCTTTCTTTTGCATGCTCCTCAAAGGACTCTGACCCCCCTTGGTTAGGTATTTTTACTCTGGGACAATTATTTGGCAAGTTCATGAAAAAGGGCACCCTCATCGAGCAGTACCCATACCGACAAACTTGTGTGAGGAGTGTCGTAGTTCCGTTCTACTCCTCCATAGAACTTTTTGGGAAAATCTGAAATCACCTCCCATAAAGTCCCATGTTGGTGCTAGGGAAAATGCTAGGGAACAGACCACAAAACAACCCGAAGTTGGTTCCAGGAAGTGCCATGTAGTCCCTACTTAACGGACACCCTCTCCGTTCAATTTCGGTTCAAGGATGTTCATTAACGTCCAAGAACCCAGTTATTAGAGTTGATTGGGAAGATTTGTAGTCGTTGTTTGTTCAGCACCGTACATCAATGTCCAACCCTTGTGTGGTGGATTTTGTGGTAGTTAAAAAATCAAGTGTGATAGACAGAAACTCTTTAAAGAGGACATGAGAACAACAAAGTAAGGAAATAAAAGCACCGACCTTGGCAATAATAATAAATATGTCGGTTAGCATTAATGCTAACTAGATTATCTAGATTTCTTCTGACCAAATGATATTCACATGAGATTCTTACTACTTATAATTGCTTTTTTCTTATTCAGTCCCGTCAACAACACTCAAGCTGGCTATCAACTCGGAGGCGAAGTAGAGAAGAAAGTTAAAAAAATCAAAGAGAAATTAACTCTGGATGATTTGAACTACCCAATGTTATTTAATAATAACATTTATGATTTTATCACTGTTGCAATTTATGGAACAGCTGCTCCAGGATCTGGAGTTATTATAGCCCAAAAAGCAAATGATTATTATGTCTTAACAGCTAATCACGTTGTTGGAAAAGTAATGAAGGGTGATGAGATAGAAGTGCAAACTTTAGACGGTGAATATCACACAGCAAAACTTCTAGAATATGATGAAAAAATCGATGGAGCTTTGATTAAATTTACCTCTAATAAACGATATTACAAAGCTTTTATTCATCCTGAAGTTGTTCCAGTAACTGGTATGACAATTTTGACTGAAGGTTATGCTTTGGCATCAAAAGAAGCTAAGAGTGGAAGCCTGAGAAGATCTATGGGTCCTATAGTTACAGTTATAGAAGACAACAAAGATGGATATGATTTATTTTATGATGCTGCCACTAATGTTGGAATGAGTGGAGGTGGGGTCTATTCAGATCTTCAACAAACAAAGGTAAAAGGAGAAGGTTGGATCTATTCAGATTCACATCCTTGCTATGGATTTAGTACTCCTGTGCTTGTAGGAATTCATGGTAGGGCTGAATCTTATAGAGCTGGGGGTAAGTCAGGAGCGAGTATGGGACTTTCGGTTCACACTTTACTAGCAAGATTTGGAAAATCTCTTGTAAACGAAGGTGTTACTTCATTACCAGATGAGCGTGAAACACTTATATGGAAAGATGGTTGTCCTCTTTATCCAATGGTCAAGAAGAATGCTTTAGGAGAATAGGTTACTCTCCTATTAATATTACTTGTTAATCCTATTAAAGTATTGTTGTTATTTATTGATTGCTCCATATCCTTCTATTTAAGTTGAGATCATCAATAATTCCAATCGCCATATCTAAATCCTCAACATAATTACTGAAATTTAATTATTAATAATTTACATTATACCCTTCTATTGGGAATAAAACTACAATAGTTATTGTATTAATGTTGAGGGCTTTAGAAATAATCGCTCTACCGTTTCATTCAATTGAGAGGATTCAGGTGGTGTAAAGGAAAATACTTTAGTAAGAGCCGTAGGGGCATCATAACCTGAATTAATTGTGGCTAGTTTATACTTGCAGGGGAATGCTTCTTCATCACTAATACATATAATAGCTCTTCCTCTTTTCCTTCCAGTCGTTATTTGAAGTTTATCACCTGGGACTTTATTTAATTCATTGGTTTGATCACAACTTAAGACAATCAACTCCACTATTTCACTATTGTTAATCTTGTCTATGGTCCATTGAAGAACATTATTAGAAATCGGTTCGTCACAACTTGCCTGAGCTGGTCTATTAATAAAGAGCCCTAAAGGAACTACTAGAAATACTCCTATACCTAAGGAATATCTATATAAATCACTTCTTTTCATGCTTTAATTATAATTCTATCTGAAATTATAGTCAGCGGAAAGGACTTTCCCTCTAAGTAGTTATACTTACATGAAGTAAAATATTATGCTCCATGTCTTTAATGGGTGCTAAATTGCCAATGATTCATCAGGCAATCAATACCTAATTACCATGAGTAAACTTAGACAGAAGCTTACTTCAGTTAGGCATAAAGTTGTCAAAAGGCTAGTAGTTCTTTCTTTAGGGGTTACAAGTATATTTGGTGTAAACTCTTTTTTCTTTTCATTCTCTCAGAATAGTCTTGATGGAGCCATCTCTCATATTGAAGCTCTCGAGGCTTTAAAAACATCATCTGCTACTGATCAAATCTCAACTATATCTAAATTAAATAAAAATAGCTTCCAATGCAGCAATAACTACCCCAAAGAATGTGAAGGGTATTTTGAGGCTTTGATACAAGTTAGAAATAGAATGTTGGATTACAAGATTACTTTTGCAGAAACACTTGGATTAAAAACTGATCATAAGATAAATTCTCAATTATCAAGAGTTTTGAATCAAGCAGGTATCGTGGCTTCTGATGCTTTTAAAATCTCATTTGAGGACGCAAAGAGAAGAAAAATTGCTACTGCAGCAGAATACATAAGCGCACTAAATTTTGATTCTTTACAGGTTAATAATTTTTTGACTACAAATAAAAGATTGAATGCCGAAATAAATATATTGTATAGTCAAATATCAGAATGGATTGATAGTCAATACCAGGAAGGGAAACCTCTTCCTACCTTGGTGAACGAATTAAATATAGCTTATTTAATCTTGGTGTTTGCAGAGATTTGCTTGTTTTTATTGGTATGTATAATTGATTTCCTGAATAATAACGCATATCCTCAATCTCAGGCGGCTCAGCTCGATTCTTGATTATGAAATTCCAATTGCTT
Organism: uncultured Prochlorococcus sp.; assembly: GCA_902563335.1. Classification (GTDB taxonomy): domain Bacteria; phylum Cyanobacteriota; class Cyanobacteriia; order PCC-6307; family Cyanobiaceae; genus CACEWU01. Next base: position 7,155 of record CACEWU010000029.1, on the reverse strand, counting down.
CCCAAAGTTAAACCATTATTGATATCGTTCTCCTTTGCATTCTTATCTATAATTACAGGATTAATATTACTTTCCTATGAAAAAGATAATATTGTTTTAGCACATTGTAGGAAGCTAAACCTCCAACAAATCTTTAGTTATAATAATATTGATAATATCCCTTACAAGGATAGATTACAGGTATTGGATCTACTTGATTCAAAACCATACTGTAAGAAGTATCTTTCTAATGAGATTTCTGATCAAATAAAGGCTTTAGAAGAATACCCAGTAAAACAATACGATATATTATATGAAGTAGTTGGTTATAAGATAAGACTTTATGCAGATTCGTATAACCGTATGGAAAATAGTCGATCAGAAAAACAATCTCAATTGTTAATTTCACTATTAGCCTTTAATGTTGCCTCACTTGCTACACAATCTATTTTCCTTCAAGCAGATAGTCTTGATATAGAGGATGAAGATATATAATTAAGGATTCAGCAATTAGCTATTAGCAACTTCCCATTCCTTTCAACATTAACGGATTGGAAGTCCTAGTTATCCTATGTATTTTTAATAAAGAACGTATAATTAGGTATTTTGAGTGTGGTAGATAATGTGGAAGATGTTCACAACGATTTCAAATAGTTTCTCCTATACTGTCTAATAACGTTCAATTATTGGTGAACTCATATGAAGACCTCTCCGTTTTCATAGTGTTCTAGGAGGTCCAATAACTTCCGGAACACCAAAAATCTGTAGTTAGGCGCTGGTTTCTAAGTCCAGGTGCGTCCAATAAGATACATCAGTCCTGAAAAAAAGTGTTGTAGGAAACGTTAAAATCACAACTCACTAAAAATACGCCAGAAAATTAATTAGCGAAAAGATCAACTAAATTAGGTCTAATTTAGTATTTTTTAAAAAATTAAAATCAGCCTATAATGTAACAATCAGAAGATATATTATAAAGCATTGAAAAAGTCAGAATATAGTTCAAAAGTTCTATCATTATCTGGACCACTAATACCAAAAGACATAACTCCAGTATTTCCATCACACCTATAATTTAGAGAAACATCGGTAAAACCTTTATAAGTTGCAAAAAGGGCACCACTATTCTGTGAAGCATCATCCCATGCTGTATCTTGATCAAGTTTAAATTTTAATTGTGCAGCAACTCTTTTCCCGTTATCTATGCATGACTGAACATTCCCTTGAATGCCCCAACCATTAACATATATGTAACTAGCATAGGCAGGCAAAGTTGATAAGAGAATGCATGATAATGATGAGAGAGAGATGATTTTCGGGAAATTCATTTTATGAATTCAATTGTTATATTCATATCCTATCTATTAGAAGATATAAGTTGGTTTTATGTCTTGAAACTTAAGGTTTCACATTTTAGTCTCTAGATGAGATCCCTCCTTTAGAGTAAATCAACTAATAATAGATTTCTTTATATCCACCTTTATTGCTGGGACTGGTTAGTTGAATAAAATGTTGTGGGATTTTTGCCAGATTTCCACAAAATTGTTCTTATTTTTTCTCACGTCTTCTCAAATAAACCCAAGGCGAAAACCACCCTCTTCGTTTTTAGTCCGTCTCAACTGGTGCGAAGTTGAAAAGTGATTTATATGTTGGAATTAGATTGAGACATGTTGGATCTTTTTAACATGTTGGAAATCTCCGGATACCAGCGATAAGTGGGATGCACAATTTGCTGAAGATCCTGATTGGATTTGCGATGAACCCGATTGGAGGGTTCTCGACATTAGAGATGAATTGAGATTTGATGTAGAAAATGTCTTGGGACTGGAGTTCTAATTAACTAATAAAAGGCAAGTTGTGAATAGATCAACTCCACGATTGCTTTGGATACAAACAGAACAAATAAACCTTCTGTAAAAAGTATCCATCCAATCGTGGAGTTATTCATACCCAACCTTCTATACCTATCAATCGTTGAGTCGTGTATTTGTCGGATCGTGGCAAGCACTACTTCTTACTTCTGCTCTTGTACACAAGGAATCCCACAATCCCAGTAACTAGAACTGCATCAACTACCAAGTGCCACTCAAAAAATCCCATAGTTAAAACACTGGGTTCATAACAATAATCTTGGCGGTTGGATTCCTGCTTTCTACCGTTCTCTTCGCTGATTTGCGGTCATTCACTTCATAGGTTTTCTTCCAAGTTTTGCCGCCCACATAGAAAGTCACTCCTATTTTCATTTGCTTTTCTCCTTATAGAAAGGGTTTGGTATCACAAAGCTTTTGGGATTCTCCTCTCCCTTTTTAGGAGTAATCAAGTTCGCTGTATCCCGAAGTACATCTGCTGTGATTTGACGTGCCTGAGGCGAACTCCACAGGACTAGAACGACTATTCCAAGCAAGACTCCTTTCATCAGTTAAGTCCTCCCATCTTTTTCATCAGGGTCTTGTTCATATCAATACTGCAACTCATCACTACTTGAGGAAAAATTGTTCCTTTTTTGTATTGGTCGTACGCCTCCTCACACATCCTTTGCCTAATACCCACCCACTCTTCAAAGGTCTTTGAGTTCATTACCTTCTTCAATCCCTTGTCTGATTCCACCATCTTCTTGAACCTGCACTCCCTTATTTCATAGGTATTTCCATCACAATCATCCTTTTCTGTCGCCGCTGTAGGTAAAGGAATGAAGAGCAATAGAAGTAAAAGCAACCTCATGCCGCCGCCCAATCCTTGAGAAGGCGATAAACGCTGTCTCTATGCATCACCATAAATCTGGTTTAGATAGTGCAGCAACACACTCAAACTTGATTGGTGTGTTGGTAGTAGCAGTTACATTCAACTTCATCCCTGTCCAACCAAAAGGATATTTCAATGGGTATGGTGGAAGGAACAAACGTCCAATTTCTTCCTTGAAACCAAGCCTTCTATAGTAATCGTGGTCACCATATGCCAGCAGAACACAAACACTTTCTTTGGTGAGCATATCTATTCCAGATTTTATGAGGTTTGAACCGATACCTTGTTTTTAATGTTCTGGAGACACAGCAAGTGGAGCAATAATGTATCCATAGATGCCTGAAGAAGATTGCAAAAATATTGGACTCTAGGATACATAACCAATCAATTGATTATCAACTTCAGCAATCAATGACTTTATTGATGGAATAGTGGTTTCTTTAGAGAGTTCTTGTGCAAGGTTCATGATGACTTTGTTCTCTTCATCAGAAAATGCAGTTTCAATAACCTTCTGAATTGATCCCAAGTCTGTTTCTTGAGCACGGCTAATTGTTATCATTTTTATCTACTATAAATGGCCTGAATTAGTTCTTTCTTTCTCATCAAACTTGCCCTCTATATTCCTTGAACTCATCTAAGTCACTTATAACTATGCTCTTGTAATCCTCGGGGAATCGCTGCTTCATGATTGCTGGAATTTTCAAGCAATCTGGATAGGGATTATGCAGATAAAAAATAACTTCCTTCTCTTCTTTTAAAACAATGTAATCAGACAGTCCCCCTATATCTTTTTTAGTCATACCGCTACCGCCTCCTGCTCCACGATGATCCTTCTGATGGTTGAGAGGGCAAGACCAGTTTGCTCTCTTATAGATCTGTAAGAGCAACCTTCATTCCTTAAACGCAAGACCAATCCCTCTTTGGCATTGCTGGTTTTAGGTCTGCCGCCCAAATTTCCACCTGTTTCTTTTCTGTGCTGAATGCTTTCAATAGTTCTCTCGCGAGTTAGTGAGCGTTCCACTTCGGCAAGACCAGAGAGCAAGCCAATCAGAACAGGAGCGAACTTCCCAAGACCTCTGGTGTTGATGAGTCCATCCAGGGTTCTGATGTGAATACCTTTCTGCTGGAGGTCATGGATTCGATTAACGACTTCACCTTGAGTTCTGCCTAAACGATCCATCTTTGAGACAACCAACTCATCACCTTCATCGAGTGCTGTGAGTGCTGCCATGAGTTGAGGTCGCTCTTTCTCTTTGACTCTGGTGCTGATCGTTTCTTGGAAGACAACGCAGCATCCTTCTTTCTTCAGATCAGCAACCTGACTTTCTGTGGTTTCCCCAGAGGTGCTTACTCGTGCATAACCAATTGATTTGTAGTTCGGTTTATCCATGAACGATGGCCTTTCAAATTTGTGCTTTTGGAATTTGCTCATCGGTGTTCCAAGGAAAGGGGGTGCTTCACCTGTATTTCTACTTTACCAATCAGAACGCCTTAATGGAACGCTTGATAGATTGATTCTATTGGTTTCTTAAGGAACACTACTTTTCTTGGATAGTGATCTTTAACCGAATGCTTTCTGGAACACTTATTTTATGCTTTAACTCTTTGTTGACTAGCTGTCAGTGTATGAGTAGAACAGAACTATGAGACTCCTCACACAAGTTTCTCGATATGGGTGCTACTCGATGAGGGCACCTTTTTTATTTGCGTTGGTTAATGCCTTAATGCAGTCAACTGTCATATGTGCCAGTTGACTAACTCCACTGCGCTTCTGTCTCTATCCAGATCTTCTAATAGGCTAACTGAGTGAGGAGTTGAGAGCCTCCGAGCAGTGGAAACAAGGAAACACGCGCTCTAGATCTCCAAGAGAACCTGCCTTTGAGCAGGTTTTTTTGTGCCTTGAAATCCTTTCAAGTTTCCCAGTGTTCGTCCCACTCAACCTGCAGTTCAGTACTTGATAAGGAGTTGTAGAAACCCCTCCATTTCTTTTCTGAGTTCGCATCAGTGGCAACTAAGGAGACCAGCAGGTCTATTGCTCGTTCTTGGTTAAAGGATTTTCCGCCATCTGACTGATCCAAGGTCGCCACTTTCCCTTTAGACGCAGATCAATGTTCTTATTTTGCCGCTTTCTCTTGAATTGGTAGCTTGGCTAAAGGCCTCTTCCTTTACTGGTACAGACGTACTGATGGGGGTCTTCTGGCGTGGACAAAGCGTAAAACCCCAGTCGCACCAGTTAAAGTCACTGGCGAACCCGAAGAGTGGGACTAATTCGAGCACGGGGAACTGCAGCACTCAAGAGGTAGTGCCGTTTGTATCACCTGTGAGCACTTCACTTATTCCTGTATCAAGCAGTGCATCACTCTTTTGACCTGTCCGATTCACCAACGCCTCATTCAACAAGGAGAGCATCTGGCCAAACGTTGTAGACAATGGCAGAAGAAGCGAGTACTGGAAATTGGTTGGTGTCCTGAAGTTGCTTAGTCAGGAAACACCAACTTTGTGTTTTCAGTCAATTGCAGGATGTATAAAGGTACAAGCGATTTGTCTCCAAAAACAGTCGTCAGAAGGAAGACCGATGCCGGTTGGGTCGGTCTTTTTTTGCGTCAAAAACAGGTACTTCTTTCAGTTGAATCCTTATCCCAGCGATCTAGAATTAATCAGGAGTCAGAGCACGAACGGTCTAAAAAATAAGTGCTTGACTCAAAGGGCGGGATCGAAATACCCCGCCCTTCTTAATGCCTTTCTGAAAGCAAAGAAATCCACTAAAAAGGAAGGGCAACAAACTCCGAATCCATGTCCCTAATTCCTCGATGGGAATACATGACTGATGACGCGAAGGCAATGACCAAGCGGGTTGTCCTTTCTGCATTAGTTCTTCTTCTTTCCCTTTGGGTCATCAGAGTACTCATCCCTTGGGTAATAGTTGCTTTGTTGGGGTATTGGGCATTCAAGTGGTTGTCGAAGGGTAGTTGAGTTAGTTGGTGTCCTGAAGTTGCTTAGACCTTCAAGAGAGAAAAGCATCCATAAATGCTTTTCTCTCTTGAAGGTCTAGTGAGTTGTCATATGCCTGTCGGGTCTTCTCTCCAAGTAGATGTGCCATTTGTCGTTGGATTGTGCTTCTTGATTTCCTCCTTATGCCTGATTGCAGGGTTCTGTGCTCTTGGAAAACCATGTTCAGAGATTGCATAGTCAAAGACTTGGCATGGCAGTCTTTGGATCCTGTCTGCTTGGTCATAACTTTCTCTACCACCGTTGTCCTATTCCAGTTCAGTTAAGGGTGTAGAACCTTCTATCATTGAAGTACTTGATTTAGTTGATTTCGATAGTTCTTCAGGGTTATTGGCTTTACATCCGTTTTGTATTTGAGGTACTCCTTAATTAGAAACCTAAAGGCTTTAGCGTGAGAGGGTTTTATTTCTGTTTCCTTAGAAACAAACTCTTTTGGGTCTCTTTTATTAGTTCTTGACCAACATTTAATCTACTCAAACTGTTCTCTTGCTGATTTAAGTTTCCATTTCTTAGTAGATTCAATCCATATAGTTCTTTGTTTGCCTTGAAAGCGCATTCTTCCCGCAAAGGATTTACCACCACCTTTCTTTTTTGACTCAACTACAAGTAGTAATGCATCGCCACAAGGATATTCTTCCCTGTTTATTAAAGGTGTAACTGAATTAACTTTTACTTGCGTATCTTTTAGTTCTCTCACTTCACTACATCCAAGCACCATTCATTTATTTCGTACTTATTCCAACCAACTGCTCTTGTACTGATTTTGTGTGATTTAGGGAAAGTCCCTCTTTCCATCCTGTCGTAAATAGTGGAGCGACTGAGACCAATCCTCTCCATAACCTCCGGCAAGCGGAGGAATCTAATGTTATTCATGATAAATTCAATGATATAATTAACGACTAAATGGACTTATATCCCCTGGAGTTGGTATAATGATTATACCACAAATTGATAGTATTTGTAATTAATATTGGACTCTGTGTAGCAGAGAAGAGAAGAGAAGAGAAGAGAAGCGTTTGAATAATATTTTAAGCGCGTTGCACCAAAGTTTGCAGGAAAAGCACTGCGATTTGGAATTAGTGTCCAACACCTTCCAACTACTTCCGGTTTAGGGCGAAGTGGAATCCCACCCTCTCCTTTTTTGTAAGTACCATGACGTTCCAGGAAGTTCCAGAATGTCCCACTATTGCTGCAATTTGGCGAATTCAGGAGATTTTTACTCTTAGTTAGTTCCAGAAAGGATCAGTAGGTCCCATTTTGGTGCTAGGGAATGATATTTAAGGTGCTAGGGAAAAAATGGGTGCTAGGAAAAATCCAAAAGGTAATAGAAAGAGATCCTTAATTATTTAAGAAAAATACTAATTTTTGCCAAAAGTACAAACTTGATCGATTACACCCAGAATGAGTTTGTCTCCATTCGGGTCTTTC
>CACEWU010000028.1 GCA_902563335.1 uncultured Prochlorococcus sp. | reverse complement strand
TCTTGCTCTATTCCGTTTTTAAAACCAAGACCTTTAGCAAGCCAACGGTCATATAGATCAGGACGGCGAATCTTCGTTCTGATCTCGCGTTGTTTATCTCTCCAAATTGCTACAGCTTCATGATTACCACTACGCAATACTTCAGGGACATTGAGGCCTCGGAAACTGGCCGGTCTGGTGTATTGAGGATATTCAAGCAAAACATCTGTATGACTCTCATCAAACAATGAAGCCTCTGTCCCGACAGTTCCTGGAAGTAAACGCACTACACCATTAATAATTGTCATGGCAGGAAGTTCACCTCCAGTAAGTACAAAGTCTCCTAAAGAGACCTCCTCATCCGCTAAAGATCTAATCCTTTCATCAAAGCCCTCATAATGACCACAAATTAAAATCAACTGATCATAATTTGTGGACCATCGAGACATATCAGACTGAATTACAGGCTTCCCCTGAGGTGTCATTAGCAAAACTCTCTTATGGCTACGCAAAGGAATTGATTCAAAAGCAGCAAAAATAGGTTCTGGTTTAAGAACCATCCCTGCACCACCGCCATATGGTTCATCATCAACCTTGTGGTAAGTATCAGTGGCGTAATCACGAGGATTATGAACATACAATTCTGCAATTCCTGATGAAAATGCTCGGCCGATAATCCCAACTTGATTAAAGTTGGAAAAAGACTCAGGAGCCAAGCTCACGGCATCAATGCGAAAAGGTGACATAGGAATTCAATCACCTAAGTGAAGATTGAAATGTGTAGCAGAAAAGCTGATAAATTCAGCCCTAAATTTCTGTTCAAAACAGAGAAGGATTACATTTGAAAATTGAATTTTTTTCACAAATCCATATTGAAATAGGTTAAATGGATATCATTCAATTTCCCTCATAACCCAGCTCTGCCAAACGTGCTGGTTTACTTCTCCAATCGGGAACAACCTTAACAAATAATTCTAAATACACAGATCCATTTATCAATTTTTGCATTTGAAGCCTTGCGCCCTTTCCAATGGTCTTCAACATTGAGCCACCCTTACCAATCAAAATCCCTTTTTGACTTTTTCTTTCCACAAGAACCGTTGCTAGGACTGCGGTATGCCTAGTTGAAAGTGATTGTTTTATAGATCGCTTCATATCCTCAACACGATCAATCCTCACTGCAACACTATGAGGAATCTCTTCACGTGTATGAAGCAAAACCTGTTCTCTAATCAACTCAGCAAGCAAAATTTTCTCAGGTTGATCAGAAATCATTTCAGGAGGATAAAGCTGGGGACCAATAGGCAAATAATCCGTCAAAGCTTCTATCAAAACCTCACAACCCTCTCCGGTCGTAGCGCTACAAAAATAAATTGGCCAACCAGAAGAGCCAATCAGAGATCTATATGCATTCTCAGTCTCCTCATGCAAACCTTCCCGAACAAGATCCCACTTGTTCAAAACCACCAAAACAGGGAGAGACTGATTTTGAAGCAATTTCACGATGAAAGCATCTCCTCTTCCTGGAGAGTGACAAGCCTCAAGCAAAAGTAATAAAACATCAACCTCTCCAATTGCGGACTTGGCAATCTGAACAAGCCTTTGACCTAACAAGTGATGAGGCTTATGTATGCCAGGAGTATCTACTATTACCAATTGCGCCTTAGGAGTTGTCAAAATTGCCCTAAGGCGATTACGAGTTGTTTGAGCAATTGGAGAGGTAATTGCCACCTTTTCCCCTACAAGCCGATTAACCAAAGTTGACTTGCCAACATTTGGCCTGCCAACCAAGGCAACGAATCCTGATCGATATTCCTTAAGAACAGGTTCAAATGAATCCATAGGCCTTAGTGGAAGAGTCCCCATAGCCTGACGCCAAAACTATCTAAAAGCCATGAGCACACAAACTACAAGTTTTCAAGAAGCAATAAAGGCCGCCACTTTATGGTGCAATGCCTGGGAAAGAGGTGAACTAAGTGATGAAGTGTTGGCAGACAGAGTTGCTGAGCTTGTATCGAATACTGAAGGAACTCGTGGTTTCTTTGTAGTAAGCATGACCAGTGATTCTCCACTAATGGATCGTCTCCCAGATCCACTCATATACAAACTCAGAGAGGCTGGAGAACTTGTTATAGATATCACTGTGCGGAACTTAGCTATGAGCAGTGCAATGGCCATACATCACCAAAGAAACTCTGACAAAAAACAACAGTTGTGCTCTGAAAGAATTACCTCAAGATGTATAGAACTCTTACGTGTATTAGAGCCTAATAAAGTAAAAGAAATTTTAGAAAGCCTTTTAAATGCCACGCAAAAAAACAAAGGAGAATATGTTATTTTCCTTAATCGATGGAACTATGACAAGGAACAGAAGATGGCAATAAACATAAGCATAAATTCTATAGCAAAAAACTAATCAAATCAAAATAATATTTTTTTTGATTTGATTAGTTTTAAAGAGTTAATTGTCAAAAATCAATATCTAGTCTCGACGGCCTCCTCCTTGAATAGCAATAATCAAACGAAGAATAAATATAAACAAGTTTATGTATGTCAAATACATTCCTAAAGCACCAGCAAGGTATTGATCATCGCGATAGGTGCGAGGCATTGTATAAAAATCTACAAAAGACATCCCTACAAAAAGTACTGTTCCAAAGCCTGCAATCATCAATTCAAAACCACTACCTCCAAACATCCCTGGAGCGAAAATCCCTCCAACAATCTGAACAAGCATTGCAATTATCAGGCCTATCAAGCCCAATCCAACGACACCAGCAAGTGCCTGCCCAACACTGTCACTCATCCGACGCCCAACAACTGAAGCGATTGCAAAAGTTATTCCTGTAGCCAATGCAGCTGTTCCTACTGCTCCTATACCTGCTGTCCCAATTGCTATTGCAACCAATCCACTTAGCGTGAATCCAGTAATCAAGCTATATGCACTTAGCAATGGGAGTGCAGTGCTGTTATTAGCCTTCAATGCAACGTTTTGAGCTACAAAGAACAGAATTAGATTTCCTATCAAAGCCACCAGAAAAAGAGGCTGAAACAAGCCTGGGCTTGTTACCTGTAGAGACAACCCACCAACCACTCCTCCAGCAGTCAGGACCATCCCTCCGCCAACATAAGGCAGAGCTTTGTTAACTACATTTGGACCAACTAGGGCACTTGATTGAGCCTCTCGAATGGCCTGTTGAAAATTACTGCTTGCTGGCATAACTAACCAGATCAATTAACTCATTTACTTTGCCATCAAAAAAGATTTACTGCTGAAACTGTTAGTTCGGATCTCCCTATCCGAAATCTTTGCGGGAATAGGCATCAACAACGCGCTGAACAAGTGGATGTCGCAGCACATCTGCAGATGTCAAACGGCATACGGAAACACCTTCAACACTTTCAAGAAGTTCAGCAGCTTCAACAAGCCCACTTATCTGACCAGCTGGCAAATCCACTTGCGTAACATCTCCGGTGACGACCATACGGGACCTTTCTCCAAGTCTGGTCAAAACCATTCGCATTTGCGACGAAGTTGTGTTCTGAGCCTCATCCAGAATCACAAAAGCCTCTTCCAACGTCCTGCCTCGCATATACGCAAGGGGTGCTACTTCGATTACACCTTTTTCAAGCAAAGTTGAAGTTTTCTCTAGGCCCAACAATGCATGAAGAGCATCATAAAGAGGTCGAAGATAAGGATCTACCTTTTGCTGAAGGTCGCCTGGAAGAAAACCCAATCTCTCACCTGCCTCTACAGCAGGGCGAGTAAGGACAAGACGTTCAACCTTTCTCTCCGTAAGCATTCTGACCGCAAGAACTGTGGCAAGAAAAGTTTTTCCGGTTCCTGCAGGACCTAAGGCAAAGGTCAGATCATGCTTTTCCATTGCCTCTACATAGGTCTTTTGACGAAGAGTTCTAGGTCTTAAAAGACTTCCCCTCTGGCTTCTTGCAAGTATTTGGGTTCCAAGTTCTGCGTGAGCCTTCGTACGCCCAGTATCCAAAGCATTAATAGCTGCTTGCAAATCAACAGCTGAAACAGCTTGGCCCTCCTGCCACAAAGGGCGGACAAGTTCAACCAAAGCTGCAGCTCTTTCTAACTGAGCAGGACGTCCACCAATTTCCAAATCAAGGCCTCTCATAACTAAAGAAGCCCCAGTTAAAGACTGCAGTCTTTGAAGTATTTGTTGATCTTCTCCGCCTGACAAAGCAAGCGCTGCATCAGAGTCAGGTAATTCGATTATGAAGCGACCACATGAGGTGGCTCCATCCATTGAAATATTCAGCCCTCTGCCTCAGCAGATTCTGACGAAGGCTTGTTCGTTACTTTTTTCGCCTCCGCTTTACGCGCTTGTTCTTGCTTAGCTTTGCCAACTATTTCAGCTGATCGGACACTTTTCTCCAAAAGGCCACCTTTTTCAAGCAAAGAACGAACAGCATCCGTTGGTTGAGCTCCTTGACTAAGTCGCAGTCTCAAAGCCTCCGTATCTAGCCTTGTCTCTTTAGTACGTGGGTTATAAAAACCCAACTCCTGAAGAGGGCGTCCATCTCGTCTAGATGTGCTATTACAAGCCACTAGTCGGAAACTCACTTCCCTTTTCTTACCAAACCGCTTAAGGCGGAGCTTGATCATCTTGGCTTGAATAAATAAGTGTTCTAGTTGGTTGGCGATAAGTGCTTTAAACATCCGCCAATTAAACACATTAGCTTGTTGAGGGCTTAAAGGTCTCCAAAACCCTTCTTTTTCTTCAATGGCCTCTGTCTCTTAGGGGCTCCTCCGCTATGTCCACTTCGTCCTTGAACTGAACCCATGCCTCCCATACCAGCAGAAGGTCCTCCTGGCATACCTGGCATACCTGGCATACCTGGCATACCTGGCATACCTGGGAATCCCCCACCACTAGACATCTGTTTCATAAAGCCCCGCATTTTCTGAAAATCTGCCAACACCTTGTCCACCTCTACGGCTGTATGTCCACTTCCATTTGCAACCCTTCTACGTCGAGTTGGTTGAGCTGCTAACAACTCGGGTTTAGTCCTCTCCTCCTCTGTCATTGAGCCAATCATTGCTTCAATACGCTTGAGCTGCTCCTCTCCACTCTTAAGCATTCCATCATCCAGTTTATTCATGCCAGGAATCATTTTCATGAGACCTCCTAGAGATCCCATTCGCTTAATAAGCCTCATCTGCTTCACAAAATCAGAGAAATCAAACGTTGCCTCCTGCAACTTCCTCTGCATCAACTCTGCATCAGCTATCTCGACTTCCTTCTGAGCTTTTTCTACAAGGGTGAGAACATCCCCCATCCCAAGAATGCGACTTGCCATCCGTTCAGGGTGGAAAGGCTGGAGAGCCTCAACCTTCTCCCCAGTTCCAATGAACTTGATTGGCTTACCGCTTATCTTACGAATTGAAAGTGCAGCCCCTCCACGAGAATCTCCATCAAGCTTTGTAAGTACAGCACCAGTGATACCTACCTTGTTATGAAATGCCCTTGTAAGGTCCGCAGCTTCTTGACCAATCATGGAATCAACCACAAGAAGAACCTCATCGGGCTCAACCGCGGAACGAATCCGAACCATCTCCTCCATCATTTCTCCATCAATCTGAAGCCGGCCAGCTGTATCAACTAACAATGCGTCAATTCCTTCTTCTCTTGCCTTTAAAAGGGCTGCTGCTGCTATTTGCTCTGGTTTAGCTTCTGTACCTTGACTAAAAACCTCAACTCCAATCTGAGCCCCAAGAGTACAAAGTTGTTCAATTGCAGCTGGTCTATAAACATCAGCCGCAACCATCAAGGACTTAAGACCTTGTTCTTTCAGATGTAAGCCAAGTTTTGCTGTTGCAGTAGTCTTCCCGGCACCCTGAAGACCGGCCATAAGAACAACAGTTGGTCGATCTTTCTCAGTAGCCAAAGGAGTATTAACACCTCCCATGACCTCAACCAACTGCTCATGAACTACCTGTATGAACTTCTGACCGGGGTTTACACCACGAACTACTTCCGCCCCAATAGCTTTCTGTCGAACTTCTTCTACAAACTCTTTAACTACAGTCAAACTCACATCGGCATCAAGCAAAGCACGACGAACCTCTTTTAGAGCTTCATCGACATTTGACTCACTAATTTTGTCTTCGCCCTTAAGCCCCTTTACCGCATCCTCAAAGCGGGCTGAAAGCTCTTCAAACATCTCGTAATTGAACCAAGGTTAATTTAAGGGAGGGTAAAAAGCTTATCGCCTTTTACTAGCAAACATTGATCAGCTTCCACTGATGTAGTCGACCAACTGCCAAAGGTCTTTCTCCCTACCAAGAATATAGGTAACCTTCAAACTTGGGATAGAAGTTTGTGAAATTATTTCTCCTGAAGAATTATTTCGCTGATCTTTATAGACGAGTTTTGCTTTGACTTCTATACGTTTAGGTGTTCGACTAACCAATTTAATAGAAGTAATACTTGCATTAATAATCTGACTTTCACCAAGAGCTTTATCCTTAGATCTCTCTTCTTGGACTCTTTTCACTAGTTCACCTCTAGCAACTTTTGGCAATATTTCACTTTTACCACCTAAAAGAATAGACGCTTTACCTGCCAACCAAGCTTCAAGAAGCCCCAAAATCTCTTCTTCACTAGGCTTTTCAACAGTTAAAGGATCTAACCCCAACTTGTCCAAACCCAAGGTCTCTTTATCAACCTTGTCAGCATTTTTAAAAAGAGCTTCTTGTTCCATGGCAAGTCGAAGCGATAGTTCCACATCCGGCTGCTGAGATATTTCACTATCAATTAAAGATTTTTCACCCTCAGGGAAATATATTTCATCAAAAGTATTTTCCAATGGGAGTCTAGGCCTTAATAGAATAAAGCCCAAGAAAGTTCCTCCAACTAATACCAAAGGAACTAAGGAAGACTTTTTCCATACAATATTTTTTAAGGCTTGAATGTTTTCTCTGATAAGACTCAAAATATGTATCTGAAATTGATATATAAATCCCAACCTTCTAACTAATAAATTTCGCCTAAATTCTTTTGAGTCAAGAATCTCTGAACCTGTTTCCACCTGTTGATTTCCAGAAGAATCAAAAACATTTTGAAAACTGTCCTCCTCAAACGAATTATCATCATCTATTAACGACGAAGCTTCAGGCTTTGCTGTTAATGAAGACAAGAAAGAAAAACTTGCCTTAGCTATTCCACGAGGGCCTTGTTGCTCCTGCTGTTCTATATAGTTTTGAACATCTCTATCCGCAAACCAAGCCTCAAGATCAACTAACTCAACCTCAACATCCCTATAACCTGGTAGAACATCTCTACGCAACCAGTCTCTGCAATAATCACAAATTGCAGCAAGACTATCCCCAGGATAATTATCTAACCAAGCCTTAAGTTCCTCATCAGGACTATTCAAAAACTTCTCTTGAGCTTTCTGCACATCAGCAAGCAAAAGATCCATACATCCAAGCAAAGGCCATGGATCAACCCCTTCAAGATTAAGGCTCTTCAGATGGTTTCTTGCTTCTTGAATCCTTTCAGGTTTTCGACAAGAAAATCCTGCTGCGACCAACGCGATTGCCCCTAGAAACCCAGCATCTGCAGAACCAAGTCTTTGCCATCGAATAAACAAATCAACTTGTTCTTGAACAGTAAGAAATTTGCGTATCTGCTGAAAGAAAACCTCAAATTCTTTCTGAGAGAAACCTCCTGAGTATTTGGCTGCTCTTCTTCCTTCAAGGCCACCTCGTTTTGAAACAAAGTTTTCAAGAAGCCGCAAACCTTCCTTATGAGAAATCTGATCCCCAAGATCTCTACTAACTAAATCAAGGATGCGGTATGGAGTTAAAGCCTCTAGGTCTTCCTCAAGCTTTTGACGCTGATCTGGAAGTTTCCCCATCCGCTGCAATAACTGCAGTCCTTCCTGTAAAAGCCTCCCAGCAGCTTCGTAATGTCGTTGTTCCTGCTCTTGAATAGCAGCCGCGCTACAGGACAATGCAGCAACAAGAGTCAGATCAGCTTCTCTGCCACTGCCTAAAGCAGGGGCCTGTGGAGGCTTTAAAGCTTTACAAGCAAGCTTGAAAGCCTCATAAGACATTTCTGCTTCCCAAAGCAAGATCAGCCCTGCCACTTCTCGAATTGAGGACAACTCAAGGCCTATGGCCCCTTGCAAGAGGGCATTTTCATATTCCTGGCGAAGTACCTGATCTGTAAGAAGATCCGATGAACGGCGTAACAATTCCGCTCTTTGAAGCAGAACCTCTTCAGTAAAACCCTCTTCAGGAGGCTTATCCAGCCGTATCTGTAAGGCTCTGAGTATTGCCTCAGCATCAGCCGCAGGACTAACACCTAGCAAACGAAAATGGTCAATAGGCAAGTCCACTAGCTGTAATGCCATTGGCATAAAACTCTAGGCATTGGAAGGGGTTCTGCCTATCCTTATTCCACAGGACCTTACAGTCATATACCTAGTCGCCGACTTTTGGCATGAGTCAAGGAACTGCAATGGCCTCTGACAAGACAATTAATAGCCCTAACGAGGCAGGTGATCACGCTGAAAGGTACAGCGGTTTGACCCCAACAAAAGCCGAGAACATTGATCGGGAAACCGGCATAAAACTATTCAGGGATATGACCCTTGGAAGACGATTTGAAGACAAATGTGCAGAGATGTATTACCGCGGCAAAATGTTTGGTTTTGTGCACCTATACAACGGACAAGAAGCAGTTAGCTCTGGAGTGATAGGGGCAATGAAACTAAAGCATGATTGGTTTTGCAGCACTTATCGCGATCACGTACATGCTCTAAGCGCAGGAGTTCCTGCCAGAGAAGTAATGAGTGAGCTCTTTGGAAAAGAAACTGGGTGCAGTAAAGGCAGAGGTGGGTCTATGCACCTTTTTTCAAAAGAACATCACCTGTTAGGTGGATATGCATTTATTGGTGAAGGTATTCCCGTAGCACTTGGTGCAGCCTTCACAAGCAGATACAAACGCGATGCGCTTGGAGATTCAAATAGTGATTCGGTAACTGCAGCCTTTTTTGGAGACGGTACTTGCAATAACGGTCAATTCTTTGAATGCTTGAACATGGCTCAACTATGGAAATTACCAATACTGTTTGTTGTAGAAAACAATAAATGGGCCATAGGAATGGCTCACGATCGAGCCACAAGTGACCCAGAAATATGGCGAAAAGCAGATGCTTTTGGGATGAAAGGAGAAGAAGTAGATGGAATGGATGTTCTTGCAGTTCGAGCAGCCACTCAAAAAGCACTGAAAAGAGCAAGAGCTGGCGAAGGGCCAACCTTACTCGAATGCCTTACATATAGATTTAGGGGCCATTCATTAGCTGATCCAGACGAACTTCGTGCAGAACAAGAGAAAGAGTTTTGGGCTCAAAAAGACCCTTTAATTACACTAGAAAAAGACCTAATTGAAAGGGAATTATTAACTAGTAGTGAACTACGAGTTATTGAGAAAGAAATCGATGTTGAAGTAGTTGATGCAGTTGAATTTGCACTAAGCGCGAAAGAACCTGACCCTAACGAATTAACAAAATACATCTGGGCAGATAAATGATACTTTTCAAAAACAAAAATATTTAAAAACTTATCTCAGGAACCTCTCTCTAAAGATTAGATTCCACTTGGAAGTTTTCTAGTTAAATTACGAAGCTTACGTAGTGCCTTCAATTCAACTTGGCGAACACGTTCCCTTGAAACTGAAAGTAATCTCCCAATCTCTGCCAGAGTATGCCGCTCATTACCTTCTAGCCCAAACCTAAGTCTTAGAACATGTTGCTCCTGTTCACTTAAATGACTTAACCAACGACCAAGTTGTTCATGATGAATTCGTTGCTCAACCTTATCTAATGGCTCTTCTAATGAAGAGTCAGCAATCAAATCACCTAAAAAACTTCGTCCTTCCTCACCATTAACAGGAGCGTCCAAACTACTAGTTGTCAGAGCCTGTCTCAAAAGAGAATCAAGTTCTTCAAGAGGAATTTGCATTGCCTCAGCGATCTCAAGACGACTAGGCATTGCTCCCAATTTGTGAGCCAAGTCAAGGCTGACCTTTCTAATAGTGGTAAGCCTTTCACTCAAATGAACTGGCAAACGAATAGTGCGGGACTGACATGCAATCGCCCTAGTCATACTTTGACGAATCCACCAAAATGCATAAGTTGAGAATTTGTACCCTCTTGTTGGATCAAACTTTTCAACTGCTCTCTCCAGACCCAGAGAGCCCTCCTGAATAAGGTCCAGGAGCTCCAAACCTTTACCTTGATATTTCTTCGCAACGCTTACTACAAGCCTCAGATTCGCTTTCATCATTCGTTCCTTCGCTCGTCTACCGATACGAATCAAACGTCGTTGCTTAGTAGAAAATTGCTTGCTCTCAGAATCAATCGAGTCATCCTCAGTAAGAGACATCATCATCTGGACCTGATTGCCAAGCTCAATCTCTTCTGCAGGAGTTAGCAAAGGGATTCGACCAATAGTTGATAGGTACCAACTGATCGGGTCACTACCACGGCGTTTTTGAGACTCCGCCGTCTTAAGCGCTGATGAAACCATTTCTTGCGTCTTCCCCAATTACATAGGGGGGACTCTCCTACGGAAATTGATAAACAGCCTGTGGTTTCAAGAACCCTTCAGATTCATGAGTGAAAATCTACACATTTGCTTACCTAAGTTTCATATTCATGACATTTGCGCATCTGAATTTTCCTTGTAAGGACTCCTAAGGACTCGGATATAGAGCTACCGGTGCTGCCTTGTTTACAGGATCGTGCTGCCTCGGAATGGATTAACGCTGCTGCCACAAGCAACTCAGCCTCTGCAACATTTGTAGAGGCCACGCCTATAGCTCCTAACCCAGTCGCAAATCCAGCCAGGACATCACCTAATCCAGCTCGAGCCGACCAATGATCACTCTGACCTAGTTGCCAAACAGAGCCCTTGGGATCAGCTACCAAACTATGTGCTCCTTTTAGCAAAACCACAGCCCCACTTGACTTTGCTGCTTCCACAACAGCCTCAAAAGAGTTCTTGCCCTGCATTTCAGGGAACAACCTAAAAAACTCCTGCTTATGTGGTGTAAGCCAAGTTGGACCGTGGCGTTTCTTAAGCCACTGCCAACCGTCAGAGGAAAAAGCTAATCGATTAAGTCCATCAGCATCAAGAACTAACAAACCAGCAAACTCCTCCAAGACATTTGCAATAGCTGACCAGGGTTCCTCTGCTAACCCCAAACCTGGCCCAAGCAACAGAGAATCAACTCCGGCTAAATCCAACTCTTTAAAAACGGGCACCAATGAGACCTCCCCCTCAGGAGAACTTTGCAAGACTCCAGATACAACAACTTCAGGAGCTACTTGCCACAAGCCATCTGCAACTTTTTTTGGCAAAGCCGCTTTTATGCTTCCCACTCCACTTGCAAGTATTCCATTCAAAACCAACAAAGCTGCACCTTTATATTGTTCACTTCCGGCAACTATTAAAGATCTACCCCTTTGATATTTACTTGCACTTTTCTCAATATTTGGCCAGTTAAATGTAACCAAATCACTTGAACAAACCCTCTTAGCCTGTGTATCAGGCAAGTTCTCAAGCAAAGAGTTTGGCATGCCAATGTCTAATCTAACCAATTCACCAACATATTTCAAAGCGGAGTCCTGGATTAAACCCTGCTTAAACAAACCAACTGTAAGAGTAAAAGAAGCTATGGCAGCAAAATCATTAAAGGGCTTACCACTATCTGGGCATAAACCAGAAGGTACATCTAAACTGATTAATTTCCCTGGGCAATGAAGATCTCTCTGTTTAAGCAAGTTTGCAATTGATCCAGGTAAAGGA
>CACEWU010000027.1 GCA_902563335.1 uncultured Prochlorococcus sp. | reverse complement strand
ATCAATCCGATTGGCTGGATAGGTTTGATGATTGGATTAGTTGGCATTATTTGTCTAGGAGCTCCGCCAGAAGTTCTTAGCCATTGGTTGTTGTTAGGTCAGTCCCAATCAATTGGAAGTCTTTGGAATGTTGGAGAGGCTTGGATGCTTGCAGCGGCAGTCTCTATGGCTTTTGGAACAGTCCTCATTCGATTTACATGTAAAGAGAGTGATCCTGTTGCGGTTACTGGTTGGCACATGATCTTCGGTAGCCTCCCTTTGTTTATTTGGCATTGTTTAGATAACACATGGTCTTTAGTCCCAGCTTGGTCTGGGTTCGAATGGGGATTAATGGCGTATGCAAGCCTTCTTGGAAGCGCTTTGGCTTATGGATTGTTTTTTTGGTTCGCTAACCGAGAAGAGCTAACAAGTTTCAGTACACTTGCATTCTTGACTCCAGTCTTTGCTCTTGCTAGTGGGGGGGTTTGGCTTGGAGAACGACTAGAGGTTTTGCAGTGGATAGGAGTTGGTTTGGTTCTTTTATCTGTTTTGTTGGTAAGTCAGCGGCGGCGTTTCTGGGAACCGAATTCAGTGAATTCAGAAATTCTTTCTAATTGAGCTAAGTATGTCTGCGAATACTTTAAAGCTCATTTTGGTTAGTACACCTGTTGGTTTTTTAGGGAGTGGAAAAGGTGGTGGGGTTGAGGTGACATTGATGTCTTTGATAAAGGGGCTTTTGGATTTGGGACATGAAGTTACTGTGGTCGCTCCAGAAGGATCAGTATTGCCTTCAGGATGTTCAGGAGCTCAGCTCAGGGAAGTAGCAGGTGAGGCGCAGCCAAGTTGGCAGCATCAGAATGCCAGCTCCCCGATGCTCATCCCACCTGATGGGGTCTTACCGAAACTTTGGAAACATGCGCTTGAACTTGGGAAAACTGCTGACGCAGTTTTGAACTTTGGTTATGACTGGTTACCGATATGGCTTACACCAAGAGTCACTGTTGAACTCTTTCATTTGGTCAGCATGGGAGATGTTTCAGATGTGATGAAGACTGTTGTTAGTGAGTTGTCTGAGACACATCATTTTCGATTAGCTTTTCACACATATCGCCAGGCTTCTGACTACGAGTTGATTCGCGATCCGGTAGTAGTTGGTAATGGTTTTGATCTTAAAAACTACGATTTACAGCTTCGTAAAAATGGACCTCTTGGTTGGGCTGGGAGAGTAGCTCCTGAAAAGGGGTTGGAGGATGCAGTTGAGGTTGCAGTGGCACTTGGCGATCGTTTGTTGGTATGGGGTTTGATTGAAGATCAAGATTATGCAGTTTATGTAGAACAATCTGCACCTCCTGGAACAATCGATTGGCGAGGTTTTCTTCCAACATCCGATTTTCAAGAGCAGTTGGGGACCTGTAGGGCCTTTTTAAATACGCCCAAATGGAATGAGGCTTATGGCAATGTCGTTGTAGAAGCGATGGCTTGTGGGGTTCCTGTTATTGCATATGACCGTGGGGGTCCAGGAGAACTAATTAATTCGGGGGTTAGTGGTTGGTTGGTGGAGCCTGATGATGTACGCGCAATGATTTTGGCTACTGCACGTGCAGAGGAAATTGACAGAAGGATATGTCGATCTTGGGTAGAGGAATCTGCCTCTCAGGAGGGTTTTACTAGGCGAGTTTTGGAATGGATTCTTACAGGAATTAGCCAAAACCAATCTGGTAGGGGTAATTGAATTGAACAGTTCTGTAGATAAATCGTTGTTATCACCTCGAGAACGTCGTAGAGGGCTCTTGCTCCTTTTGGTAGCTGGAATGGCCCTTTGTGTGTGGGAGCTTGGTTCCACTGGTCTAGTAGATGAGACACCACCTCTTTTTGCTGCTGCAGCGAGAGCTATGAGCGAGACCGGTGATTGGCTTACGCCAAGAGTTAATGGTCTGCCTCGATTTGATAAGCCTCCTTTGATTTATTGGTTGATGAGTATTGGCTATTCATTACCTGCGAATGATATATGGGACCCTCTTGGAACTTGGGCTGCTCGACTTCCTTCTGCTATTTCGTCGGTTTTGATGATGCTTTTTATAGGGGATACAGTAATGAGATTTCCTCAGAAGGACGATCGGTACCCACGGCGTACTGGTTTTGTTACATCTTTAGCTTTTGCATTGTCTCCTTTAGTAATCATTTGGAGCCGCATCGCGGTCAGTGATGCATTGCTTTGCAGCACTTTCGGTATAAGCATGCTTTGTCAATGGCGCAGATATGTAGACCCAATTACTCAAAGTTGGTTCATTGCTTGGGTTGTATTGGGTTTGGCAGTTCTTACTAAAGGTCCAGTAGCAGTAGTACTAATGGGAATAGCACTTGCTTCCTTTGGACTACAACAGGGAAAACTTTTACTTTTGTGGAAAAGGCTTAGACCTTTGCCTGGCTTATGTATTACGGCATTGATTAGTTTGCCTTGGTACGTAAGTGAATATCTAGTAGAAGGACAGCCTTTCTTAAATAGTTTTTTCGGTTATCACAATTTCCAAAGACTCACAACGGTTGTCAATAGTCATCATGAACCTTGGTGGTTCTTCTTATTAATACTTGTAGTAGCTTCTCTCCCTTTTACTCCAATATTAGTGCTTGGTTTGCTGCGAGCTTTTGATTTTAATTGGAACTCAGAGCCTATTCCTTCTAATAAACCCGAAGACTCTCTAAGCGCTTTTGCGGCTTGCTGGTTAATAACTGTTCTGTTTTTGTTTACTTGTGCAGCGACCAAACTTCCAAGTTACTGGCTTCCTGCCATACCTGCGGCAGCTCTATTAATTGGTTTAACAGGAATTCCTTTTAAAGATCATGATCAAGGTCTTTTATTCGCATTGGGCGGTTCTGCTTTTTTAGCAATACTTTTGGCATTGGTTTTTTGGTCTTCTCCTTTTTGGTTGATGTCTCTAAAGGATCCTGAGATCCCCAACCTTGGGAAAGAATTGTTTGTAAGTGGCTTAGCTTTTAGGGTGGCAATATGTCTGAGTATTTCGTCAATAATAGGCCTAGTTTTTCTTCGGAAAATATGGTCGGGAATACTTTTGGCCATGCAAGTTCCTTTGATTGTTCTACAGTTAATTGTAATTACTCCAATGTGGAATTTAAGTGATAGATTGAGGCAATTGCCTTTGCGACAAGCTGCAAGTCTACTCGTTAAGTCTATGAGAAAGTATGAGCAATTGTCTATGGTGGGTATTATTAAGCCTTCATTGCATTTTTATACAGATGAGATAATTATCTATGAAGGGCGTTCTGCTAGGGCTTTGGTAAACCTTTCTGACCGATTGTCAAAGGAGCAAAGGAAAGGGTGGTCAGGTAGGCCTATTTCTGGCAAAAAAGGTTCAAAGACAGTTCTCATGGTAATAGACAAGAAGACTAAATCTAGAGCTTATTGGAAAGGCTTGAACCCCGAGATTTTGGGAGAGTTTGGTATATATAGTGTGTGGAGAGTTGATAGGAAAAATCTAGCTATAAGAGCTAAAAGTATTTCTGAAACAGGTATTAATCCGACTTGGATGAGTCCTCGCCCAGAAAGATTTTAGCGACTTATTATTAGCATAATGGGATTATATCCTGATCTTAAATTAATCTGACTTTTCCTATTTATTTTTGATTATTTGAGATCCTTCCTTTTGCAAAAACAGCATTTCCCCCATAGAGCTAACTCTCCCGCTGGTGAAGGACTCCCACAGAAATCACAGGATGCAAGTCCATGTACATCTACTCTGCTTGGATGCCTTGCCCATGTGCTTTTCTCGTTCTCTTTGTTTGAAGATGGCTCAGGGTGGTATTGCTGAATCCTGATGTCTTTGACCTTATAACCATGAGTTTTAATAGATGCAATTAGTTGACTCTTGTTGTATAAAAGCGCTTGTCTCCATTGAGGATGTGAGGCCCCAACAATGAGTATGCCCCCTTGAATTCGAAGAGGTCGGCAGTTTGCAGCGAGTTTCTGACCAACGAGTTTGGACCAGTCTTGCCAAAGCCCTGCCATTGAGTTTTTGCTTTGCAGAGATACGTTTAGGGCTTTTAAGCAGGACGAGATCGCAGTAAACCTCTTGTGGGGGGAATGACTGGAAAAATTTGATAAATGATTCGGTTTTTCAGTCCGAGTTAGTCCCATCTCGTTAGTCTAGGTGAAGTGTTTGTTTGGGTCGCTTGCTTCCTGAGGCCCTTATCTATTTGTTTTTATGGGTTTCTTCGACAGGCTAAGTCGTTTACTTCGGGCCAATCTCAATGATTTAGTTAGCAAGGCTGAGGATCCTGTGAAGATCCTTGATCAATCAGTGGCTGATATGCAGTCTGATTTGGTCAAACTCCGCCAAGCAGTTGCTATGGCAATCTCCAGTCAGAAAAGATTGCGAAATCAAGCTGATCAAGCAGAGGGACAGGTCAAAACGTGGTATGAGAGAGCAGAGCTTGCCCTTAAGAAGGGAGAAGAAAATTTAGCTAGAGAAGCATTGTCAAGGCGAAAGACCTTTCAAGAGTCTTCAACGTCGCTTAACAATCAGTTGAAGGCTCAGGAAGGTCAAGTTGAGATGCTTAAGCGCAGTCTTGTTGCTCTTGAGGGCAAGATTGCTGAGGCAAGAACTAAAAAAGATATGCTTAAAGCTCGAGCTCAAGCTGCTCAGGCGCAGCAACAACTGCAGAGTGCAGTTGGAAATATGGGATCAAATTCTGCTATGGCAGCTTTTGATCGTATGGAAGATAAGGTTCAGGCTCTAGAAGCATCTGGTCAGGCTGCAGCAGAACTTGCGGGTGCTGACCTAGAGAGTCAGTTTGCAGCTTTAGAAGGTGGAAATGATTTGGATGATGAATTGAGTGCTCTTCGTCAAAGGTTGCAGGGGGGCGCTGAGGCAGTTGCTCTTCCTGAATGTGAATCGGCGCCCAAATTAAACTCTCAAGAGCCTGCGGAGAATATTGAAAAAGTAAAAGTCGAAGAGGTTGATGCGGATCTTGAAGAGCTGAGACGCTCAATAGATAAACTTTGAATATTACATATAAGAAAAACTTTGTTTTGAGGTTCAATTTTTTCTCTTTCTGTCATTTGGTGATTCTCAATGAATATCTTTTTTCTTTTAAAAACTCTTGACTCCTAAACCTCAGAATTCGATGGCTTTTTATGGATATTCCCAAGCGCCTTAATCGATTAGGTACTGGTGTCTTTGAGCGCAATGATCTTCGCAAACAGGCTTATCATTTTGCGAGCATAAACGGTTGCTTACCTCCACTTTGTGATCTCTCTTTGGGATCTACAGATATCTTGCCCCCTTCCATCATTTTGGAGGCAATAGCAGGTGGAATAAAAGCGCCTGAAAGTTCTTCATATTGCTTGCAGGCAGCCACTCGACCTTTTAGAGAAGCTGTGGCTGCTTGGAGTGAGAGACGTTTTGGTGTTGTTGTTGATCCTGACAAAGAAGTTTTGCTTTTGGTTGGCTCACAGGAAGGAACAGCTCATCTTCCTCTAGCAGTTTTAGACCCTGGACAAGTAGGCCTAATTTTGGACCCTTCTTATCCATCTCATCGAGGTGGATTAGTTTTGGCTGATGCTCATATTGAGAAGCTTTTACTCAAGTTTGATCAGAATTGGAAACCTGATTTTGGCTCCTTATCAATTAGCCAGTTAGAACAGTTACGATTGATGGTTTTTGGATTTCCTCATAATCCGACCGCAACGGTTGGCGAACAGAGTTGGTTGGATGAGGCAATGCAACTTGGATTGAGACATAACATTGTTATTGCTCACGATAATCCATATGTTGACTTAGCTCTTGAAGGAGATTCTCCAGTTTTATTGCGATGTTCTGGTTGGAGAGAATGGGGAATTGAATTCTTTTCTTTTTCTAAAGCTTGGTGTATGGGAGGTTTCAGAATTGCCTTCGCAATTGGATCGGAGTCCGTTATATCAGCACTTAGAACAGTTAAGGGTGTTGTCGATTTTAATCAATCTTTGGCTTTGCAAAGAGGAGCAATTACTGCACTTACTGATTTTGAAGATTGGCCAAGGAAAATATTGGGAGTTTATAGAGAGAGACGAGATACCACTATCTCTGCACTGAATAACTTGGGTTGGGAGGTCCCGATTCCATCAATGGCTATGTATGTTTGGATGCCAATGCCGTCTTGGTCTTTAGAACAAGGCCACAGTGATGAAGAGTTGGCTTCAGAAATTTTAAATCAAACGGGGGTTGCTTTTACTCCTGGATCAGGTTTTGGGTCTGGAGGTTCAGGTTGGCTAAGGATGGCTCTCGTTCTCCCTGTTAATGAGCTGGAAGAAGGAATTACAAGAATGAGATCTTGGTGGGATGCGAATAGTTAAGTCATGGAAAGGAGCATCTGGAGTGGTACGTCATTGGAGAGAAAACTCTCTAGGTGGAAAACCTTGGCAAGTACGTTGGACGCCTATATGCGCAAGTACTGAGTTTGCCTTGTCTACTTGGCTTAAAGAGAAGCCTTTTATAGATAATCAGCCGAGAGCATATATAGCTGCGCGACAAAGAAATGGTTTTGGTCAAAGTGGAAAGATATGGCACTCTCCATTTGGGGGGGTGTGGATAAGTGCTGCAATGCCATTGGAGGTTATAACGAATTCTTCTGGAATATTTGGCTTAGCTGTAGCGTTTGCATTGGCTGAACGGTTAGAGAAGAAAGGTATAGCTTCTAAAATTAAATGGCCAAATGACTTGATCGTTGATCAAAGAAAGTTGGCGGGTTTCCTGCCAAGGGTTTTGTCTAGAGGCAATAGAGTTCGGATGGCACGAATAGGAATTGGTTTAAATGTGTTTAATAAGGCTCCAAAGGAAGGTATTTCTTTAGTTGAGGTTCTTGATTCCTGTTTTTGCAAGACAGATGTTTGGGCTGCTGAAGTACTTTTAGCTTTGGACCGATCTATTGATTTAGTGAGTAAACCGGATTCACTTTGCAAGCATGTTGAGCTGAGACTTTGGAATAGAGAAGTGAGAGAGAAAAGTTCAGGTGAAGTTTGGAGTATTCAGGGAATTGATAATGATGGAGCGCTAAAATTAACTAGAGGAAATATAGAAAAACGTTGGACAAGGTGGCAATAAGCTAATTGATCAGATTTCTGTAGTTATATGAATTATTTTCCCATCTTTAAAGCGAGCTATCCTTTTTGCTCTAGCTGCGACGTCATCTTCATGAGTTACAAGAACAATTGTTATCCCTTGATTATGAAGTTCGCTAAATAGGTCGAGAACATCTTCTGTAGTAGTTGAATCGAGGGCCCCAGTAGGTTCGTCAGCGAGGAGTAAAGAAGGTTGGTTGATAATTGCTCTTGCAATTGCCACACGTTGTTGCTGCCCGCCTGAAAGTTGATTCGGACGATTGTCCATTCTTGCTATTAGGCCTACTCGCTCAAGAGCATTCTTTGCTCTTGAGGTTCGTTCAGGTTGAGGGACACCTGCATAGATCATGGGAAGCATGACATTCTCTATCGCTGTAGCTTCTGGTAATAAATGAAACTGCTGAAAAACAAATCCAAGCTGTTGGTTCCGAAGATCTGCGAGTTCATCATCGTTAAGGTCTTCAATTGATTGACCATTTAGCTGATAACTTCCGTGAGTAGGCCGATCCAGGCAGCCCAGAATATTCATAGCAGTACTTTTACCTGACCCACTAGCCCCCATTACTGCAAGAAAATCACCTTTTTTCACCTCGAGGTTTAGTCGATCTAATGCTTTGACCAACAATGTTCCTTCCCCATAAAGCTTGCTGACATCCAAAAGTCTTGCAACCGTTTCTGATGAAGGGACTGGTTCAACCAAGTGTTGTTTGCCCTCCAGTAGCTATTGCCTGTTGGAGTAGTGGAGTTCCTATAACAGTGTTGTTGGCCCATTGGAAAAGTGGGTTTGAGAGAATTCCTCCTACGGCAGTAACTAAAACACAGGCAACTAATGCAACCCTTAATGGTGGGAGACCAATAGTTTTCCATTGGATTGAAGGATATCCCTTAACGACTTCTGAAGCCTCATGGGGTTCTTTGACTACCATCATTTTGATAACTGAGATGTAGTAATAGATCGAGATAACTGATGTCACTAAACCAACAATTACAAGTAAATATTGATGATCAGCCCAGCCAGCAAAGAAAAGGTAAATTTTGCCAAAGAAACCAAGCATTGGCGGAATTCCACCTAGTGAAAGAAGGCAAAGACTAAGTCCAAGAGTGATTAGAGGATCTTTCTGATAAAGACCTGCGTAATCTGCAATTCGATCACTTCCGGTACGCAATGAAAAAAGGATAATGCAGGCGAAGGCACCCAAATTCATAAATAAGTAGGCAGCCATATAAAGAATCATCGAGGCAAAACCTTCTTTGGTTCCGCATACAAGGCCAATCATTACAAAGCCGGCCTGACCGATAGAGCTATAAGCGAGCATTCGCTTCATTGAAGTTTGTGCCAAGGCAACAACATTTCCAAGGGTCATGCTTAGGACCGCTAGAACCGTAAAGAGAAGTTTCCATTGGCTGTCGAATGCACTAAAGCATCCAACAAGAAGTCTTAATGCAAGAGCGAAACCAGCAGCTTTTGAACCTACAGACAGGAAAGCAACAACTGGGGTAGGTGAACCTTCATAAACATCAGGGGTCCATTGATGGAAAGGCACAGCTGCAATTTTGAAAGCCACAGTTGCGAGTACGAAAACTAACGCTAACGCTGCCAATGGCGTGGGACTGTTGATAAGAGCTACTCCTATGACTTGAAGATTTGTTGTGCCGCTTATTCCATATAAAAGTGATGCCCCATATAAAAAAACAGCAGCTGCAGCAGAACCTACAAGTAGATACTTGAGAGCTGCTTCTGAACTCCTTGCATCTCTTTTCATATATCCGGCAAGAAGGTAGCTGGCTACTGAAAGGGTCTCAAGAGAGACAAAAACACTTACTAGATCTGTTGCTCCGCAGAGGAGCATTGCTCCAAGAGTGGCAGCAAGAAGAATTGCTGCATATTCTCCTACTGGACTTCCACTTTGTTCTGCATACCTCCAGCTAATAAGAAGAGAAAAAAGAGTAGAAAGAGCAATTACCGCTCTGAATGCAATTGCAAGATTGTCCGCAATGAATGCACCTAGGAAAGATGATTCAAGTGGTCCATTCCATTGCATGGCCAGAATTACAAGGGCTGTCCCTAGGCCTACATAAGAGATGGGGGGGGGCCCATCGAGCGGCAGCTTTTTCCCCAGCTAGGTCCACCATTAAGGTGCCAAGCATTGCTAAAAGAACAACTCCTTCAGGGGCGACGGCCTGCGCATTTAGAGCAAGGTTGAGCAGTTCCGATGGGGCTGCTATGGCTTGAGTGATGAGAATAATTGCACCTATCTCTGGCATGTTAAGACCAGATCTGACTAGATCCCACAAGGTTTTTTGACTTTAGCCGCGTTACTAAGTGTTCTATTGGATATCTGTTTGATCTATGCAGGTCCCTACCTGGTGCGATAGAGAGGGATAAAGGTTATTTGATTGCCTGTGGCGCAGACTCTTGTAATTGTTGAGAGCCCAACTAAAGCAAGAACCATTCGAGCGTTCTTGCCAAAGGACTTTCAAGTAGAAGCTTCTATGGGACATGTGCGAGATCTCCCAAATAACGCAAGCGAGATTCCTGCTGCTCAAAAAGGGCAAAAGTGGGCGAATCTTGGTGTAAACACCACGGCCGATTTTGAGCCTTTATACGTTGTCCCAAAAGATAAAAAGAAGGTAGTGAAGGAGTTAAAGGCGGCTTTAAAAGGAGCAAATCAACTTTTATTGGCGACTGATGAAGATCGAGAGGGAGAAAGTATTAGTTGGCATTTATTGCAGCTTCTGGCGCCAAAGATTCCTGTAAAAAGGATGGTTTTTCATGAAATAACCAGAGAGGCTATTGCAAAGGCTCTTGAACAGACTCGGGATTTGGATATGGAGTTGGTTCATGCCCAGGAAACGCGAAGAATCCTAGACAGGCTGGTTGGTTATACACTCTCACCTCTTTTATGGAAAAAAGTTGCTTGGGGACTTTCGGCAGGTCGTGTTCAGTCAGTTGCGGTTCGGTTACTGGTTCAACGGGAAAGAGCAAGGAGGGCCTTTAGAAGTGCAAGTTATTGGGATATCAAGGCAGTCCTTGATAAGGAAGGAAGTCGCTTTGACGCCAAACTTACAAAAATTTCTGGTCAGAGGATTGCTACAGGGAATGACTTTGATGAATCGACAGGTGAATTGAAAAAAGGGAGTACTGTTTGTCTTGTTGATGAAGAACAAGCTAGGAAGTTAGCTGGAAAACTTCAATCAGCGATTTGGAAAGTTGAGGGAGTTGAAGAGAAACCTTCGGTTAGAAAACCTGTCCCTCCATTTACAACAAGTACTCTTCAGCAAGAAGCTAATCGCAAATTAAGACTCTCTGCTAGGGACACAATGCGATGTGCGCAAGGTCTTTATGAAAGAGGATTCATTACTTATATGAGAACAGATTCAGTTCATCTATCTGATCAGGCAATCAATGCTGCTAGGCAATGTGTGGAGTCTAGGTATGGGCTTGAGTATCTAAGCAAGGCACCTCGTCAATTCAGTACTAAAGCAAGAAATGCGCAAGAGGCTCATGAGGCCATTCGTCCTGCTGGAGAGAGTTTTAGGGCTCCTAATGAAACAGGGTTGGAAGGCCGTGATTTTGCTCTTTATGAATTGATATGGAAGCGCACTGTGGCAAGTCAAATGGCAGACGCGCGTTTGACAATGCTAGCTGTTGATTTATTAGTTGATGAGATCAATTTTCGTTCCACAGGTAAGCGGATTGATTTCCCAGGATTTTTTAGAGCTTATGTAGAAGGAAGTGATGATCCAGAAGCAGCCCTTGAAGGACAAGAGGTCCTTTTACCTGACTTGGTTGTAGGAGATAATCTTGCCCCTAAAAACATTGATGTTTTAGGACATCAAACTCAGCCCCCTTCTAGATATAGTGAAGCTTCATTGGTAAAGATGCTTGAAAAAGAAGGTATTGGCAGACCTTCAACTTATGCAAGCATTATTGGCACAATTGTCGACCGTGGATATTCATCTATTCAAAATAATTCACTTACTCCTAGCTTTACGGCATTTGCAGTTACTTCATTATTGGAAGAACATTTCCCTGATTTAGTTGACACCAGTTTCACAGCGAGAATGGAATCTACTCTTGATGAAATATCAACGGGAAAAGTAAGTTGGCTTCCTTACCTTGAAGGTTTTTATAAGGGGGCTGAAGGCTTGGAGACGCAGGTTCAGCAACGAGAAGGAGATATAGACCCAGGAGCATCACGCACAATTGATTTAGAAGGACTTCCTTGTGTAGTACGCATTGGACGTTTTGGTGCTTATCTCGAGTCCAAGCACATAGGAGAAGATGGACAGGAAGAGTTGGTTAAGGCGACTCTTCCTCAAGGGATCACCCCTGCTGATTTGGATGAGGAAAAAGCTGAATTAATTCTCAAGCAGAAGCTTGAAGGACCTGAATCATTAGGAGTAGATCCTGAAACTAAGGAGGAGGTTTATCTTCTTTTTGGGCAATATGGACCTTATGTTCAAAGGGGGCAAGTTAGTGAAGAGATTCCTAAGCCTAAGCGAGCTTCTTTGCCCAAAGGGGTTAAACCAGAGGATTTAAGTCTTGAAGAAGCTCTGGGGTTGCTTCGTCTTCCTCGATTGCTTGGTGAGCATCCAGATGGAGGCAAGATTCAAGCTGGGCTAGGACGTTTTGGACCTTATGTAGTTTGGAACAAGGGAAAAGGTGAGAAAGATTACCGTTCTTTAAAAGGAGAAGATGATGTCTTAGAAGTTGAATTTGTTAGGGCGATTGAGTTGTTGTCCATGCCTAAACGTGGAAGAGGAGGAAGAACAGCTCTTAAAGATTTAGGAGCGCCTAAAGGGAGCAAGGACAATATTCAGCTTTATGACGGTCCGTATGGTTTATATGTTAAGCAAGGCAAGGTCAATGCTTCTCTTCCTGAGGGCAAAGGTGCTGATGATATTACTCTTGAGATAGCAGTAGAACTTCTTTCTGCAAAGG
>CACEWU010000026.1 GCA_902563335.1 uncultured Prochlorococcus sp. | reverse complement strand
AAACAGATTTATCCAGGTACATGCAGAAAACTTGAAGTCTCATGGGGATGGAAGAATCAAAAGTTGCCAAGTTGGAGGTTGAGAGTTGGGGAAGAGTTTTCAATTAATAGTGGTGATTTTGTTGTAAGAAGAGCAGATGGCTATATCGCTTATCACCTTGCCACAGTTGTAGATGAATTAACCCTTGGGATTAGTGAGGTTGTTCGTGGAGATGACCTGAGAATGGCCTTGCCCTCTCAACTTGCATTGATAGATGCTTTGGGGCAGAACCCTTTAAATTATGAGCATGTGCCAGTTGTTTGCGATTCGGAAGGTAGGAAACTGTCTAAACGCGTTAATAGTGAAGGGCTTGAAGCTTTTCGAGAAAATGGCATTAGCTCTCCAAAGGTGATTGGATTGTTAGCCGCTAGTCTTGATTTAGTCCCTAAAGGCTCAGAACTTACATGTGACGAGCTTTTAAGTGATTTGATTAAGAGAAAGTTTCAAATTAAAAAAGTATTTGTAAACCTTTAGGTCCACTAAATTGATAATAAATAAGAGGACTAAAAAACTGATTATTTCTATGCTTCTGTCAGGAATATTCCAAGTCGATTCAATTCTTGCTCAATCTCCATACCTTTCAGATATGACGCCACTTATTGTGAAATGCTTAGAGCTTAAAGATGGTGAGTCTTGCATTAATGCAGTGAAACGATTAGAGAATGCACAGCGCCATGCTGCATCACAAGGGAAGTACTCTTGTCAAACCCATCTTTTGGGCCTAGAAGCAGATTTAATAATGACTATTTTAAATGAAGATCGTCTTAAATCTGCAAAATTTATTTTACAGGAAATTGGTAAACTTTGTAATGAGATATGAGCTGGAATATGGTCATTGGGCTGTCTAAAAATTGACTCTTGAACTGATGAAATCCATATTCTTCTAATCTGCTATTTTAGGTATTCATGTTTAAAATTGATATTAGTTAATTTTATCTCATTAAACTTACGGAATCTTTTAAGCTCTGTTAGTAAAAGTTAAGTTCATCTATTAGAGGGAGCCACTAATTAATTCAATGGAAGAATCTAAGTCAATGGAAGAATCTAAGCAGTCTTCTGGAGTGGGTCTAGGGTCTGATGCCTCCGCCAAGGGCAAATACAAAAAAAACAAGAACAAGAAAGTTAAATCAGCTGCTCAGCTTGACACAAGTCCGGACCCTGAGGAGGTGTTGCTTAGTTTGCCTGGTGGGTTTAAGTACAAGCTGCCTGGTAAGCGCCAACGAATTTGGGTCGCTTCAGTTGTTATAGGGTTAAATGCTCTTCTGATTTTAGCTGTCATTTTGTATTTTTATAATCCAGGGTTTCAGGACTTTATATACAACGTTGGTCGTGACTAACTTTTTTAGCTAGTAATAGAGCATATAAGATATTTAGATATGAGGTTGATGGAGGCATTGCACCTTAGAAGAAAAACGAGGCCTTTGATGACAGAAAGTTGGCTTCAAGATCCAAGCGGTTCATGGACTATGCATTTCTATCGAGATCCTGCAAGCTGGACTAAATATCCTTGGTATTACATTGATAGAGGTCGATATCGGTCTGGTAAGGATCTACTTCTAAAATCTCGCAAGTACATGGCAAGATTTGATGCGGTGCAGTTATGGAAGGATTTAAGGAAAGACGGTTGGAAGAAAGTTGAGGCACAATGGTAGCTTAAATATTTTTATTGTCGTAGCTAATAAAAGAGTTTAAAAGGAAAAGTCTTTTATCTATAGATTTAAGGTTTTACTATTGCTAGTTTTTGGAAAGGATTTGTTTGCATTATCTATTTGCCCCTGCAGCGTTTCTAGAGGATCATTATTATAGTTTTGTGAAGAGAAGAACATTGTCCCACCTATTGTGAGGATAAAGAAAATACTGATTTGCCAGGTATTAAGTCTTCCCAAAATCTCTCGAGTATTTTTTGGTAACTTATGAGAAGTTTTGAATAGAAAGTTTTTATTTTTATGCGTACTTAAGGCTACTGCTTCCTTGCTGAGACTTGTTTCTTGTTGAAGTTTCTGCTCGCCAGAGGTGTTGGATGAAATGATTAATTTGGTATTAACTCTTTCTTCTTGGGTGATAAGATTCTCTTGTCCTTTGACATTCTCTTCGGTTTCTGTAGGTCTTGGTCGATGTGTATATTTCTTTAATTTTTCGATTTCCTCTGATTGCTCTTCTGATTTGTTGAAGGTTGATTCTTGTGCAAAAGCTTTGTCACGATCAGTTAATTGATTGCTTGTGAGATTGTTGATGTATAAAAGAATAATAATTAGCACGGGGATGTGTGCTACTCCACCTGCAAAAACCTCAGCTTCAGAATAGCCCATGTCACCCTTTAAGTATTTAAGTCATAGTTAACCGCATACTGTTATTGAAATCCATTTAATTGACTCATTCAGTAAGTCTTTGCATTGAATGAGCTGGATTTATAGCTTCAAGAAGCTTTTGGATTTAATTGCCATATGCCATTGCCTTAAATTTGCACAGTACTGTTTTCATTTCTTCTGAATTGATATGTTTGGGTTCTCCTAATTGCGAGGCTTTTATATAGATGTGAGCTAACGTCTCAATCTCTATTGCCAGATCAAGAGCTTTTTTAGGAGTTTTCGCTATGGCGACTTGGCCATGTTGAGCCAATAAGCAGGCAAAACGTCCTTCAAGAGCTTTCATAGCATTGTTCGAAAGCTCTTTCGTCCCAAATGTTGCATATTCTGCGCACTGGATGTCATTCCCTCCAGCGATAGCAGTCATGTAATGGAATGATGGAATACCTTTCCCATGGCACGCAAGTGCGGTGGCGTGAATGGAATGGCAATGAACAACTGCATTAACTTCTAGACGGCTTTTAAGAATGTCTGCATGTAGCCTCCATTCGCTTGATGGATTTAAAGGCTTATTTTGCTTGGGATTATTTTGAGCTAGCAAGGGTTTTCCGCTTAAATCAATCGTCACTAAATCGCTCGGCTCCATTTCCTCATAAGGAATAGAACTTGGTGTAATGAGCATTCCATTTGGGATGCGATATGAGAGGTTTCCTGATTTCCCTTGATTAATCCCACTTGAATTCATACTCTTAGCGACAAGAATCATTTGTTCCCGTAAAGGCCACAAATTCTCTGAGTGAATCATTTCTTTTTGATTAGTTCAGAAGGTGGTATTTATTCATATTAAGAACTTTTGAAGCTTGTTATCTTTTCCTGATGATAGCTTCCAAGTAATGATGGTTATTAGTGGGGCTAGTTTTGTCTAGAAAAAACTTAATATATAAGCATTAGTCCCTATGTGATTCATTGCTTATGCATACTATAGCTCTGCTCTTATTGATAGTATTAGGCTAAAGATTATTATATCAAATATCTTTGAATAATTTGTGGAAAATGAGGAATAATCTTTATACTCTATGTGTTTTTTATTCCAAGGGCTACAATTGACGCTCATTCGCAATGAGCGGCTTGTAAGTGCAATCAGTTGAAGTAGAAAAGTTGCTCGCACTGGCCCAGATCCATCGAGAATCTGGAGATATTGACAAAGCGACTAGTGTAATTGAATCGCTTCTTAAGCAGTTTCCAGGCCATCCAGAGGCATTGTTTTGGTTAAGTCAGCAGACGAGGATTCAAATAGGTTCAACAGCCTTTAAACAACTTGAAGATTGGTATGAGAAGGGGGGGGCTCGCTCTCCTGACCAACGCTCATATTTATGGTTTGCCTTGGCAAGAGTAAGAGAAGATCAGGGGAGGTGGGATGAGGCATATGAGCTTTATTTAAATGCAAATAAAGAACGAAAAATTTCTTTAAACCTATTTAATACTGATGCTCGTATTTATATTGGACAGGCAAAGTTGCACCGTGCTTTATATAAGAAACTTAAAAGATTGCCTACCTTTGTATTTGGTTCTGATCACGGTAGAGATCTCGTTTTTATTGTTGGATTACCTCGTTGTGGCTCTACTCTTGTAGAGACTATTTTGTGTGGCTATCCCGAAGTGAAACCTTTGGGTGAGATCAATGCATTTCGAGAGGCTTTGCAAGAGACTGAAATTATTTCTTTGCTTGAGGATGACGCTACAAGTCTTAATCAGATCAGTAAAAGACTTGACTCTATAGACACTGCTTACCGAAGGAAATTGCCATGCGATTTAGGAATAAAGGTTGATAAGACACTTACTAATTTCTATTTCCTAGGGTTGATTTCACGCATTTGGCCTGCAGCAAGGATTATTCATGTACAGAGGCATCCTTTGGATCAAATAGTTTCTGCTTGGAGAAGTAGGTTCCTGAAGGGACATAGCTATAGCTTGGAGCTTCGTGATCTTGTTAAAGTATTTATTTCTTATAGGCAACTAATTGATTTCTGGAAAATAGAGTTGGGACCTAGAATATATCACTGTAAATATGAGCAATTAGTTACTAACCCTAAGTCTGAGACAAGTTCTTTAGCTGCTTTCTGTGGCATACCCTGGTCTGAAAAAATGCTTAGACCTCAAGATGCAAATCGTATAATTAAAACAGCTAGTTTTGGCCAGGTTCGTCAACCTATAAATGATAGGTCAATAGGTCAATGGAAGAATTTCTCGAACCATTTAAGCCAATATAAATCTGAGTTAATCGAAGCAGGAATTGATATTAATGATTAAGTAAGTAGGATGAATTTACAATCATTAACTATAACTAATCTTTGGTGTTGAATGGTATTTTATTTCAATAAAGAATTGACTTGCTCAGCTTTCACTCCTCACCTTCTTCCTCAATAGCTGATTGAACAAGCTTTAAAGAGCTAACCCCAACAGCTAAGAAGGTAAAGACTGTAAGTGCTCCAAGAATAAAAACAGTTAGAGGGGAGATTTCGATCTCACCAAAAGCTATACAAAAAAGTTGGAGTACTTTCGAAAAGGTAATTGAGTTATAGAGCATCCTTGTTCAAAAGATTGGTTGATCTTGAGGTTTTAAATTTTACTTTAATTGGAACTCAGTCGTCATAAGAGCGCATTAACTGTAAGACTGATGACTGGCTACTTGCGCCAGTCACGCTTTAAGGCAAAGCTTTTGTTGGAGTCAAGGAACATTACGAGCACTAGAAAGCCAACCCCAATACCCGCAATTAGTAGAAAGAGACTGTTTATAGGACTTAGATTGGCAAGGCTGCAAAAAGGAAATAAGTTCATGGTTAAAGCATTTTGGATTTCTTAGTGCCTAATGGCTCGTTCTGCGTATGTCAAGCCATGTGTGGCACAAAATTATCGATTGGGGTTATATGGAATAGATAGAAAGTTTTGCCATTAAAAATTTAAATGGTTTCTATTTTCTTAGTCATAGGATTGTCATTTCTGGTTTTTAGTAACGCCCCCTGTTGGATTCGAACCAACGACCGGCTGCTTAGAAGGCAGCTGCTCTATCCAGCTGAGCTAAGGGAGCTTGATGACATTTTGACAGCATTGATATGAAGGCCGCCTATGGTTGGATGCTGTGAGTTACATCGCATAGTGTCAAGCAGGCTTACTGAGGTTCAGAAGAAAGAGATTTTGGAGGGTTACCGGTCTGGTAAATCCACCTCAGTTCTTGCTGATTCATTTGGCTGCAGCCCTAATACCGTTAGTCGTACTGTCAAAGCTTTATTGCCTGCATCAGAATATACAGCCCTGAAAGCTGCACGTGCGAAAGGAGATATCTCTAATTTAAATTTGGGGCCTAATGGTAAAGATCTCACAAATCAAGAACTTTCATCTGATCAGGAAGCATTGGCTGGGCAGTCGGAAGTCAATCATCCAGATGTAAGAGTTGAGAATGATGACCCTGATGATTTGGATTTAGATGATGATGTTGCGGGCCCTCTTGCACTTGATGATGCAGATGACTTTGGCGATGAAATAGAAGAATCGACAGGCTCGGAAGATTTATCCGAATTGGAATTAAGGGAGGAATTCTCTTCTGAGTTGTTTCAAGAAGTGGTCCCCCTTGCTTCGGGTTTCGATTTAGCTGAACCAAAAGAAGTTAAGTGTCTGCCATTTTCGCCAGAGGTTTTACCTGGAACTGTGTATATGGTTGTTGATAAAACAGTTGAGTTGGATACACGCTCGCTAAAGGAATTCCCGGAGCTGGGTTTATTGAATGAAGAAGAGAAAGATCGACAAGCTATTTGTTTATTTGCCAATCAGCGTGCTGCTAAGAGATTTTGTGGGAGAAGTCAGAGGGTTATAAAAGTTCCAAACAGTACAGTGTTTGAACTATCCACTCCCTACTTATTGGCTCGAGGAATCACTCGAATAGTACTAGAGGGAGATTTGATTGCACTTGATCTTCCAGCAGTTTAGGAACGATCGGTTGGGAGCAAAAGTGCGGTGGTGCATCCTCCACTTATTACCCCTAAGACTAATGAAACCCCTATGAGGAATCCAGAAGGTAGAGGTGCAGTTTTAGCTGGACCTAGATTTAGCTCATGTCTATTGGTCAGGTTTTGAGAACCAAGGCAGAGTGTCAAAAGTAGTAGCAATCCGCTTGTCAAGCTTATTCCTAGTAACCGAAGCCTTGTGAACATTTTAGAAGTGGTTGAATTACTTTGTTTCTACTCTTTTCTAAAAGATATCGCCATCTATGTTTTTTGTTTTGTGAAGCAAATTGTATAGATTCCTTTTGGAATGACCAGTTTTCTTGGAAATCATTCGAGCAGCCTCATTCGCACTTCCTCCATCTTCTATTACAGCTTTCATTTCGGCTAATAATGTTGAGTTGTCATGCAACTTTTGAGTTGCCCTAATAGCACCACCCAAAACAAGTGTTAATTCACCTATCGGTTGATGTTCTTCAAAATATTTAAGTGCAGATCCAATCGTTGGCCCTATGTGTTGTTCATGACGTTTTGTGAGTTCACGGGCTACTTGTAATGGACGACTATCGCCACATGCTTGAGAAAGCTCTTCTAGGAGTTGCAATAACCTATGTGGAGACTCGTAAATAATAGAAGTCCTGGTTTCACTAGCGATCATTTCAAGACGTTCTTTTCTTTGTTTGCGTTTAATTGGCAAGAAACCTTCAAAGCAGAACCTTTCAGATGGGAGTCCGCTGCTAATTAGGGCTGTTGTTGCGGCACATGGACCAGGTATACAGATGACTTCGTGTCCTTCTTTTCTTGCTGCTGAAACAAGATGCTCTCCTGGATCTGAGATTCCAGGCAAGCCAGCATCACTTATTAGGGCAAGACTTTTTCCATCTTTAAGTAAAGAAAGTAATTTAGGAATGCGGCTTTGAGTGTTATGACGGTGAAAGCTAAAAAGTGGTGCTTTAGATTCCAGACTACGAATTAGTTTTCCGCTGTAACGAGTGTCTTCGCATGCAATAGCTGAAACTTGCTTTAAAACAGACTTTGCTCTCGGGGAGAGATCTCCCAAGTTTCCAATAGGTGTCCCAACTACATAGAGCACTCCATTAACAGGTTCGGGATACGTATTCAAAATTTCTTTTTTCTTGAAATCCATTATGCCCGTTACACCTTTGCTGCCTCAAGGCGTTAACTTGGAGAAGCTTCTTGAACGTCTTAGGTACCTTAGTTGGGGAGCGGCTGACATCCTCTTGGCTTATTCCAAGGGAGAACAGCCTCCATATGGATTCCCTAATGTTCTTGATGTCCAAGATTTAGGGGATGGGCCAGTATCTGCGGCCGATCTTGCCGTAAATCAATGGTTGTTAGAAGGACTGAAGTCTAATTTTCCTTCAATCTCTTGGGAATTGATTAGCGAAGAGAGTTCCAAAGAAAAATCCTTTAAGGCTGATCCTGCTGCTGAGTGGTTTTGGATTCTCGATCCCCTAGATGGAACAAAGGATTTTTTACAAGGGACTGGTGAATATGCAGTCCATTTGGCTTTGGTAAAAGGGAATACTCTCTCGCTAGGTGTGGTGCTCATTCCGGAACGCGAAGAACTTTGGTTTGGAGTATTAGGAATCGGGGCTTGGTGTGAAAATAGAGATGCTAAAAGGAGCCAAGTTTGTTTTAGTAGTCGAGAAAGATTGTCTGACTTAATTCTTGTTGCCAGTAGAAATCATCGAGACCAAAGGTTGGAGGATTTGGTTGAAAAACTTGCGCTTGGAGGAGAGAAAGCAGTAGGTAGTGTTGGTTGCAAGGTGGCAACAATTTTAAGAGGGGAGGCAGACCTTTATATTTCCTTATCTGGAAAGAGTGCTCCCAAAGATTGGGATATGGCTGCACCTGAAGCCGTACTTAGAGCAGCAGG
This sequence comes from uncultured Prochlorococcus sp., assembly GCA_902563335.1. Classification (GTDB taxonomy): domain Bacteria; phylum Cyanobacteriota; class Cyanobacteriia; order PCC-6307; family Cyanobiaceae; genus CACEWU01. The sequence continues at coordinate 6,425 of CACEWU010000026.1, read as the reverse complement.
CGGTAGCTTTACTCATGCAGATGGGAGCTCGCTTAAATACAACACAGGGGACTTTCGCCAAAGAGGATGTCTTCTTGCTAGTCATGGGATTAACCATTCCCATCTTTGCAAAAATGCATTGCTGGCAATGGATATTATTGATCCTGGTTTTTTGGTTTGAATGTATTACTTATGTGAGGGGAGCTACCGGAGTTGGTGTTGGTTCATGATGACTCGATTCTCCATTTTGAGGAACACCTCTTAGCGTGAGGTTTATACGACCACGGTTATCAATTTCACGGACTCTCACAGTAACTTCGTCTCCTACCTTGACAACATCTTCTACTTTCTCAACACGAGCTTCTGAAAGCTGAGAAATATGAATCATTCCTTCTTTCCCTGGAAGGATCTCTACGAATGCACCAATAGGAATGATTCTTGTAACTGATCCTGTGAAGACTTCTCCTTCATTTACTTTGCGAGTAAGACCCTCAATAATTCTTTGGGCCTCTTCTGCAGCAGCTCCATCGTGAGATGCAATTGTAACTATGCCACCATCTTCAATATCAATTTTGGTATTTGTTCGCTCTGTTATTCCCTTGATAGTTCGACCACCAGGCCCAATAACAGTACCAATTAATTCAGGATCAATTCTGAAGCTAAGTAATCTTGGAGCATGTGGAGAAAGTGTTTCTCTTGGAGTGTCAATAGCTTCCAGCATCTTTTCAAGAATGTGGAGCCTGGCAGGACGTGCTTGATTTATTGCATCTGAGACCGTTGAAATTGATAGACCAGTAATTTTCATGTCCATTTGAAGGGCGGTGATGCCCTTTTCTGTCCCAGCCACTTTGAAGTCCATATCTCCTAAGAAATCTTCTATCCCTTGAATGTCAGTAAGAATTCTTACCTCCTTTCCTTCCTTAATTAGTCCCATTGCGGCCCCGCCAACAGGTGCTTTTAGTGGCACTCCTGCATCCATAAGAGCAAGCGTGCTTCCACATACAGAACCCATTGAGGTAGATCCATTAGAACTTAGAATTTCACTGACAACTCTTAAGACATATGGGAAAGTGTCTTTAGCTGGTAATACTGGGATAATTGCTCTCTCTGCTAGAGCTCCATGCCCAATTTCCCGGCGTCCTGGGGAACGCATTGGGCGTGTTTCGCCTACAGAGAATGGTGGGAAGTTGTAATGATGAAGATAGGTTTTTTCTGTATTTGGATTTAGGTCATCCATTTCTTGTGCATCACTTGGCGTGCCTAAAGTTGCAGTTGATAGAACTTGGGTTAACCCCCTTTGAAATAGACCGGAACCATGAACTCGTTTTGGAAGAACTCCTGCTGCAGCATCGATTTTTCTGACTTCATCAAGTTTGCGTCCATCTACGCGTTTACCGTCTTTAATTATTTGTGCACGCATTAGTTTCTTTGTTAATGCCTTGAAGCTATTTCCTAGTAATTTGCTATTTGTTGAAGTTAATTTCCTTACAGCATTATCTTCTTTTAGTGAATCTATTGCTTCAGACACTTCACTTTTGATTGTCTCAAGCTTTTGGTCTCGTTCGTCTTTTGTTTGTTCAAACTGTTTTAGAACATCACCTATTGATTTAGTGAAATTTTTCTCTAAATAGCTCGATATAGTTTCATCTTGGGGTGGGGTTTCAGGTTTTGTTTGCTCAATACCAGCTTCTTTTAGGACAGATTGCTGAGCTTTGATTAGCTCGGTGACTGCTTCATATCCAAAATCGATTGCTTCAATGACATCTTGTTCAGTTAATTGGTTTGCTCCGGCTTCAACCATTACGACTCCATCAGGAGTGCCAGCAACGACGAGATCTAGATCGCCCCTTTCAATTTCCCTATAACTTGGATTTAGGACGAAATCATCTCCAAGTAGTCCAACACGAACAGCAGACATAGGACCGTTAAATGGAATGCCTGCAAGAAGAGTCGCCATTGATGCTCCAGTGACTGCAAGAACATCCGCAGGCACTCTTTCGTCTAAAGAGAGGCAAGTTGCCACAATTTGGATGTCGTCCCTCATCCAACTTGGGAATAAAGGCCTCATAGGGCGATCCATAAGGCGGGATATAAGTGTTGCCCGCTCAGGGGGGCGACCTTCTCGCCGCATGAAACTTCCTGGTATGCGACCAGCGGCATATAGCCGCTCTTCATAGTCACAGATAAGCGGAAGGAAATCGATGCCTTCTCGACCGGTGGATTGCGTAGCTGTAACTAGGACTGCGGTGTCACCACACTCCACCATTACTGAACCTCCGGCCTGGGGCGCGTATCGCCCAGTAGTCAGTCGAATCTCCCGACCATCAAAGGAGACCGACATTGTCTGACCTTGCACGTGCTCTTTATGTCTTTTTATCTTTCAATATTCTTGCACTTTATTGGGACATCTCAACAAGAAATATTGGATTTCATTTATTTGGCGCTTACTTCAACAAAAAAAGAAGAGGAGTTTTTTGAGAAACTTTGTCTAGATTTGCGAAATAGGTTTCCTTTTTGGGGAGAAGATGGGCCTTGACCTCCCTTCTACCAACTTGATTTGACCACACCAGGTAGTTCACCCTTATGAGCGCGTTCTCGAAGTTGATTACGGCATAGACCGAAATCACGGTAAACACCACGTGGCTTTCCAGTTGCCCAACAGCGGTTCCTAACTCGGTTTGGAGCGCTATTGCGGGGAAGACCTTGAATTTTGCGATGGATTTCAAGGCGCTCCATTGGATCTTTAGCAGAATTAAAGGCTGCTAATAGAGCAGTACGTTTTGCCGCATAGCGTTCAACAAGCTTCTTGCGCTTGACATCACGGGCAATCATTGACTTTTTAGCCATGCGGCGACTTTAGATTAGTTACTAGTCGATCTCAGATACTAACGCTTCATCTGACTCTTGAGGTTATCGATTGTTGCGTTTTGTTTGACTAGAGAGTGAAAAATGGGCTTAAAAAATTGGAAGTGCATATGGAACTTTCGTTATCGATTTATCAGTTGCTGAACTAGGTTGAGTTGACTTGTGTCTCGAATTATTAGCACAACACTTAATCCAACTAGTAGTACAAAACCAGATTGCATAAAGGCAAGTTGAATTCTTTCAGGTATTGGTCTGCCACGGATAGCTTCTAGGATAAGCATCATCAGCTGACCTCCATCAAGCAGTGGAAAAGGGAACGAGTTTAGAACAGCAAGGTTTATAGAAACTAGTGCAGCAAAAAGAACAAGTCCAGAACCTCCTTGATGAGATAGCTGGGCGCCGATTTCAACAATTTTCACAGGACCACTCATTTGCTTGGCTGTATCTCCAAAGTTTGTAAATAGACCTTGGTAGCCATTTATGGTTCTACTTAATAAGTCGATAAATTGAGTATTGGAATGGTTAATAATCTCCCAAAAATTTTTTGCCGACCTGTTTTCGCCTGTAATGTTTGCTTGTAATTGGGCTCCTATTTTTCCATTTCCGAGATATTCAGCAGGTGTAATGGTCAAGATATTTTTCTTGTTTGACCGAACTCTTTCAAGTTGAATTGTTTTTAGCGGAGCATGTTTGATTGTTTCAACTAATAACTCAACGGCTTCTTGGCCTCTACCCAATTCGGTCCCGTTGATGCTTGTGATTTTGTCTCCTGAAGCTAGTCCGGCTTCTTCAGCAGCTTGATCATGTTGAACTGACATAACTATTACTCCTGGGCTGGGCTGACTTGGTAGACCTACAAGAGTTGCTTGGCCAAAAAGCACTAACCATGCAAGTAAAAGGTTTGCAATGACACCCGCTGATATGACAAGAATTCGTTGATTGATAGGACGATTGCTGAGAAGATCAGGATCGTCTTTAGGAATATTGCTGTCACTATCCTCATCTGGAAATGAAACGAAGCCTCCGAGAGGTAAGGCTCTTAGAGCGAAGGTGACACCTTGAAGCTCTTTTTTTATCAGTGCAGGGCCAAAGCCAATCGAGAATCCATTAACCCTTATCCCTTGTGCTCTTGCAGCCAGAAAATGTCCCGCTTCATGAAAGAGGATCAGGAAACCTAGGACTGCAAGTGATGCCAGAACGTTCATTAACGATTAAGTAGTGAGTTCATTCTGGGTGCAAATGATTTGCACCGAAGTATGGCTCTAAAACCTTTGGAAGCAATACGGTCCCATCAGGTTGTTGTCCGTTTTCTAGAAGGGCGGCCATAGTTCTTCCTACGGCTAAGCCACTTCCGTTTAGCGTATGAAGAAGTCGAGTCGACTTGCCATCCTTTGTGCGAATAGAAGACCGTCTTGCCTGAAAATCCCCACAAATACTGCAACTCGAGATTTCTCTGAAGGCATTGGCGCCAGGAAGCCAAACCTCTAAGTCGTAAGTCCGTGAAGCAGAAAAGCCAAGGTCCCCGGCACACAGTTCTAAAACCCTGTAGGGCAATTCAAGAGATTGCAAAACTGACTCTGCATCAGCTGTTATTTGCTCGTGAGCAGCTTCAGAGGTATCAGGATGCACGAACCAGTAGAGCTCAACCTTGTTGAATTGGTGAAGCCTTATAAGCCCTCTGGTATCTCTTCCATAGCTACCAGCTTCTCTTCGAAAACATGGGCTATAAGCGACATAGCGAACTGGAAGTTTCTCTATAGGGATAATCTCATCTCGATGGAGTGAAGTAACCGGGACTTCTGCTGTTGGAGTTAGCCAAAGATCATCATCGGCACATTTAAAACTTTCTTCGGCAAATTTGGGTAATTGACCTGAACCGGTGAGGCTTGCAGTATTGACTAGGACTGGAGGAAGTACTTCTTTATATCCCTTTGCGGTATGTAGATCGAGCATGAAATTGATCAAAGCTCTTTCTAACCGTGCACCTTGATTTAGCAGAGTGACAAAACGACTCTGAGCAATTTTCACTGACTTTTCGGTATCGAAAAGACCTATTTGGTCAGCAATTTCCCAATGTTGCTTGAGGTCATTTCCTATTCGGGGATTTCCCCAGTTTCTCCTTACCTGGTTGTCTTTTTCATTTTTTCCTTCTGGGCACTTAGGAGATGGCAGGTTGGGAAGGTTGAGAAGTTGCTGCTTGAGAGTGGAGGAAACTTCTTTTTCTTGTTCTTCAAGCAGGTTTACCTTTTTCTTTATCTCATTACCCCTTTCTCGAAGGGCTTTGATCTCAGTTGATTTGGGGTCAAGCCCATTCTTGATTTGACTTCCTACTTCCTTTCCAATTTGATTACCCTCAGATTGGAGTTTGCTTCTTTGTGCTTCAAGGTCTTTTTGTTGCTGTGCAATCAATTGAAGAGATTGAAGATCCACATGAAGTCCCCTTCGTCCAAGCTCGCGGGAAATAAGCGATGGGTTTTCTCGGACCAGGCGCTGGTCAAGCACGAGGATTCTTCAGTCAACTGATAAGCCTAAATGTTGTTGCTCCCAATAATTGTTTAGATGTTTTGGTAGAGACAATTGCTATGAGTTCTATTGAAAGGTTCTTTGGGGCCCATGAAGATTGATATTTCTTTAAATCTCCAAAAATCCCTACTGGGGTTCTATTGCCTGACTAAGGATTACAGAGGCTGGTCTTGCTCTTCCCGTGGTTGCCCATTCTTTTAGGGAATGTAGTTGCTCTTTTGCTGTACGGGATAGTGGTACAAGTTGAGTTGCTGCGAGGATTAGGTCGCTTTCTTGTAGTTCTCGGCGCTCAGCAAATGCAAAGTGCATAGCTTCAATAACTGTTTGTTCAAGTTCTGCCCCAGAGAATCCTTCGGTGCGGTCTGCAATTGCTTGAAGCAGAATATTGGTATTAGGTCTACGACTTTGAATATGAAGTTTGAGGATGCTGAATCTTTCCTCGATGCTAGGCAGATCAAGCATAAAAATTTCATCAAAACGACCTTTGCGCAGCAACTCTCCTGGTAGTCGTTCCACTCCATTGGCTGTGGCGACAACGAATACAGGAGATGTCTTTTCTGCCATCCAAGTAAGAACATTGGCTAATACTCTTTGACTAGTACCGCCATCGCTTCGAGCATCTCCTCCAAAGCCTTTGTCAATTTCGTCTATCCACAGCACACATGGGGCCATGGCTTCTGCTCTTTGAATAGTTTCTCTTGTTCTTGCTTCGCTTGCTCCTACTAGTCCCGCGAAAAGGCGACCAACATCAAGTCTTAGAAGTGGCATTGACCAGCTATGGGCGATGGCCTTTGCAGTAAGGGATTTTCCAGTTCCTTGCGGCCCTATAAGCAAAACCCCTCTAGGTAATGGAAGTCCAAATTGACGGGCTTCGTCAGAGAAAGCTTGATGTCGTTGATCAAGCCATGCCTTTAGTGCATCTAAACCTCCTATATCGGCAGGGGTTGCATTTGTTTCGCAGTATTCCAGGACCTCGCTTCTGGCAACACTTTGGCGCTTCTCTTCAAGAACTTCAGCTAAATCGTTTTTGCCTAGTTGACCTCGTTGAGCCAATGCTC
>CACEWU010000025.1 GCA_902563335.1 uncultured Prochlorococcus sp. | reverse complement strand
TATTGAAACGCCGAATAAAAATTCTTCTTCTTCTATAGAAGCCTCTCAGGACCCTTTAGATTTTCCTCTCAATAAAGTGCCATTTAAGCCGCAGCCATATCGGATCACAATTAAGCTATCAGGCGCAAATCCCTCTGCTCCAGCTGAAACTGTTACCAAGGCCTTGAGAAGGGCAGGAGTGAACTTTGAGGTTGAGCGGATTGAGCGTGTTGATACTCAATCTTCTAAATCAGGAGGGGTACCTCTTTGAGCAGAATCTTCTCTAGATTTCGAAAGTTAAGAATAAGGGCGCAAAAAGGCAGAAGTACTCCTGTTCGAATGAGCCGAAAACAGGCTTTAAAGATGGTTGAAACTTCATACATGGCTGCTGCAACTGCGCTTATTTGGGTAGCTCTTTATTACTTGCCAATTGGGGGTGCTTTGTTTCGACTTGCATTGCCGCTGCCATTAGCTCTTCTTCAAATTCGAAGAGGTTCTTTCTCTGGTTTAGAAGGTGTTTCACTGACAGTGCTTTTGCTTGTTGCGTTGATGGGACCTGTGCGAGGTCCTTTGGTTTTATTCCCTTATGGTTTTCTAGCTTTGTGGTTGGGTTGGGGTTGGCAACGTGGGATGAGTTGGTGGTTAAGTTGGGGGTGTGGGGTTTTTATAGGGACATTAGGATTTTTGGTGAGGGTGCTAATTCTTTCACTTTTAGTAGGCGAAAACTTGTGGGTAATAATTACTCGTGCGGGGTCAAATTTGCTTGAGCGAATAGTCCTTTATTTAAACCTTCCAATAGTTCCAGATATAACTATGGTGCAATTTATGGCAATTTTTCTTGTGGTTATTCAAGAGTTGATTTATGTATTTGTTCTACATGCAATTGCTTTCTGGATATTCCCTAGATTGCGGGCTCAAATGCCTGATCCACCAGTTTTATTAAATGGCATCGTTGCTCTTGACCCTCTTTAAGAAAGAGTCATTGAATAGTTAATCCCTTATGGAATTACCTCTAGGTTGCAAAGCTTTTGGAATTGGTTCTTCTTCCTTAAAGATAGATAATTGGCTTAGAACTTGGGGTAAAGCTCGCAGGAATTTTAATTTTCTTTTGGTTTTAGCAGGGTCGCGAACTGCTGAGGTTAAGGGTATTTCAGCAGCAGGGGCAACAGCCGAATCTCGGCGTTATACAGCTATTGCTGATGCTGAATTGCTTCTTAAAGGACCTGATTGTAAAAGAAGTTGGCCTTTGCCACCTTTGGCTGCGGGAGTTTCGCCGGCCCTAATAAGCTTTGTTTCTGCTCGTTGGATAGGGATTGAGCCTTTAGTAATAGCGGTTGGATTAGAGCATCGCCCTTCTTTTCCTCATCTTTGCCTGGAGTTGCCTTCATTTGGACCTGCTAATTGTTTGAGCACTGGAAAGGCCATGGATGTTGTTCGCGTTCAGGGTCTTTGGGAGAAGGGTTTGTTGATGGGTAGAAAAATGCGTGAGCCATTGCTCATAGCCGAGAGTGTTCCAGGAGGAACTACAACTGCTCAGGCAATTCTCACAGGATTAGGTCTGTCTGTGAAAGATCTTATTAGCGGTAGTTTGAGAAATCCCCCGATGGATTTGAAAAATCAACTTGTTTCGCGAGGTTTGTTTTCGGCGCAATTAACTTCTAAGCCTTTGCCTCATAGGTTGATTGCGGCTGTTGGTGATCCTTTTCAAGCTGTTGCTGTTGGTCTTTTAATTGGTGCAAGAGAGGCGGGGCAAGAAGTGTTTCTTGGGGGTGGAAGTCAAATGTTGGCAGTTTTAGCATTGGCGTTAGAGGCCACAAAATTATCAAATAGAGCCGAATTCATTAATGGTGTTGTTGTTGGTACAACTGCATGGCTAGTAGAGGAAGGTCAAAACTCTTCGAGGAGTTCAAGCCCTTTTTTACGCCTCATGGAACAAGTTTCAAAGCATTTTGAGGTTGATCTTTTAGGAGTCGCTAGTGGTCTGCGTTTTCATTCCAGTAAGAGACAAACCCTTCGAGATTATGAACTTGGCTTTGTTAAAGAAGGAGTCGGGGCTGGGGCCTTGTCTTTGCTTGCCCAAGTTCGGGGTGCTAGTTGTAAAGACTTGATTGATAATTGTGAACGGGCTGTTGATTCAATGAGAGTTGATTTTATTTCATGAACTTTTCAAAGCTTTAAGTATTTTAAGTATGGCAATTTCAATGCTTACTAGAAGAAATTTTCTTGGTCTGGGGGTTCTTGCAGGATTAGGAGCCCTAACAAGTTGCTCCGTAGATTCTAATACTGCTTTACTAACAGCCACTAAGGATAAATTTCCTAAGGAATGGTTAAAAGAACTACCAGCTCCGTGGCAATTTAAACCCTTGAAAGTGCAATCAGAAAGTGATCCATTTAAGAAAACAATTTTAGAGGGAGCAGATTTAATTGCACTAGGAGATGGATGGCTTAATACAATCCCAATAGAGCTTCTTCAATCAATTGGGGGAGATCAATTGATGTCACGAATGGATTTTCAGGCTCAAAACTTTATTCGTAATTTGGGTAAAGAACTTTCATCTTGTGTAATCCCTATTGGTGTAAGTCCATGGGTAATGGTTTTTCGTAAAGGCAACCGTTGGATCTCTGAGGCCAAAGAAAGCTGGCAGGTTTTGTTAGACCCTTTTTTGAAAGATCAAGTTATCTTGCCACATAGTCCAAGGGTAATTATGTCAATTGCGGAAGGTATTGAAAAGCCAAATAGCTTAAAGAAATTGCGTGCTCAGGCAAAAGCATTTGATGATAGGAATGGTTTGAATTGGTTGCTTTCTGGAGAGGGAAGAGTTGCTGTTTTGCCGTTAAAAAATTGTTGGAATGTATTGAGTAGGGATCCTCGCTTAAGTGTTGCTTTGCCTACGAGTGGCGCACCTCTGGATTGGACTGTTTTGGTTCAATCTAGATCTTCAGCTCAACCTTTTCCGAAAAGATGGTTAGAAAAAGGGTTGAGCATGCCTTTGTTGGGAAAGTTACTTTCGAGAGGTTGGAAGCCACCACTTCCTCGCGAAGAACTAGATAAAGCAATAGAGTTTGTACCTGAAAGATATAGGTCTACATTGCTTCCTGTTGAAGCAACATGGAGTAATTGTTGGTCTTTTGCTCCTCTTAATTACTTAGAGTTTAAGGAGCTTAAGAATCAGTGGGAACAATCATCCCCATAGACGTTTCTGGGGAGGCGCGACAAGTTTTTTATGGGTATCTTCTAGAAGGTCTGGAATTTGAAGGTTGCTAGGACAAAGTGGAATGCATTCTCCGCATCTTTTGCAAGCACTTGCATTTATTGTTTCCCACCAATGACCTGCTTTACCAATAAGGTTATATCTCTGTTTTGCAAACACTTCTAGGTCATGACCTATTGCAAGATTTCTAAGATTTAGAAGATTTGGAATAGGAACATTTTGAGGGCATGGTATGCATTTACGACATTGTTTGCAAAGGGTTTTACCAAGACGTTTTTCTCGTTGTATTTGTAGTTGATTAAGAGCGTGAATTTCTGTTTGATTAAGCGCTCCATCGCCATTAGCCAGTCTTTTTGCGATTTTGAGGTCCCTTGGATGCAAGGCTCCTAAGGTCAATGTGCTAATCCCTTTCGCTAGAAGGAATCTATAGGCGAGCTCTATAGGTGTTATTGGACTGCAATCTTCAAGGAGAGTTTTGCTGGGATTTTGTAATTGTCCGCCTTTGTCTGCTGGTGATATGGCCATTACACCTATTCCATTTTGAAGTGCGCTAATTGCGAGTGGAATTCTTTCTTGATCTAATAGGTGTAAATGAAGACTGCAGAATTGAAACCTGCCGCTTAGGAGAACTTGTTTGATAAGTGAAGAAGATCCATGAGAGCTAAAACCAATTTGATCAACAAGGCCTTCTTTTTCTGCCCAATTCAAGAGTTTTGCACCGTCTCCGTTAAGACACCAATCCAGATGCTCCGGAAGGTTTAGGCCATGAACAGCAAGATTATTGATCTTTGGGACTCCTAGCCGTTTCAATATTTGTTTGAGTTGTTCTTGCCCATCTTGCAGGCTTAAACCGGGCAAAAGTTTGCTTGTGATCACCCAACCCCCAGTTGGTTCTTGTGTTTCGTTTTTGAGTCGTTTCAGAGTTTCTCCAAGGAACCTTTCCGCGGGACCATATGCAGGAGCAGTTTCTAAATGGTTTATGTCTAAGGCTGAGGCCGCTTTTACTACTTCATACATTTGCACGCTCGAATTGATTGCTCTCATCGTGCCCAAGGTGAAAATGCTTACAGCAGGTCCACGACCAAATGGACGACGTACTAACTTCATGTTGGAGTATCTGAATCTGGAGTCTCGGGAGAATTGTTTTTTGGATCTCTATTTTTGAGGTGTCTGACGAGTGCTGCAGGGCTTAGATCTTCAACAAATTGTCTGAATTGAACCTGATCCTCTTCGTCGGCATTTGCATCTACAGGTATGGAGGCTTTTGATACGACTTCCTCAAACATCCAGATGCTGCAATTAGTTCTTACCGCTAAGGCAATGGCATCGCTTGGCCTAGCATCGATTTCAATAAAAGAATGATGGTCTGTTGAAGCTTCCTTTTGTTCTTTTTTTATCTCCTGAACAATACGAATCTTTAGGACAGCTTGGAAAGCACCTTCTTCAATAGTGTGAATAATTACTCTATCTAAAGAAAGACCTCCTGCATTTAAAAGAGATATCATCAAGTCATGAGTTTGGGGCCTGCTTGGAATCGGGCTTTGGATCCCGGCCATAATGTTATGTGCCTGAGCATGGTCTATCCAGATTGGGACTTGTCTGCGTCCCGAGGGATCTCTAAGCAAAATGATTGGGGTTTTGTTTGACGCGTCGAGGGCTAGACCCGATACGCTCATTTCGATCACTGTTCCTCCATCAGCCTTACTCGATTATCGCCAAAGAGTTTTAAGAAGGCCTAATTTTATGTTTACTGGTTTGATTCAGGGAGTTGGTAAGGTCTACAGAAAGCCTAATGGAGTATTAGTTGAGGGGTGTGAGAGAGTTTCCTCTTTCAGTGTTGGAGAAAGTATTGCAGTAGATGGTGTTTGCTTAACGGTGGCGAAAAAAGTTTCAAATGGTTTTTTTGCTGATGTAAGTGAAGAGACTCTAAGGAGGACAACTCTTGGGTATAAGGCTCAGCTGGGTGATTTCGTAAACCTTGAACCTGCACTGTGTCTTTCTGATCGGTTAGGTGGTCATTTAGTTAGTGGTCATGTTGATGGAATTGGGGAAGTCCTTTCTATTTGCCCTTTGGAAAGGTCTTGGCAGTTAAATTTAAGGTGGAAGGAGGAAGAATTTAGTAAATATATTTGTAATAAAGGGAGTATTGCCTTAAATGGAATCAGTCTTACTGTCGCCGGATTTGAAGAAACAGGCTCTCACTTTTGGATTGCAGTAATTCCTCATACTTGGGAAAGTACGTCTTTGAGGTATTTGTCTTTAGGTTCACTAGTGAATCTTGAAGCAGACCTTATGGCTAAATATGCTGAGAGGCTATTAGAGGGTTTAGAACCATCAAGAATTTTGGAGAAAAATCCTTTGAGGGCAAAAATTTCAAAGGACTGGCTCGCTAGTCAAGGCTGGAGTTGATTAAGTCTTAATTCTCTTTTGGTTGCAATTTGCTTCCGTCAAGAGGAAGTAACCAAATAGAACCGGAATCCTTTCGAATCTCTATTCGGAACTCCTGACCAGGTTCCAAGCCAAGTTTTTTTGTATAGGCATGACCGATTAAAAGGTTGCCGTTGCCATGAACACGAGTTCGGAACTCTGCCTGCCTGCCTCGGGAAGACCTTCCAGTCGCCCTGCCGGTGCTGCTGCGAAGTTTGTAGCCTTTTGCTTCTACTAAAGCTCTATAAAAGCTCTTTCGAAGGACTCTTCCGCTTGGCCCGACATAGCCACATCCACGTGCAATTTCATCCTCAGGACGATTGCTTAGTGCTCTGGCTTTGTCCAGTAGTTCTTTTCCGACCAGCATTTGCCAGTTTTAATTGAACTAATTCTGACGACTAAGTCTAATTGTGGCAAGGGATTGATCGAAACTTTGCCACACTTCTGTGAATAACTTGGGTACTAGAGGAGGTAGAGGATGATAAATAAAATGACCCAAATGCCGTCTACGAAGTGCCAGTAGAGCTCCGCAGCTTCCAATGGGAACTGGTTTTGTGCGGTAATGCGACCTCCCGGTGAACGTGTTTGCCACCACACAATCAGAATCATGATTGCTCCAAGAGTTACATGAAGTCCATGAAAACCCGTAAGAGCGTAGAAAGTACTTGCATAAAGATTGTCTGTTAGTCCAAATGGCAGAGTGAAGTACTCAACCATCTGACTTGCAAGGAAGCTGACGCCAAGGGCAGCTGTTATAAGTAACCATTTTTGACATTGCTTCGCCTCATTTTTTCGTAGAGCTTCTCCGGCTCTATGAAACGTGGCGCTACTTACTAGGAGTAGGACAGTATTAAGAGTGGGTAATGGTAACTCAAGTTCATAAATTGCATCAGGGAGTAATGGGTTTACCGCTTTGAATGTGAGATAGGCCGCAAAGAAGCCAGCAAATGTCATCCCATCTGCAATTAGAAAAGCTGCAAGACCAAACATTCGGTGGTCCGCATGCTCTTTTTCTATTTGAACTAATTCCTTGGTTGAGCTTTCTTCAATTGGGGAAATTGTTGTCATTGATTTTTTTTCTCTGAATTTGTGTTGGCAGTTGTTTCATTGATTTGTTCTTTATGCTCCTTTCCATATCCATAAGGTTCAATTACTAGTGGGGCTTGGCCAGTCCAGTTTTCTACTGGAGGAGGAGAACTTGTAAGCCACTCAGGGGTAAGTGCTCTCCAGGGATTGTCGCCAGCTAAGGGACCTTTGAATGCGCTATGAATGACATTCCATAAGAACGGAAGTGTACTTAAGGCCATTAGTAATGCACCTACGCTGCTTATTTGATTGATGAAAGTAAATTGAGGATCGTATTCGGCAACACGTCTTGGCATCCCATTAAGCCCTAGCCAATGTTGAGGTAAAAAACATAAATTAAAACCTATAAAAGTGATTAGAAAGTGAAACCTTCCAATGTTTTCATTAAGCATTCTCCCTGTGAATTTTGGATACCAGTGATATATGGATGAAAAGATTACGAATACTGAGCCTCCGTAGACTATGTAGTGGAAATGTGCAACTACAAAGTAGGTATCGTGAACATGAACGTCGAATGGAACTTGAGCTAGTGCGACTCCCGTAATTCCACCTAATACAAAATTTATAATGAACCCACATGAGAAAAGAACAGCACTATTAAGAGATATTCGACCTCCCCACAGAGTTGCTACCCAATTGAAGAATTTGATCCCAGTTGGGACTGCAATAAAAGATGTGGCGATTGTAAAAAAGAGCCGCATCCAGGGAGGAGTTCCACTAGTGAACATGTGATGAGCCCAAACCACGAGGCCTAAAACCACAATTGCCATTATTGAGTAGACCATTGTTGCGTACCCAAAAAGTGGCTTTCGTGAATGTACTGGGAGTATTTCGCTCACAAGACCAAAAGCAGGGAGCACCATGATGTAAACAGCTGGGTGTGAGTAAAACCAGAACAAATGCTGATACACAATGACGTTGCCACCTAAAACAGGATTAAAAAAACCTGTATGGGCAACGATGTCAAAGCTCAAAAGGACCAGAGTACCTGCTAGTACTGGTGTTGAGAGAACTACCAATATGCTGGTGCCTAACATCGCCCAGCAGTACATAGGTAGTTGCATTAGTTGAAGGCCAGGTCTTCTGAGCTTGAGAATTGTTGCTATGAAATTGATTCCTCCAAAGATAGAGCTGCCTCCTAAAAGCAATACACTAAGGATCCAAATAATCTGACCTGCCTCTGGAGTGGTGATGCTTAGAGGTGGATATGCCGTCCATCCTGATTGTGCGGCACCTGTAATGAAATAACTACTTATGAGCATTAGTCCTGCTGGAGGAATCAGCCAAAATGCGACAGCATTTAGCCGTGGGAATGCCATATCTCTAGCACCAACATAAAAAGGAATTAAATAATTTCCAAAGGCACCATTTACTACTGGGACAATCCAAAGAAAGATCATTATTGTTCCATGAAGGGTTAATACTTGGTTGTAAACATCCCTTGCCATAAAATCTGATACAGGACTGGCAAGTTCGACTCTTATTGCACTAGCAAGAGCACCTCCAATTAGATAAAAGATAAAACCACAAACCAAATATTGAAGGCCTATAACTTTGTGATCTAGGCTAAAGCTAAAGTATCTCAACCAACCTTTAGGTTGAAGTTCTCTTGGCGATTCCTGATCGTTTGGTGGCAATGCAATAGTCATGAATCTAAAATTGTATCTTTGGAATTTTTCTTAAACCAATCTTGATAGTCTTCAGCACTTTCTACGACAACTGAAGAGCGCATTCCTCCATGGTATGGACCACATAGTTCTGCGCAAATGATTGGGTACCTGCCAGGCTTTGTTGGGGTGAAATTCAAAATTGTTGGTTGACCTGGGATTACATCTTGTTTTAGGCGGAATTCCGGCACCCAAAAAGCATGAATTACATCTTTAGATTCCATTCTCATGCTTACAGGCTGGTTAGTAGGTACATGAAGTTCTCCAGAAAGAATATCTCCTTTTGGATAATGGAAAAGGAAAGCGAATTGTTGAGCAATTACCTCAATAGGGAGGGTATCTGTTTGGATCTCTTCAGTTCTTTCAACAGTTCCTGAACCTATGCCACCCCAGATCCTTTCCTGGACATTAGAAGTTTCATGTCTATGCATTTCATGATGGAGCGGCTGCATCCCCCCCATGCGGTCATAAATGTCATAGCTATATATACCTACAAATAAAACTACTATTGCTGGTACTGCTGTCCAAAAGATTTCAAGAGATAAATTCCCCTCTATTGGTAATCCGTCTCCAAGTTCTCCTGGTTTTCTTCTGAATTGAATGAGGCTGTAAACAACAAGTCCAGCCATGCCCACAAATAGGATTGTTCCTATGGTGAATAGGACCTTGAAAAGCTCGTCATAGACAGGAGCATTAATGCTGGCATCAGTTGGAAGAAGATTGACGTTTTGACCAATCCATACCCCGCCAATTAGCAAGCTAGCGCACGCTAGGGAAGCAAGGATTGCCGAGCGCATCGGCACTTGGTATCTCCATTTGTCTTTTTAGGGTATGGACAACAAGCGATCTACGCATCTTGTGTTTGTTAGGGGAGGCATAAAATTCGTGAACCATCTAGTTATTGCAGTATGTTTTAGTGAATATTAAAAGAGTGACTCTCGGGCTTTTGTCAGGGATGGGAGATTTAGGTGATGATTTTGAAGTTGCAGTAGTCCATACAACGTGTTGTTTTTCTACTAATCGCTACCTTCTTTCACAGGCAAAACAAATCAAATCAAATCAAATGGAGAGCGAGCGAGCCTTTTGACTGTTTCATTCCCGTCTCTGATTAGATGGCGCTTGGCGCAATTGTCCAGTCATCTTGTAGTTGCTTTGATAGCTCTTGTCGTTGTTGGAGGAGCTACTCGGGTGATGGAAGCTGGACTGGCGTGTCCAGATTGGCCACTTTGTTTTGGCACATGGTTGCCTGGGCGACAGATGAATATTCAGGTCTTCCTGGAATGGTTCCACCGTTTAGATGCATTTCTAGTTAGTTTTGTGCTGTTAGTTCAGCTTTGCTTGTCGTTGCGCTGGCGATCTCATTTGCCTAAATGGCTTCCATGGGTTTATGGAGCTTTGGTTTTCCTGATTGGGTTGCAAGCAGTTCTTGGAGGTTTGACCGTCCTTCAGCTTTTGCCAACAGCTGTAGTCACTGCTCATTTGTTTTTAGGTCTAACTCTTGTTGCATCTATGAGTGCTCTATCTCAAATTTTGCTTTCTCTTAATGGTGGTGATTCTCCATTGTGGTGGCGCTTAATGGGTACAGGCTCTCTTGTTTTAGTCATGACTCAGTGCCTAATCGGAGGGCGTATGGCTACAGCTTGGGCTGCACAAAGATGTATACAACTAGGACAGTCGTGTCAGTGGCTTGATTTTCATCGCATTTTTGCGATGCCAGTTGCTCTTTTCGTGCTGCTTTTTGTAGTTGCTTCATTTATGGATCGAGGTTGGCCTAGTAGCCAATGGCCTTTCCTTTTAGCGATCACCTTGCTTGTGATTATTCAAGTTTGTTTGGGTATCGTTTCTGTGCATTTTGGATTGGCACAACCTCTTTTGACTGTGGCCCATGATCTTGCAGCAGCTCTTTTGGTTGCTTGTTTAGCAGCTCTAAGTTTCAGAAAACCGCCAGTCTCAATCTCAAAGTCGTCGGAAATGAGTAGCGAATCTTTTTTGGAGCCTTGTCATGGTTAGTTCAGCACCAGCGATTCTTCCAGAAGGTTTAACTAGGGATCAAGTTGTACCTTCTCGCAAGAGAGTCAAGCTCCCTGCATGGTTGGAGGTGGCTAAGCCTCGCTTGATTCCACTCCTGTTGGCAACGACTCTTGGGGGCATGGCACTTACAGAAGGATGGCCAATGTCCTCTCAAAGATTGGCGTGCACGCTTGGCGGAGGTGCACTTGCTTCTGCTGCTGCTGGAGTCCTCAATTGTATTTGGGAGCAGGATCTTGACAGGCGTATGAAGAGAACAAGTGGGAGAGCTTTGCCTTCAGGGCGGTTGTCTCCATCAATGGCTTTCGTTGGGGCAATCTCATGCACATTGGCAGCTTCAGTTCTCTTAGTTAGTGGAGTCAATTGTCTAGCAGCTGGGCTTTCTTTGCTTGGTTTATGTAGTTACGTTCTTCTCTATACCGCATTCTTGAAGCCCCGCACTTCTCAAAATATTGTGATTGGTGGCGTAGCAGGAGCTATTCCACCTTTAGTTGGCGCAGCTGCAGCAACAGGTCATGTTGGATTGAGTGGATGGTGGTTATTTACTCTCGTGATGGTTTGGACGCCCGCACATTTTTGGGCTCTTGCACTTTTGTTGAAAGATGACTACCAGTCAGTTGGAATTCCTATGCTTCCTGTCGTTAAGGGCCCATTAATTACGGCTCAAGCAATTTCTCGTTATGGTTGGGCAACTGTTGTCTTAAGTGGATTTGGTATTTGGGCACTTCCTGAAGGAGGTTTGCTTTACGGAGTTCTTCTGATGCCTTTTAATGGTCGTCTTCTTCAAATGGTTTACCGTTTGAGTGCAGTGCCTGAAGATTTAGATCGAGCCAAGGGGCTTTTTCGCTGGTCAATTTTGTACATGTTTGGGATTTGTCTTTTGCTTGTAATGTCTCGATTGCCTATGGCTGTTCAGTTTGATACTCAAGGAATTGCACTTATTACTCAGATGGTTAATCTTTTTCCAGTAAGTTAGTTATTAAATATTCTAAGACTTTAATGTTCAACATTTACTTGATTCTTATACCAAGATTTTTTGAATTTGCCTAGGGGGATTGTTTGATTTGATGCCATTAATTGAACTGAAGGAGCTTGAGAAGTCTTATGGAGCTGTTAAGGCTTTGAGAGGATTGAACCTCAATGTCCCAAAAGGAAGCCTTTTTGGACTACTTGGTCCTAATGGTTCAGGTAAAACAACAACACTAAGAATTATTTGTACATTATTAGCTCCAGATTCTGGTCAAGTACAAGTGGTTGGTTTGAATGCTTTGAAAAAAGCTCGTGAAGTTCGTAGGGCAATTGGATATGTAGCTCAAGATGTAGCTATTGACAAGATTCTTACTGGCCGAGAATTACTTAAATTGCAGGGGGATCTTTATCATTTAAGCCCAGTTTATAGAGATCAACGGATTGAAGAATTAATTTCTAGACTTGTTATGAGTGATTGGATTGATCGTCGTTGTGGATCTTATTCAGGAGGAATGAGGCGGCGAATTGATCTTGCTTCTGGCTTATTGCATCAACCACAGTTGTTAATACTAGATGAACCTACTGTTGGTCTAGATATAGAAAGTCGATCGACCATTTGGCAGTTGTTGCTTGAGTTGAAAAATAAAGGGACAACAATACTACTTAGTAGTCATTACCTTGAGGAGATTGAAGCACTCGCAGACCAGATGGCAATAATCGATGAAGGCAGAGTTATTGCAGAAGGTTCTCCTAAAAACCTTAAAGAGAAACTTGGAGGAGATCGGGTTACTCTTCGAGTACGTGAATTTAGTGATGAGAATGAGGCTAAAAAAATTAGTAAATTATTAGAAACTATTGAAGGTGTCCGCCAAGTAGTAATTAATCAACTACAAGGTTTCTCTTTGAACCTTGTAGTTGATGACGAAAGTGTTTTGAAATGTATACGAGAAAAATTGGCCAGTGCTGATCTAAAAATATTTGCCCTTTCTCAGAGTCGTCCCAGCTTGGATGATGTTTACTTACAAGCTACAGGAAGAACCCTTATGGATGCTGAACTAGAGCTTGTTGGACAAAGAGATATGAAATTAGAGAGTAAAAATGCTATGAGATGATTGTTCACATCAGAGTTGCATTGCAAGAGTCATCCCAATCGCTCCTAAGATTTTTTCTAAAAATTAACCATGACTATTTCTACTTCTGCAGTTTCGTCACTAGCTAGTGAAAAAAGTTCATTTTCAGATCTGATGCAAGAAACGTTTGCTCTCACCAGACGGCTTTTTCTTCAGTTAGCTCGGCGACCTTCTACTTTGGTTGCAGGAATTCTTCAACCTTTAATTTGGCTTGTCTTGTTTGGGGCACTGTTCTCGAATGCTCCTGAGGGACTATTGCCAGGTGGTATGAGTTATGGAAGATTCCTAGGCGCTGGAGTGATTGTATTTACCGCATTTAGTGGCGCTTTAAATGCAGGATTACCTGTGATGTTTGATCGTGAATTTGGATTCCTTAATCGTTTATTAGTGGCTCCATTATGTAGCCGCAACTCGATAGTTTTTGCTTCGGTGATTTATATAACAACAATTAGTCTTCTTCAAAGTCTTGCAATTATGGGGACTGCTTCCCTTCTTGGCTATGGCTGGCCAGGCCCTGCAGGGTTGATATTGGTATGCTTTACATTATTACTATTAGTTTTTGCAGTTACTGCTTTAAGTCTTGGTTTAGCATTTGCCTTGCCAGGCCATATAGAACTAATAGCAGTTATTTTTGTCGCGAATCTGCCTCTGCTTTTTGCTAGTACAGCTTTGGCACCTCTTTCTTTTATGCCTTCTTGGTTGGCTTGGTTGGCTGCAATTAATCCACTTACATTTGCCATCGAGCCTATTCGTGCTGCTTATGCTGGCCCATTAGACCTTGACATTGTTCTAATTCATGCTCCTTATGGAGATGTAAGAGGGTTTGATTGTTTGATTGTGTTGACGCTACTCACGATTGGACTTTTCCTTTTGATTGGCCCACTTTTGAATCGCAAACTTGCTTAATCCCGTGAACAAAAAACCTGCCTTGTCTGTTGTTTCCGTTCGCCAGGCTGAGCTTCAGCAAAGTATTTCAAAGGCATTTGCTCTTAGAGAAGAGAAGCGTATTTTGCAATTGGAGGCTAAATGGGTTCATCGATATGGTCTCTCAACACTCCCTGACATTTCTATATGTGATCTTCAAAAAGATGTTAGTCAATTTGCTGATGAATATTTGTTGAGTCAGAGACAGAATACTGCGTTGATAAAGTCAGCTAAGGAAAATCTTGGAAAGGAATTATCACTTGAATGTGACGAAGAACAGTTGGGAGAGGAAATCAATTCAATTGGTTTAAACCAAGCACCTAGTGAATCCATCACACAAGATTTTGAATTAAAAACGAATCCAGAAATGATAGTAAGAAAGCCTTCTGATGATACTTTTATCCCTCCACCTCCTCAGCCTACGCTGAGTCGTCTTCGACGATGGTTGCCAAATAATGATGAAGAATATTTGCCTAAGGCTTCCTGACGGATTGATCGAAATTAGATCAATAATCCTTTCATGTTAATGCTAGGAGAATATATATCTGCGGATATTATTCTATTTATAGTTATTTACCAGTGAGGTGAAACTATATTCATCTCACTGGTAAATAACTATAAATAAGGGTTTATTTTAGTTGATAAATTTGTGCTTTCTCCTTTTGGATAACTGTAGTTATTTGATTGCCTATAGAACATTTTTACTACATCATTCCGGGCATTCCCATTCCTCCCATTCCTCCCATTCCTCCCATTCCTCCCATTCCTCCCATTCCTCCCATGGGGTCTCCACCACCTTCAGCTCCACCACTATTTGGAGGCTCTGGCTTGTCAGCAATTACTACCTCTGTAGTTATAAGTAATGAAGCGATAGATACTGAATCTTGAATTGCGAGACGCACTACTTTGGCTGCATCAAGAATTCCAGCGGAAAGTAGATCTTCATAGGTACAGGTGAGGGCGTTGAATCCTTTACCTAATCGTTCGATTTCAGATATAACAACATCCCCATTTTGTCCTGCATTAATTGCTATTTGCCTTGCAGGTGCGGATAGAGCCCTTTGAATTATCTCTGCACCTGTTTGTTGATCACCTTTTAGCTTTTTGACAAAACCTGTTAATTCTTTTTTGAGTTCAAGAAGTGTTGTTCCACCTCCAGCAACGATACCTTCCTCGACGGCTGCACGTGTTGCGTTTAGTGCATCCTCAATTCTTAGTTTGCGATTTTTCAGCTCAGTTTCAGTTGGAGCCCCCACTTTGATAACGGCTACTCCTCCAGCAAGTCTTGCGATACGCTCGTTGAGCTTGTCTCGGTCATATTCCGAATCAGTTTCATTAAGTTCACGTTTTATAGAGGCAACTCTGGAGGCTACTGAATCTTTTTGATCATCATTTGCAAGGATTGTGGTGCTGTCTTTACTGATAGTCACCTTTCTAGCTTTCCCAAGATCTGATAACTCGACTTTGTCAAGTGTCATTGCTTTGTCTTCACTGATTAAGGTTCCTCCAGTGAGTACTGCGATATCTGCGAGTGTCGCCTTACGTCTCTCCCCAAATGATGGTGCTCTGACGGCAGCGACTTTTAAAACACCCCTGTTTTTGTTGACTACTAGAGTTGCCAGTGCTTCTCCTTCTACTTCTTCTGCCAAAATAACTAGAGGTGAACTTGTCTTTTGAACGCTCTCTAAGATTGGCACGAGATCTGAAACAGAGCTGATCTTCCTATCAGT
>CACEWU010000024.1 GCA_902563335.1 uncultured Prochlorococcus sp. | reverse complement strand
TAAAAGTACATCACCTTCAGAAGAAAGGTCCTCGCCTGCGCGAAGTGTTCCTTTATGGAAAAGCAGTTTTGAGTCAGCATTTGTTTGTGGTGTTTCAGTCGCTAATTCAGAAGATTGAAGATTGCTAGGTCTAAATGTTATATCTGTTTGGTGGCCTAAAGCAGCTGCGCTTATGATTGTTTCGCTAACACTAGATTGAATAATTTTTATTTTTAGATTTGCTTTTTCTGCCATAGATTGTAATTCTTTGAGGTCTCTACAGCAAAGAAGCCAGTCTTGGCAGTCGACTCTTATGGCACCTGGTTTAAGTTCTTTAAGAATTAATGGGAGTGATCTTTTCCAGTCTGCTTCTCTCTTTAAAGGAAGTCTAATTGTTTTTATATCAAGAGCCTCTCCCTTCATCAATTTCATTGCATTTAAGGGTGACTTTAGATTGCTTGGTTGAATGAATTAAGCTTTTTCTTAAGTTCTTGATGGATTTCTTTAGGATGAATCAGCCAAGTTACATCATCTGGATTGCTGAGTGCTTTTATTAATGCTGAAGTGTGTTCAATCGCTTGTAAATTAACACCATCCCATAGCCTTATTCCACTTTTGTAAGGGTGATATCCATGAAATTGTTGATGACGAACACCACAAGAAAAATCAGGGTCTAACCCGTTAGCTTCAGTCAGCTTTCTAGCAATTACAAGAGCTTCAAGTTGTTGCTCATTGTTCAAATTTTTTAGAGCCACTGCTTTGAGTAGATTCCGATTTAAGAATCTTTCACATAGATTTGAAAGAGGGAAGGGAGCTTCTTCTTTCCAACGAGAGAGGTGGTAAGTAGTTCGAATGTCATCATTTGCTAGGAATGTGTCAATGTCAATGTCGTTTCTATTCCAGAGCCATTGAGCCATGAATCTATCGGCCCAAATTTCAGTTGGGCCTAAACTACGAGCAGTAGTTATCAGTTTCTCAAGAATCCAACTGCAAACTTCGTTTAAGCGGTGATTATATACACCCCTATACATTAGATTTCTAACAACTAAATAATGCTCAACTGCTAGTAGTCCTTTGGGATGAATCGCTAGTCCTTTGTCAGGGGCGATTGTTAGCGCAGAGATGATTCTTTCTAGGTCAAGCTGCCCGTAACGAGTGCCTGTACTGTAACTGTCTCTTAATAAATAGTCTAAGCGGTCACAGTCAAGTTGACTACTAATTAGATCTTTAATAATTACTCGACTGACTTGACCATTCATAATTAAATCAGCTACTTCATTTGCAGTACCTTGTTTATATTTTTCTAGGGATTCTTTTATTGCTTGATCTTCTTTTACTAATTTTCCAGACCAGTATTCATGGCACATTCCAAACATTTCTTCGCCTGTATGACTAAGTGGGCCATGTCCAATGTCATGTAAAAGGGAAGCCGCATAAAGTAATCCTCGATAGTTGTTTAAATCAGAGTCGATTTGTACCAACCTATCAAGTGCTTTACGTGCCAGGTGAAAGACACCTAAGGAATGTGTAAATCTGCTTGATTCGGCCCCATGAAATGTCAAGGATGCTGGACCAAGTTGTCGAATTCGTCTTAGCCGTTGAAATGGTGAGGAATCTATTAATTCCATAACCATTGCTTCGGCTGGTTTGCATGAATTGAGTGTTATGCCGAGATGTAGTGGGTCGTGATATGTCCTGACGCTCATTGATCATTCATATAGATCATTTTTAGCTTGAAAAAATTCATTTTTGTCTGCTTGGTTTAAAACATCATTTTTGGGTTCTGATGCCTCAAGGCCTTGCCTGTCAAGATTGGCTCCCATTAAAAGTTCTGCATCTTGTAGCCATCGATCCTCAGCTCCTCCTGGATTAAGAGGTTCTGGGATGTCTAGAAAACGGTCTGGTTCTATCCCTAAGTTTTGTATGTCTCTGCCTTGAGGAGTTAGATAACTAGCAACGGTTACTGCAAGCCCACTTCCATCACTCAAGGTTGTTAAAGATTGAATTAGCCCTTTGCCGAATGTCTTACTTCCAAGCAGTTGTGATCGACCATTGTCTTGCAATGCACCAGCCAGTATTTCACTTGCACTTGCAGTACCTCCATTGACAAGCGTGACCATTGGTCCGTCATAAAGGGTTTCAAGTTCTGCAGGTATTGCATCATTTATCCCTTCGCGATTTTTTGTTTCAACTATGGGTTTGTTGCTAAGAAATGCATCTGCAACTGCAAGACCTGAACTGACTAATCCACCAGAATTATTACGAAGATCTAGAACTAGACCTTCTATTCCTTTTTCAGACAATTCTTGAAGTGCTTCGACGACTTGTTCTGGAACACCTTCGCTAAATTGAGTAATACGCAAATAGCCCAGCGTGTGGGATTCATTTCTAAGACGACGTGTGCGAACTGGTCTCAGATCAACACTTCGGCGTTCAAGAATTACTTCTTGAACTTGTTCGTTAGGCGGTTGAAGTTCAACAATGACTTGCGATCCGGTCTCGCCTCTTAGCCGGGCGGCAGTGGCTTCTAAACCGAGTGTTTTTGGAGACTCTCCATTAACACTTATTAACGCTGTACCACTTGTTACACCTGCATCTGCTGCTGGTGAGCCCTCAAGCGGTGCAATAACTACTATTTGGCCATCTTTCTCACGTGCTCCAAGCTGAAGGCCAACACCATTAATTTCGCTGCCCAGATTGCTTGCTTTCATAGCTTTGAAGTCCTCTGGTCTAAGGAGTCTTGTGTATGGATCGCCGAGAGGTTGGAGCATATTTTCAATGGCTGAATAAGCCTCTTCGCTTGTTGTAATTGGTTTCTCTAGGGCCTGTTGTCTTAGACGTCTCCAGTGGATTTTTTCGAATTTTGTTGTATCTAGGTACCCATCATTTACTAGCTTCCAACTTTCTAAAACAAGTTGCTGGCCGTCATTTAAAGCAAGTGCTGGTTTCGAAATAATTAGCCAGCACAGTCCAAAGCTCACTAGCCAACAAAGCCAGCGATGGAGAGCTTTTGACCAGGATTTAACAGACGAAGGCATTGGATTAATCCCGGGTACGTACCTTGAAGCACATTCAGTAGAATCTTCGTATCAAAGCTCACACATGCATGGCGAACTCCTCACCTGTCTACGACTGGTTCCAGGAACGTCTTGAAATTCAGGACATAGCAGATGACGTCACTTCAAAATACGTCCCCCCCCACGTCAATATCTTTTATTGCCTTGGGGGCATCACACTGGTTTGCTTTTTGATTCAATTCGCGACTGGTTTCGCGATGACCTTTTATTACAAACCAACTGTTGCTGAAGCTTATAGCTCAGTGAGTTACTTAATGACTGATGTGAGCTTTGGATGGCTCATTAGATCAGTTCATCGGTGGAGCGCTTCAATGATGGTTCTGATGCTCATCCTTCATGTATTTAGGGTTTATCTCACTGGAGGATTTAAAAGGCCAAGAGAACTTACCTGGGTTACGGGGGTTGTAATGGCTGTGATTACGGTCTCATTTGGTGTCACGGGATATTCACTTCCATGGGACCAGGTCGGTTATTGGGCAGTCAAAATCGTTTCCGGGGTCCCTGCAGCTATTCCTGTAGTTGGAGATTTCATGGTGGAATTGCTTCGAGGTGGTGAAAGTGTTGGACAGCCAACTCTCACGCGTTTTTACAGTTTGCATACCTTTGTTCTTCCATGGCTATTAGCTGTGTTTATGCTCATGCACTTTCTTATGATTCGTAAACAAGGAATCTCAGGTCCTCTCTAGCCTTAGATTTGCTTTGAATTCCAAAGACCATTAATAGCCCACCTTTTAAATTCTTTCTATTAAGACCTGGTCCTTCTCATGCACATTCTTAAGAAGCCTGATTTAGCTGACCCAAAACTTAGGGCCAAGCTCGCTAAAGGTATGGGCCACAACTACTATGGTGAGCCTGCTTGGCCTAATGATCTTTTATATATATTTCCGGTAGTAATTCTCGGCACAATTGCATGTGTTGTCGGTCTTGCAGTTCTTGATCCTGCATTGTTAGGTGATAAAGCTGATCCTTTTGCTACTCCGTTAGAAATATTGCCTGAGTGGTATTTATATCCAGTTTTTCAAATACTCAGAGTTGTTCCTAATAAGCTACTAGGGATAGCTTTGCAAACAATGGTCCCTCTGGGGCTGATGCTGATTCCATTTATAGAGAACTTTAATAAATTTCAAAACCCATTTAGAAGGCCAATTGCGATGGCAGTATTCCTGTTTGGGACGGTCTTTACTATTTATCTTGGGATAGGAGCATGTCTGCCAATTGATAAGTCTTTAACTCTAGGACTGTTCTGACGATTTTGACCCTTTGGGGAAATTTACAAATTCATGGTTTGAGATCAGGTTTTTGAGATTTTCTTTATGGCATAAGTTCATCAAGATCAAGCATCAGCACATCATCGGGACATACCCGCAATAAGTGATGGAGAAGAAGGAAACCAACAATTGTCCATGTTTGGTATGTCCTTGATTGCTGGCCCACCCAAGTCCCAGTGGGTCCATCGAAATATTCAGCCCATTTTTGCCTTGGAAGTTGATTTAGTTGGCTCCAATAACATTCTTCAAGTAGTGCACGCATCTGTCCCATTAGTAATACATCTGCTTGAGGGTATCTTTTTTCATGCAACAGAATTGATGCCCCAAAGAACCAAAGGAGGCTTGGCCAGTGCCCCCCCGTTGTGATAGCTCCATGGCCAGTTTTTAGGGTCTGAGCCAGTTTTGTTTTCCCATTCTGATCCGTACATTGGGGGATGGCAAATCCTCATTGGCATTTGGGCCATTAAATGTTGACGGTTGTGAAGTACTAGGCGGAAAAGGGCTCTTTGTTGAGGGGCGGTGAGAACACCAAACATGCATGCGAGTGAATTCCCCAAGCTATAAAAACGAAAGTCAGGTCTGCCTGTTCGAATATTGCCGATGAGATATCCACCTCGATTTTCTAACCAGTCTTGAAGCCACGAAGGCACGACCTGGGGCTGAACATTAAATTCATTTTGATGTTGGTCTTCTCCGTATTGTTCTGTGGGCCTTCTTCGAAGTACTTGCATGGTTTTACTGGTGACCCAGTAATGCTTTAGAAGGAATTGGCGAAGATCATGTACCCATTGCCTCGTTAGAACAAGTCTTTGGTCAAGAAGCCGGCTAACTTGCTGCTTGCGACTTAATTCCATGAGCTCAATACAGCTCCTTAGACATGCATAAAGGAGAACTTCCACTTCCAGAGGTGCGCCCCAAACGTCCATAGGACGGTCAATCATGAATGAACAATCAGGGACAAATAGGACAGGTGTTCCTTCAAACGTTGGATGTAGAACAAGATCAAGGAGCAGTTGCACGCCTCTTTGGACTCTTTGACTCGTTCCGAAACTCCTGTCTCCACTTCGCCTTACATATAACCAACATAAAATCGGCCACCAAAGGCTGGCATCAGCAGATGTGATTCGGCCAATAGATCGTTGACCATAATCAGCAATCAGTTCTCCCTGTTCTTCCACAAAACTTGTAGGGAAGACCCCTCGAGTTTGATATGTGGTGCTTTGAAGATCTAGGCATACGCTTAGGAACTGCTTGACAATGTCGTATCTCTTTTGTGTCAGCAAATAAATCATTACTGGCACGTTGTCGCGTAAAAAGACTTCTCCATAATTGAGGGCATCATTATCTGCAGGGTGTTCTAGTGCCGCAACACTTCCTGCAACATGACCTCCTACTTTGATCAATGAGCGCTCGAAATGCTCTTTGACCCTTCTTACAACTTGTTCCTCATTCGAGTTTGGACGCACCCTTTGGTGCTTTTGGCTGAATCGTTCTGCCATTAATTGATTCGATTGCCTATTGGTTCCATATAAAAGCTAGTTGTGGCAACTGCTTTAAACAGTGGAAGTAACTCTAGAGATACAGGTATTTCGGTGGAGTTGCAACTATGGCTGTTTATGGTCTAAGTTATTTGGATGTGCAATGGCTGAGCCAAGTGCACATCCCATGAACTGCAGAAGGCGAAAGTTCTAAGCAGTTCACTGGTTACTTACATGCCATATGGAGAAATCCAACGGTGTTGTAAGTTTCAATAGCGACCTTAAAGTCGCAGTGCCTGAAGCTTCCTTTTTGAGGAGTGGAAGGTATGAACCTGGACAACTGAAAAGTTTAGGAACTGACGCTTTTGTCGCCTTTATTCCTGTTGTCCTTAATTGGACACAGAATTATGTATAGAGAAGCGACGAGAGTGTGAGGTCCCGTCAAAAACATTTAGTTGCGACCTTCTGTTTACTGCATTGAATCTGTTTTCACGAAAAGATTCTTTGTGAAAGGTGTTACAGGAGGGAGTAACGACCGGATCTGAGATCCTGGATAGTCACGATGAAGAGATTCATATGTGCACTCTTTGAACCCTTCTTTTACTAGAAGGAGGCAACAACTACATTCAGTACGCCAGTGCTGAATTTGTGGGTGGAGCAAATCAGACTGAGTGAGAGCCTTAAATTAAGACTCCTACAAGAGGGCCTGAATACTACGGAGAGTTTGATCCTGGCTCAGGATGAACGCTGGCGGCGTGCTTAACACATGCAAGTCGAACGAACCTTCGGGTTAGTGGCGGACGGGTGAGTAACGCGTGGGAATCTGCCCTCAGGAGGGGGATAACGGCTGGAAACGGCCGCTAATACCCCATATGCCGAGAGGTGAAATGAATTTCGCCTGAGGATGAGCCCGCGTCTGATTAGCTTGTTGGTGAGGTAATGGCTCACCAAGGCTTCGATCAGTAGCTGGTCTGAGAGGATGATCAGCCACACTGGGACTGAGACACGGCCCAGACTCCTACGGGAGGCAGCAGTGGGGAATTTTCCGCAATGGGCGAAAGCCTGACGGAGCAACGCCGCGTGAGGGATGAAGGCCTCTGGGCTGTAAACCTCTTTTCTCAAGGAAGAAGATCTGACGGTACTTGAGGAATAAGCCACGGCTAATTCCGTGCCAGCAGCCGCGGTAATACGGGAGTGGCAAGCGTTATCCGGAATTATTGGGCGTAAAGCGTCCGCAGGCGGCCTTTCAAGTCTGCTGTTAAAACGTGGAGCTTAACTCCATCAAGGCAGTGGAAACTGTTGGGCTTGAGTGTGGTAGGGGCAGAGGGAATTCCCGGTGTAGCGGTGAAATGCGTAGATATCGGGAAGAACACCAGTGGCGAAGGCGCTCTGCTGGGCCATAACTGACGCTCATGGACGAAAGCCAGGGGAGCGAAAGGGATTAGATACCCCTGTAGTCCTGGCCGTAAACGATGAACACTAGGTGTCGGGGGAATCGACCCCCTCGGTGTCGTAGCCAACGCGTTAAGTGTTCCGCCTGGGGAGTACGCACGCAAGTGTGAAACTCAAAGGAATTGACGGGGGCCCGCACAAGCGGTGGAGTATGTGGTTTAATTCGATGCAACGCGAAGAACCTTACCAGGGTTTGACATCCTGCGAACCTCTAAGAAATTGGAGGGTGCCTTCGGGAACGCAGTGACAGGTGGTGCATGGCTGTCGTCAGCTCGTGTCGTGAGATGTTGGGTTAAGTCCCGCAACGAGCGCAACCCACGTTTTTAGTTGCCAGCATTCAGTTGGGCACTCTAGAGAGACCGCCGGTGATAAACCGGAGGAAGGTGTGGATGACGTCAAGTCATCATGCCCCTTACATCCTGGGCTACACACGTACTACAATGCTACGGACAAAGGGCAGCAAACTCGCGAGGGCTAGCAAATCCCATAAACCGTGGCTCAGTTCAGATCGTAGGCTGCAACTCGCCTACGTGAAGGAGGAATCGCTAGTAATCGCAGGTCAGCATACTGCGGTGAATACGTTCCCGGGCCTTGTACACACCGCCCGTCACACCATGGAAGTCGGCCACGCCCGAAGTCGTTACTCCAACCCTTGTGGAGGAGGACGCCGAAGGTGGGGCTGATGACTGGGGTGAAGTCGTAACAAGGTAGCCGTACCGGAAGGTGCGGCTGGATCACCTCCTAACAGGGAGACAACAACTGATTGTGATGTCTAAGTTATTTATTCTTAGGCCATAATCCTGTCACCTTAGGTCGATCGGTACCTCAAAGTTGACAGGCAAAATGGAGATAGAGATATTATCTTTTTCCTGTGCCTGATTGATTTTCAGTTCCTAAACTTGTCTAGGTCACACCCAACAAGGGTACTCCTGGGCCATTAGCTCAGGTGGTTAGAGCGCACCCCTGATAAGGGTGAGGTCCCTGGTTCAAGTCCAGGATGGCCCATTCGGTGTTGGGGGTATAGCTCAGTTGGTAGAGCGCCTGCTTTGCAAGCAGGATGTCAGCGGTTCGAGTCCGCTTACCTCCACTGATCGACTTCCTGATAACCAGATCGAGGAGATCTACGTTGTGTATGTGATTTAGACTTAAGTTATATCTGAGAGAACCTAGCTTCCTATCATTCCAAGATTCAATTTTAAATTTTGGTTGACAGGACGCTGGGCTCACTACATTCAAAATGGATGTAGATGAAGTTCAGTAGAACCTTGACAACTGCATAGGTGAGTCTGGAAAAGAATAAAGCATCTCATGGATGAAAGTTATTCTTTTTCATTAATAAGAAATTGTTTTTATTAGCAATTTCTTATTAATGAAAAAGAATAACTTAATTCTTGAGCAAGAGCAAAGGCTCTATAAGTGTCAATAAAGTGATTTTTTTGCTTTATTAACTTATTGACTAGGTTAATAAGTTACGTGTTTATTAACACGTGTTATTTATAGAGATAAATGGTCAAGCTACAAAGGGCTCACGGTGGATACCTTGGCACACAGAGGCGATGAAGGACGTGGTTACCTGCGATAAGTCTCGGGGAGCTGGAAACACGCTTTGATCCGGGAATTTCCGAATGGGGCAACCCCTAGAACGGCCAGCTGAATCCATAGGCTGGCGCGAGCCAACCCAGCGAACTGAAACATCTTAGTAGCTGGAGGAAAGGAAAGTAAAAACGACTCCCTAAGTAGCGGCGAGCGAACGGGGAAGAGCCTAAACCGATAGTTTCGACTATCGGGGTTGTGGGACAGCAATGTGGACCAACAAACCTAGAAGAAGCGTTTGAATGGCGCGCCATAGAGGGTGAAAGCCCCGTAATCGAAAGGAGCGTTGGCCTAGCTGTATCCCGAGTAGCACGGAGCACGTGGAATTCCGTGTGAATCTGCGAGGACCACCTCGTAAGGCTAAGTACTCCTGTGTGACCGATAGCGCAACAGTACCGCGAGGGAAAGGTGAAAAGAACCCCGGGAGGGGAGTGAAATAGAACATGAAACCGTGAGCTTACAAGCAATGGGAGCCCGACTTATCGGGTG
The DNA here is from genome assembly GCA_902563335.1 of uncultured Prochlorococcus sp. Lineage (GTDB taxonomy): Bacteria > Cyanobacteriota > Cyanobacteriia > PCC-6307 > Cyanobiaceae > CACEWU01. Next base: position 7,476 of record CACEWU010000024.1, on the reverse strand, counting down.
ACCGTGTGCCTGTTGAAGAATGAGCCGGCGACTTATAGGCACTGGCGGGTTAAACCGGAAATGGTGGAGCCATAGCGAAAGCGAGTCTGAATAGGGCGTTTGTCAGTGTTTATAGACCCGAACCCGGGTGATCTAACCATGGCCAGGATGAAGCTTGGGTGATACCAAGTGGAGGTCCGAACCGACTGATGTTGAAAAATCAGCGGATGAGCTGTGGTTAGGGGTGAAATGCCAATCGAACCCGGAGCTAGCTGGTTCTCCCCGAAATACGTTGAGGCGTAGCGTCTAGTGCTCCAGCAGGGGGGTAAAGCCACCATTTCGGTGCGGGCTGCGAGAGCGGTACCAAATCGAGATGAACTCTGAATACCCTGTGTGTAACTAGGCAGTCAGACTGTGGGGGATAAGCTCCATAGTCGAAAGGGAAACAGCCCAGACCGCCAGCTAAGGTCCCTAAATCAACGCTAAGTGATAAAGGAGGTGGGGTTGCCCAGACAACCAGGAGGTTTGCCTAGAAGCAGCCATCCTCAAAGGAGTGCGTAATAGCTCACTGGTCGAGCGATCCTGCGCCGAAAATGAACGGGGCTAAGTGTTGTACCGAAGCTGCGGATTTAACTTGTTTAAATGGTAGGGGAGCGTTCTATGTGGGGTGAAGCGTTAGCGTAAGCGGGCGTGGACTGCATAGAAGTGAGAATGTCGGCTTGAGTAGCGAAAACATGGGTGAGAATCCCATGCCCCGAAACCCTAAGGGTTCCTCCGGCAGGCTCGTCCGCGGAGGGTTAGTCTGGACCTAAGGCGAGGCCGAAAGGCGTAGTCGATGGATAACAGGTCAACATTCCTGTACCGGTTATGTTTTGGGAAGGGGGACGGAGAAGGCTAGCCAGGCCAGATGTTGGTTACTGGTTCAAGCGCTCGAGGCTTTGAGGAGCGGAGAAAACGCTCTGAGCTGAGACGTGAGTACGAGCTGCTACGGCAGCGAAGTTGGTGATGTCATGCTTCCAAGAAAAGCCCTATACCCGTTAAGGCATAACTGCCAGTACCCGAAACCGACACAGGTGGGGTGGTAGAGAATACCGAGGGGCGCGAGATAACTCTCTCTAAGGAACTCGGCAAAATGGCCCCGTAACTTCGGGAGAAGGGGTGCCAGCGAGAGCTGGTCGCAGTGAAGAGGCCCAGGCGACTGTTTACCAAAAACACAGGTCTCCGCTAAGTCGCAAGACGATGTATGGGGGCTGACGCCTGCCCAGTGCCGGAAGGTTAAGGAAGCCGGTCAGCGTAAGCGAAGCTGGCGACTGAAGCCCCGGTGAACGGCGGCCGTAACTATAACGGTCCTAAGGTAGCGAAATTCCTTGTCGGGTAAGTTCCGACCCGCACGAAAGGCGTAACGATCTGGGCGCTGTCTCGGAGAGAGGCTCGGCGAAATAGAATTGTCTGTGAAGATGCGGACTACGTACACCCGGACAGAAAGACCCTATGAAGCTTTACTGTAGCTTGGTATTGTGCCCGGGCTCTGAATGCGCAGGATAGGTGGGAGACGTTGAAGTAGTGCTTGTGGGTGCTACTGAGTCAATGGTGAGATACCACTCTTTCAGAGCTAGGGTTCTAACGTTCACCCGTTATCCGGGGAGCGGACAGTATCAGGTGGGCAGTTTGACTGGGGCGGTCGCCTCCTAAAAGGTAACGGAGGCGCGCAAAGGTTCCCTCAGGCTGGTTGGAAATCAGTCGACGAGTGCAAAGGCAGAAGGGAGCTTGACTGTGAGACCTACAAGTCGAACAGGGACGAAAGTCGGCCTTAGTGATCCGACGGTTCTGAGTGGAAGGGCCGTCGCTCAACGGATAAAAGTTACTCTAGGGATAACAGGCTGATCTCCCCCAAGAGTTCACATCGACGGGGAGGTTTGGCACCTCGATGTCGGCTCATCGCAACCTGGGGCTGAAGTCGGTCCCAAGGGTTGGGCTGTTCGCCCATTAAAGCGGTACGCGAGCTGGGTTCAGAACGTCGTGAGACAGTTCGGTCCATATCCGGTGTACGCGCAGGAATATTGAGAGGATTTCTCCCTAGTACGAGAGGACCGGGAGGAACGCACCTCTGGTGTACCAGTTATCGTGCCAACGGTAAACGCTGGGTAGCCATGTGCGGAGTGGATAACCGCTGAAAGCATCTAAGTGGGAAGCCCACCTCAAGATGAGTATTCCCATGGCATAAGCCAGTAAGGTCACGGGAAGAACACCCGTTGATAGGCTCTACGTGGAAGCCTGGTAACAGGTGTAGCGGAGGAGTACTAATAGACCGAGGGCTTGACCATATTCCTAATTTCTCAAATGCTTTATTTGTTTTCCAAGATGACATCCTTAGTTATTGGATAATCATTACTTATCTATGCAGTTCTCAAGGTTCATTCCTTGAGGTCTCTATCCTGGTGTTCATGGCGTTGTGGTACCACTCCGATCCATCTCGAACTCGGTTGTGAAACGCATCAGCGGCGACGATATTTGGGGGGTAGCCCCCTGAGAAAATAGCTCAATGCCAGGTAAAACATTTCCTCATAACTAACTAATGCCTAAGATGATGGGCTTAGTTATTAAAAAAGCCACTCTATTAATGAGTGGCTTTTTTAATGGCTTTAATGAGAAAAATTTGTTCAAGGTAGTTTTTTCTTGGTTAAATAGTGAAAATCAATAAGGGATATTCTCCATAAGAAAAATATCAACTTGGTTGTTAATTCGACTCAAAGTCAATTTTTATCTTTGGCATTTAGGACACCAGTGAGTACTTCTGCCTGAAAGCATTTCCCTTTGAATTGGAGTTCCACATTGTCTGCAAGGTTTACTGCTTCGTCGGTATACCCATGCCTGTCCTCCATACTTACCATTGACTCCTTCTAAATCTCTAAAGTCACTAAAAGTTGTTCCACCCTTCCCAATACTTATTTGGAGAACTTCTACCAGGCAGTTGCATAGTTTAGAAATTTCTGATTGTGTAAGTTGTCCAGAAGGTTTGCTTGGACGAATCCCTGCTAAAAATAGGCTTTCATCTGCATATATGTTGCCAGCACCAGCAACAAGAGACTGGTCAAGCAATGCAGATTTTATACACCTATGTTTCCCTTTTAAGCTTCTCTTTAGATATGAAGGGTTGAACTCTTTACTGAATGGCTCAGGACCCAGTTTTTTTAAACCAGTTATAACATTTTCGAGTTGATCTCCAGGAGGCACCCACCACATTTGGCCAAAATTTCGTATATCAACGAACCTGAGCTCTTCTCCCTGTTTATTCCAAAAGCGAACTCTTGTATGAGGGCAAGGTGCTTTTTCTTCTGTATGCCATTGAAATTGGCCAGTCATACGAAGATGTACCCCCAACCATCCTGCTTTAATTACCCCTTCGGGAATCTTTTTTTTTGAAGGGGGTTGAGTTCGTTGGAGATTTGCATACAAATACTTGCCTCTCCTTTGCCATTCTCCGAGGGTTGTTCCGCGCATCATTTTGACAAATGAGCTAGATCCCCCTGGGCTGGCAATGGTTCTTTCTTTGCAGACTTGTAGATCCTGTACATAAAAATTGTCGAGACAGTCTGTCAATCCACGACGGACTGTCTCGACTTCAGGAAGCTCTGGCAAAGCTCGTTAGGCTTTTTCTAGTTCTGCCTCGCTGTAGTTTGCGGTATTTGTTCCGCCATCTACACCGCTATAGACCTTGTAATCCACTTTTTCAAAGCGAACTACGATTGGATACTTGATGCCAGATTCATCAACGGAAGCAACTTTGCCAACTTCGTTGAACCAATAGGACTCAGGGCGCTTGATTCGCACCATGTCACCGCGAGAAAACGCCATCGCTGTGTTTGAAAAAGTGTATACACCTAGATTATCGTTGAGAAGGCTGGAGATTGCTTCAGCGTCACAGAAATTCGCCGCGAGTGTTGCATGCTGTGTCAGCATCCATCACCGAGACTGGCCCTTTTTTGGTGAAATCCTTAGATATTCCAGACCTTTCTGCTCTGCAGATTGAGTTACCAGACCCTGAGCAAGATGACTTAAGCAGTATTGAGTTTCTGGCTCAATTGGAGAAAGCCTGGGAGGTTTGTGATCGCTTTGATTTGCAAACTGAGATATGGAGAGGCCGGATCCTACGAATAGTTCGAGATCGAGAAAGAAGAGGTGGAGAAGGGCGAGGAGCAGGATTCTTGCAATGGTTGAGAGAGAGGGAGATAAGCAAAACACGTGCTTATGGTCTTATTCAACTAGCAGACTCAGCTGATGACTTGGTTGGTGAAGGGATACTTGAGCAGAAGAGAGTGAATCAATTTTCTAAAAGAGCTTTTATTGAGACTGCGCAGTCTCCACCAGAAGTTCAACAGATGATTTCTGAGGCTGCTAATGACGGAAAGGAGATAACACGCAAGCAAGTTCGTAGGCTTTCTGATGAATTCATTGCATCGACTAGTTCACTTTTGCCAGATGAAATAAGAGAACGTACTCAAAATAATTTGCTCCCACCAAAAATTGTGGCTCCATTGGTTAGAGAGCTATCAAAGTTGCCAGATACTCAACAACAAGATTTCAGGCAAGCTTTGAGAGATGATCCCCAAATAGAATTTATAAAGGATGTGACTAGCACTGCTCGCTGGATCAGTAAGTCCTTAGAAGCATCTAATTCTGTAAGGGCCTTTCAATCTTTTGACTTAAATCTGGAGAAAGCTATGCAAGAGGCTCAAAGGCTTGATGCGATGGGCTTATTAGCAGATGCATTAGGTCAGGCTCAGACTCTTGAGTCTTCGGTTTTTAAACTTCATAGTGCATGGCGTCGTTTAGGTGGACTTCAAGAAAGACTTTGGATTGAAAGTGGTAGCAGTACTCCATATTTAAGAGATTTACTTGAGGCTCTACAAAATCTCACTGGTGCAAATATGAGAGTTTCCCTTGGAGAGCTCTCGGGAGGAAAACGTTTGCGCCTTCAAATAGTTGAAGAGGCAGCAGATCAATTAGCACCTCCAACTATTCCTTGAGTTTTTAACTGGTCTAGCGATCTTTTCATCGTTATGGTTATTTCGCTATGGCTGGTAGTTATTGGATTCACTGAAATCAGTCCTACGTGAATATTACGGTTGGGAACTTTTTAAGACTGGGCAGAGAGAGATTTTAGAAGCGATTCTCGCTGGCACGGATGTCTTAGGAGTGCTTCCGACTGGTGGTGGGAAGTCCCTTTGTTATCAGCTGCCTGCTCTAGCTCTCAATGGTCTAGTCGTAGTTGTGTCACCTTTGGTGGCCTTGATGGAGAATCAAGTTATACAGCTTCAAAAGCGGAGTATCCGAGCAATTTGTCTTCATGGTGGATTGGACCCTGGCAGACGTAAGGATGCTTTGATTTCTTTGCAAGATGAGGAGTTAAGACTTCTTTATTTGGCTCCTGAAAGGCTCCATCATGTTGGAATTCGTAAATTCTTAGCAAGAAAAGTATTGCAAGAAAAAATAGTTGCAATTGCTATTGATGAAGCACATTGCATTAGCTCTTGGGGCCATGATTTCAGACCTGAATATCGACGACTTGGAGAGATTCGTCAGTTGTTTCCAAGTGTTCCTATTGTTGCATTAACAGCAACTGCATCACCAAAAGTACGTGCAGATATCATTCGACTTCTCAATCTTCGTAAACCCTTAATAAAGGTTTGCTCAGCCCGAAGAAATAATCTTCATTACTCAATGCTTAGGCGACCTAAAGACTCTTTGCCAGCTGTATTGAAAGCTTTGGAAGGTTCTAGAGGAGCGTCTTTGATTTATGTTAGAACTCGCCGATTGGTTGAACAATGGACTCAACATTTACGGAATAATGGTATCCCCGCTATCCCATATCATGCAGGGATTGAGCCTGTATTAAGGCAAAAAGCTTTGGCTGATTTTTTAGAATTAGAAAATCCAGTTTTAATAGCCACTGTAGCTTTTGGTATGGGAGTGGATCGAAGTGATGTTGGACTTGTTCTTCATCTGAACTTGCCTTCGACCCCAGAAAGATACTTACAAGAGTCTGGTAGAGCAGGTAGAGATGGCCTAGATGCAAATTGTTTAGTTTTATTTTCTCCTGGAGATCGAATGAAACTTGGTTGGGCTATTAAGGCCTCGGCTACGAAGAGACCTTTGGGTGTAGACCTTGAAGATGAGAAGTTGAGATTGGAAATTTCACAGGAACAATTAAGAAAAATGGAGGCAATTGCTGAAGGAGATATATGTATTGAGCAAGCTCTTTTACTGGCAGTTGGGGAACTTGTGCCACCATGTGGAAGATGTGATCGATGTATTGAATCTCTTCCTGCTCAAGACTGGTCTAAGCAGGCTTTGGTTTTGTTGAAGCAATTAGATGGTGGATATTGTGGAGATATACATAGCTTGGTTGAGTGCATTCATGAAAAACTAGATAAATCTGAGAGATCTTGGGGCTGGTTAGCAAGAAGATTGGTTCAAGAGGAATTAATTAGAGAGAGCAATGATGGCTCTCAAAGGATTTTTATAAGAGATAATGGTCGTCGGTTTATAAAAAATCCCTGGCCTCTTCATTACGCGGCTTAAAACTAACTCGCAAAGTATAATTTTTTACTTGCAAAGATCATTAATTAAATCATGCTCAAAGCTATCTATTGGAGAGATCCAATTCCTCCATGTCCCATTATTGCCTGTAGCATTGAGTTTTCTTTCAGTGCAATTAATTGCTAGATATAATGGTTTCCCATCTTTATGGATGCTTGGAGCTATATAGCTTCCATCAAGTGATTGCCACTTAGACCAGTCAACTTTCAAAGGTCCATAGCTTCGCCAATCGGCTTTAATTTTCCTGGCTACAATTTGAGAAGAATCTTTTCTTTTTTTATCTGCTTCCTCTTGGCCTTGATTATCTCTAGGAATAGAATAATTCCCTTTAATTGCTTGTTTGTTTATATATATTTTTTCACCTATTCTGATGCTATTGGGGTCAATATTTTTGTTGATTGCAATTAATAATTCCAATGATAGATTGTAGTGTTTTGCTATACTACTCAAGGTTTGGCCATGCTTTACTTCGTGATAGTTTGAGAGCGTTGAAGCTTTCTTGAGATTAGTACTTTTCTGGGCGGCTTGGGCGAGCTTAGGTAGCTTGATCTTTTGGTCAATATAAATACTGTTAGCATCTTTTAGATTATTTATCTTTATAAGATAATCCTTGTTTGTTTCGTGATTTAACGCGATTTTTTCAATCGTATCTCCTTTTTGAACTGTGTAGTATTTAGCAGCTTTTTGGCGAATATCTGCTGCAGTTGTAGGCAGCCTAAGTATTTGTCCTTGGTATATATAATCGGAGCTGCTTAATCCGTTTAAGCCAACAAGTTCGGTTTGTTTGATTTTATATTTGGCAGCGATTTTACCTAGAGTATCTCCATTCATAACCTCGTGAACTTTAACACTTCCTCTAGGTAAGATCTGAGCATTAGTTGGAAGTTTAAGCTTTTG
>CACEWU010000023.1 GCA_902563335.1 uncultured Prochlorococcus sp. | reverse complement strand
CGGCCTTACTAATTATTATTAGGTTATTAGGTGGAAGAGGACATTGGAATTACGGCCTTGAACAACTTGGAAAATTCTGATGATTTAATGAATGAACTACTTAGCACTCGAACAAATGATCCGGAAAGTAATTATAAAAAACCATTGACATATTTGAGCCTTGAAAAATATCTATTATGGTGGGATAAATTAAACTATGAAGCTAAAGAAAAGATTGAAGCACGATGGGGCAAACCACAAGAAGCTATAGATCTTGAATCAAATGGTTTTGCTATACATGGTATAAAGTATGGAAATATTGCAATATTAATCCAACCTAGTAGAGGATACGATCCAGACAATTTATCAGATTTACATTCACCAGATCTGCCACCACCACATAGATATCTAGCTCAATATCTGTGGATACGTAATCACCACAAATCCAATCTTGTAGTACATTTAGGAAAACATGGTAGCTTGGAATGGTTGCCTGGTAAAAGTGTAGGTCTTAGTAGTAATTGTGCACCTCATATTGCTCTGGGTGCAATACCAAATATCTATCCATTTATAGTTAATGATCCAGGAGAAGGTTCACAAGCAAAGCGTAGATCTCAGGCTGTAATCATTGATCATTTAACTCCTCCATTATCCAGATCGGAACTGTATGGAGACTTGCAGCATCTAGAGTCACTTTTAGATGAATATTTTGAATCAAATCAGTTTAATTCTAATAGAACGAAGAGAGTTCAGGACAAGATCATTAACATCCTGAATCATAACAACTGGCCAGGAATAAATACTGAATTAGCAACCAATAGTAACGACCAAAAAGACATTGATGATTTCCTTAATAAAGTAGATTCATATCTGTGTGAGATTAAAGAATCTCAAATAAGAACAGGTCTACATATCTTTGGTGAAAGTCCAGGAAGTAATTCAATGCTAGATCTTTTCTTGTCGATAGTGAGAGCACCTACTACCAATTATATAGGTATAACTCAAAAGATAGCGCAAATAATTGAATTGGAACTGGATCCATGGGGAGACAATGAAGGTGATTTAGTTTCCACTCATGACCAATTGATATTAAAAGAACATACAAACAAAAACTTCAGAACAATTGGTGATGTAGTAGCATGGATAGAACAACAGGCTAAATTAATACTTACAAAATTAATAAAAAGGAAGAGTAATCAAATTGATCCAAATAATATTCCTAATGATTTGATAAAACCACTAAAGCAATGGTTACTATCCTACGAAAATGATTTATACTTTCAATATATAATTTCAAACGTCCTAACGAATCTAGAAAACTCTCCAAAACTCGAGAAAGATTCATTTATCAACGCCATATCTGGTCTAAGAGTTAATAGTGGTCCATCTGGAGCACCATCTAGAGGGAGGCCTGAGGTATTACCAACTGGAAGAAATTTCTATAGTGTAGATCTTAGAGGTTTGCCAACTGAATCAGCTTGGGACCTTGGACGCAGAAGTGCTATTAATCTGTTAGAAATTCATTTACAAGATGAAGGTGCACCACTAACTCACCTTGCAATGTCCGTATGGGGAACATCTACAATGAGGAATGGAGGAGAAGATATTGCACAATTACTATATTTAATGGGAATAAAACCGATATGGGATGGTCCTAGCAGACGTGTAGTAGATTTAGAAATTATTCCTATTGAGCAACTTCAAAGGCCTCGAGTAGATGTTACTTTAAGAATCTCTGGATTTTTTAGGGACGCATTCCCTCAATTAATATGCTTAGTGTATAAAGCACACAATCTAATAGGTAATCTAAATGAGCTCAAAGGACAAAATCCACTTTCAGAATCAATAAAATTAGATGGTGTCCAACCAAGAATTTTTGGATCTGCCCCTGGAGCTTATGGGGCTGGGCTCCAAGCATTAATTGATTCCGGTTGCTGGGATAGTCGTGCAGACTTAGTAAATGCATATTTAGCTTGGAGTCAATGGTCATATGATGATTCAGATGAACCGTCCAAAGATTGCGATGCACTTAAAAAATGTTTAAAAAAAGTACAAGTGGTTCTTCAAAATCAAGATAATAAAGAACATGACATCCTTGATTCAGATGATTATTATCAGTTTCACGGTGGTTTAGCAGCTGCAGTTGAAGAGCTATCTGGAAAAATTCCCAAAGTTCTGATTGGAGATCATTCTCGATTTTCGAGACCAAGAATACATAGCCTCGAAAAAGAAATAGACAAAGTTATGCGCACAAGAGTCTTAAATCCAAAATGGTTAGAAGGTGTCATGAACCATGGATATAAAGGAGCATTTGAAATGGGAGCAAGTATTGACTATTTATTTGCTTATGATGCATCAACTAGAAAAGTTCCAAACTGGTGTTACTCTGCCATATGTAAAAACTGGTTAGAAAATCAAACAATAAAAGAATTTCTTTTAATAAAGAATCCATGGGTACTTCGTGATATATCAGAAAGACTTCTAGAGGCCTCAAACAGAGGACTTTGGACAAATATAAAAGAGTCTGAAAAAAAACTACTCAAAGAAATAGTTCTTTGTTCTGAAGGCCAAATAGAAGGACATCCTAGAACGAATGAAAATGCGTAAAATAATATTTATCTTCCATTAAGACTCAACCCATGTGTATCAGTACCACAAGTAGATAACATTTGAAGAGATTTCAAATATGAATCAATTTTCTCGCAAATAAATTCAGTTGGATGCCATATTGGTTTGTTATCGTAATCATACCAAGCTTCAGCACCATCAAATCCAAGATTATAAGCTTCATCAATAAGCTGTTTATAATCCAACCTATAGCGAGCTGGATGAGCCAATATTGCAAGCCCCCCAGCATTATGAATGGAATTTACTACAAATTCTGCTCTAAGACTATTTCCAGTAGGTGCTTCTCCATATGTATAGGCCTGCATTGATTTGTGTGTAATCTCAAACCCCAAACCTAAAACATGAACCAAACAATTCTTAAGAATACAACTAATTTCTATACCAGACCATAAGACTGGTAGTCGTTTAACCATATGTTTATTCGATAAAATAAATTGATTCATTATGCTATATGCCTGAATATTATGATGATCTGTAACTGCTAAATGTAGAAGATTTTTATTTATAGCTTGTTTGATTAAGGTTTCTGGCTCCATTGAACCATCACTGTAAATAGTATGTGTATGTAAATTGATTTTGTCTGGGCAACTATGTACATCTATATTTGAAATGATTTCCTTTAACTCAGTAATCATTCTAGTCACTATTTACTTCAGGAGTTTCTAATCTAATAGTTTCTAACCTTTTACGTCTCCAACGTGCATAAAATTGTATTGTTAGGGCCATAAAAATTACAAGTCCTACAATAAACCAAGTCGCGGCACTGGTTGGAAATTGATTTTTGAAAACAACAAGCATTACAACTAAAATTAGAAAAATAGTAGGCAATTCATTAAAAGCCCGCAGTTGTTGTCCAGTCCAATTACAATTTTGTGCTTGAAGATTTGCCATTAGTCGATAGCAGTAGAAATGATATAAAAGAAGTGCTGCGACAAAGATAAGTTTTACTTGCATCCAGGTTTGTAGCAGCCATTGAGGTTGAGCAACTAAAAGACAAACTGCCATTGAAACAGTAAGGACCATTCCTGGAGTAGTGATGATGTTGGCTAGCCGTCTCTCCATCAATGAGTATTGTTCATGGAAAGGGACTCTCAATGATGGCTCAAGCTCCTTAGCCTCAACATGGTAAATAAATAGTCGGACCAAATAAAACAGACCTGCAAACCAAACCACAACTCCAACGATGTGAAGAGTTTTGAACCAAAGATACGCCTCAGCGGTCATTGTCATAAGGCCAGACACAATAATATAAAAGATAATGACATATCAGAATAATTAAATACCCAGTTTATTCTAATTAATAACTAACCTTGAAATCAAAGGAAAGTTCATCAATTAATATTCTTTTAATTAGATATGGACAAGCTACTCTCCATGTTCTATGACTCTAAATTAATTTTACTATTTTCAACTACTCAGGGTGAAAATATGTCCAAACAGTAAGAGCACTTTTCGGACCAAAACCAGGAACAGAAGACACTTCCTCTATGCTTGCCATTTGAATAGCCTCTACTGATTGAAAATAAATTAGAAGATCACGAATCTTCTTGCTTCCTATACCAGGAATACCCCCAAGTGATGACTTTGTCATTCTTGCGGACCTTTTCTTCCTATGAAATCCAATTGCATATCGATGAGCTTCATCCCTTAGCCGTCTCAAGAGTCTCAGCCCAAGCTGATCAGGGTCTGAGCTAACTGGTTCTGTATCCCCGGGGACGAAAAGCTCTTCTTTCTTCTTCGCTAATGAACATACAGACAAATCCTCATGCAAATCAAGCTGCTTTAATGTATTCATAACCGCTGAAAGTTGTCCTTTCCCACCATCAATCATTATTAAATCAGGCCAATCATTAAATCCATCAGTGTCAAGTTTACTACTAGATCTATTACTTAAACAGGACAAATCGCCAACTGATTTTTTCAACCGAGCCCATCTTCTAAACCTACGCTCTATGACTTCAGACAAAGACTTATAGTCGTCACTATGCCCAATTCTAATTGAGCTATCTCTTATTTTATATTTACGATAATGATGTTTAGCTGGCAATCCATCTATAAATACTACTTGAGACGCTACTGTGTCAGTCCCTTGAACATGACTAATATCATAGCCCTCGATTCTTTTTGGTGGGTAGCTTAATTCAAGAACTTGAGCAAGATCCTCAAGTTCCAGGACCTGCTGTTCGAAGCCTTGTTGAATTCTAGATAATTCCAAAAATGCATTTCTTTGGACCAAATGAATTAATTCAGCCTTTATACTTCTTTTAGGATTAATTATATTTACCTTACTTCCTCTGAGTTCAGTTAACCATTCAGATATAAAATCTTGCTGAGGGAGTGGTGACTGAACAAGAATTTCCGGTGGTATCTCAACTGAGTCAACCTGACTATAGTGCTCTTCCATAACTCTTTGAACAATTAAACTACCATCTTTAGAGAAAGAATCTGAAGTAAAACCTAGTCTTCCAACAAGTTTTCCTGAACGCATTTGAAATATTTGTATAGATGAGATTCTTTCATCCATTGCTATAGCTAAAACATCTCTATTAATTGATGAATCAGGTAGACTAACCTTTTGTTCTTCTAAAAGTTGTTCTAGGTCCTTAATCTGATCCCTTACAATTGCAGCTGACTCATAATCCATATTGTTAGAGTGAATCAGCATTTGACTATTCAATATTGACTTAAGTTCACTAGCTCTACCTTGAAAAATCATAGCTATCTTCATAAGTGTGTTGTGATAATCCTTAGAACTAATTTTCCCTTGACATACACCAGGACACCTACCTATCGAATAATTCAAACAGGTTCTGTCCTTATAAAGAGGGCGAGGTCGCTGTCTCAATGGGAACGATCTTTTTATAAGAAACAATGTTTTTCTTAAAAGAGTCACATCAACAAATGGACCATAGAATCGATCAATTTGATTCCTCTGTCTTCTTCTTCTAGTAATAAATATACGGGGATATTCCTCACTCCAAGTAATACATATATAAGGATATTTTTTATCGTCCTTTAGCAATATATTAAAATAGGGTTGCTGATTCTTTATGAGATTAGCCTCAAGTGTCAGAGCTTCTGATTCACTATCAGTAACAATAAATTCAATATTATTTACTTGCCTTATCATCAAGTTTATTCTTGGACTATGAATAGAATTATTTCTAAAATAACTTCTAACTCTATTCCTTAACGACTTAGATTTACCAACGTAAAGCAAGCGATCATTGCTATCCTTAAAAATATAACAACCAGCTTCAGATGGAATAGATTTAAGACTATCCTCAAGTTCAGTTGGTCTATTTATAAGTGTTTGATTAGAGAGCTCTTCGGTATTCAAGACAAAAACTAACCGCCATAGTTCCAGCCTGTCGAAGCTAGATTCAACGCATCTCCGTCATTGTGAAGAGTCGCAGTCTTAACTTCGGCTACAAAAACAGTGTGATCTCCTTTACTTACTTGCCCCATTAACTCGCATTCGACTCCTCCTAATGCATCGTCAATTAAGGGCATTCCCAAAGGGCCAAAAGTAAATGGAGCAGCTTCAAATCGGCCTCCAAGAGCAGTTTGAGGTTTAAAGAAAATTGCCGCTAAATCCTTTTGATCAGATCTTAGAAAATTTAACGAAAATAATTTTGTCCGCTCAATAATTCCGTGACTTGAACCTTCAGATCTAACAGCCATGACTACCAAAGGGGGATCAAATGAACCTTGAGTCACCCAGCTAGCCGTAAATCCATTGACATCATCGCCCTCTCGTACCCCACAAATGAACAGTCCATGAGGAATCTTGCGAAGGAGTACCTTTTTTGCCTCTTGATCTAAAGACATCAATGATTTGATTGAATGGATCAACTCTAAACAGTGGATCCATAGATACCATCAACTATTACCTTTGAAAATTATGAGGGTTCTCTACCCAGGCAGTTTTGACCCACTCACGTTTGGGCACCTTGACCTAATTCAAAGGGCTTGTGAGCTATTTGGAGGCGTTGTTGTTGCTGTTTTAAAAAACCCAGCCAAAAAACCTACCTTCGACTTAGAACGACGTCTCCATCAGATCAAGATGGCAACTGGCCACCTGAATGGAGTTGAAACAATATCTTTTGAAGGACTTACCGTCTCTTGTGCTCGCGCAAACAAGGCTGATTTAATTCTTCGGGGACTTCGAGCAATGAGTGATTTTGAATACGAACTTCAAATTGCTCATACAAATCGTTCCCTAGATGCTGATTTCGAAACAATATTTCTGGCTTCAGAGGCCCATCATAGCTTTCTTAGCAGTTCAGTAGTTAAAGAAGTCGCCAGGTTTGGAGGAACTGTTGCCCATATGGTGCCGGAGATAGTGGCACGAGATCTAGAAAGGCTATTTAATTCAGGAGAAAGTACAAATCAAAATGGAGAACATTAATTTTATTTCTTTAGATCTACTTGATCAGATCGAAGAGCTCCTATTAGATAGTACAAGGATACCATTTACTGGTGGTAGAATTGTTGACGAGCAATATGCCATTGATCTGCTCGATGCATTAAGAAATTCAATTCCAAAAGAAATAATAAAAGCCAATAAAATTATCCAGGAAGGTCAGAATTATATAAAAAAAGCACAAATCAAATCAAATGTTGTAGTTAAAGAAGCACAAAGAGAAAAGGAAAGGCTATTAAATTCAACAAACATTAAGAATGAGGCAGAACTGAAAGTAGAAGCAATATATAAGCATTCAAAGGTCAAATGTGAGGAGATGATCAGATCTACAAACGAGCAAGTCTTACACATACAACAGAAAGCAAATGAAACACGTGCAAATCTTCAAGAAGAATATACATCATATCGTAATGAACTTATACATAGATATAAACATTTAAAATCGTATTTAGAAAAAGATATAGAGCAATATGAAAGTAATCGTAAGGAACAAATAGACAAAATCCTGAAGGGTAAACTAATAAAACTTAGAAAAATCTGTCAAAAAGAAGAGTATCTAGAGAAAAAGTGTAAATATATTATTTCACAAACAAAGCAAGAAGCTCGTTCATTGGAATGGCAAACTACTAAATATTCACAAAAACTCCTAATACATCTAAAAAAGGAAATAGAGGCATTAACCGACTTCCTAAAAGGACAACGTTTTTCTGGTAACAATATGAACGACACAATTTTCTATAAAAATAATACAGCTAATATAATTAACTCAAAAGAGTTGGTTCCCGATAATAGAAGGGTAAGTTGAGTAAATCTACATACAATAATTAGCTATTCGAATCTCTGAGAGGATTGACTCAATCTTTTTTTCTGGTTCTATGGCATTATAGGAAATGATGCTTACAAAAATATTTCCATTAATTGTATCTAGAATACCTGTTAGTGATCTTATGCCAGTTAATGTACCAGTTTTTCCTGTAAATCTATTTTTTAATTCACTGTTAACGTACATTCCGCTAAGAGTTCCTCTAACACCAATGATAGCCATAGAGGATCTATATAATTTTGAAAACCTATGATTATTCATTTTCAAAAGCAAATGAGCCAGACCATAGCTAGTTACTCTATTTGCTCTTGATAAACCACTACCGTCCGTCACAACAAAACCTTTCGTAGGAATACCCTTATTTTTTAACCAATGTTCTAACTTTAATGAAGATTGCTCGACATTCCAATTCTGAGATGCGTGACGCAGTAAAACTTCAGATGTAAAATTATGACTTTCTGAGTTTGCCAAGCTAAGCAAAGCGCGCATAGGTGCTGAATAAATTACTTTTAATTTAGTTCTTGGTTGTAGAAAGCGCCTAAATCTATCTTGCCTAGGAAAAGAAAAGCTTGTATCCACTCCTAGCAAACTATTGTAATTTTTAAAAAGTTTAAGCAGTCTTTCCTTAGGTCTGAGAACAGCCCCATTGGTTGCATTACTAGTAAGAGCAAGCCTTGTAATTGGAGCTCCATATGCCTCTTTCCTATCAACTAGACCCCAATCCTTAGGCCACCAATGTAATGGATTTTCTTCATATAAATAAAATTGATATGAAGAATATTTCTCTCTATATTTCATCACATGCTCATAAAATGATGAAGAAAATTGTTTAATATGAATAGGAGATAAATCTGGGTCTCCCTCTCCGATCAGTTCATATATATCATTATATTTATTATGATATAGAGTAGTTTTTAACCTAAAATTTGGTCCTAGTTTATCTAAAGAATATGCTGTGGTAATTAGTTTCTGGTTAGAAGCTGGTATACGGGGAAAAGTACTATTAATAGAAACAAGAGTATTACCTTTAGAGTCTAAAGCTGTAATGCTCCAAGGAGATTTATTAGGATTAATAATATTATTAATTTTTTGTTGTAGCTCCTGACAGATAAATTCGTTGGAAGGATTATCGATATTAAACTTAGAATTGGAAAGAAATCTTGAAATTAAATTATATTTGAAACTGTCATGATAATTATTTCTGCATATTAAAAAGAAAACAATTGAAATTAGTGTAGTTGAAATTAATAAAATTGATACTCTTAGTATTCTTCCTTTTTTATATATATTCACGTTATGAGATCTGAATAAAGAAAAACGATAATTAACGATTTAATCATTGAACTGTTTAGCGACATGATTTGTTGAATAATTATACCTTAACTGTGAATTGTGATAAACATGGGATCAAATCAGTTCTTCATTAATTACTTCCGAGCCTGGTTTGTCCTTAAAGGTTTTTAAAAATCGATAGCCATCTGTATATAATTTAAATAAATACCAGTCATGAGGATATGATCTCATAATTGCCCCTCCAGAAAGGGGTTCAAGCCAATACACTATTTCCCACGAACTTATAAATTCCTTTCTTCGTTCTCTACCAACACTACCAATACCAACTGCAGAATCCTCAAGCTTGCCATTTATCATAAGTATTTTTCCTGGATATTTTTCACATAAAACTAAAAACTCTTCGTAATCATAAGCCTGTGGAGATACACAAAGTAGTAAGTTTTTAGTATTGGTTAATTCGGGAGAACTTAATAGTTCCTTATATGAATAAATAGAACTTGAGATATCAGGAGCATCTCTTTTGGCTAATGCAGTAGCGCCCGCATCTGCCCAGGCCATAGCATTTGAAAAGTTTCTAGTAGACAATTTCTCTGACAAGCGTATTGCTACTGGAAGAAGCCTTAAACCCTCAAATTTAAGATTAACAGCAATTTTTTTGCTTGTTGTATTCTCTAAATATTCTATTAAAGATGTAATTAGCAAGTCTTCAGCATCCTTTAATGTTGCGGGTAGATTAAGGGGCATCTTAGATACAATAATAATGAATATTTGATCCTATTCAAGTTTAGCTCAATTCATCTATACATGACTCTAAAAGGCTTGGTACATCCTGAAGATCATCTTCATTTAACCATGGACCAAGACTAAACCTAAGGCCAGACTGTAACCAAGGCTTATCAATTTTCATAGCACTTAGGACATGGCTATCTTGAACTTTTCCGGATACACATGCACTGCCACTACTCGCATATATACCTTTATTAGAAAGTGCTCTTACAATTTTCCTTCCTGAAAGGGGTCGATGATCTGATGACCCAATTAACATTGAGATATGATTTGGTAATCTATTTATTGGATCTCCTGTAAATTTAATACCTCTTAATTGCTCCAAATCACTTTTAAGTTTTTCAGTAAGTTGCTTGACAGTTTTATTTGTATCGTTACATTCTGAAGATTGCTGATCTTTATTGTAAATCAAGCTCAAGGCTAGAGACATACCAGCTATTAATGCAACTGGCTCAGTACCTGATCTGAATCCATATTCCTGTTGCCCACCACCCATTAATGGTATAAACCGACTAGAAGAGTTGAGTTTTTTTAAAAGCAATCCAATACCCTTTGGGCCTTGGAATTTATGAGCAGATAAGCTCAATAAATCTATTGGCAAATCATTCCAAATTAACTCTTTATGGCTAACAATTTGAGTAGCATCTGTGTGGAACAAAATATTCCTCTTTTTACATTCACTTCCTATTAATTCAATAGGTTGTATTGTACCAACTTCGCTTTGTGCCCAGATTAAAGAAACTATATTTGTAGGAGGAGATAATATCTCATCAAGCAAGTCTAGTCTTACCCTACCTTGATTGTCGACTGGCCAAAATGATATATTCCATCCATTATTACTAAGTTTTCTTGCCGCAGAAATAACAGCTGGGTGCTCCACAGATGAAATTACTAATCTTCCTTTTTTCAAAGATCTGGTTGAACCCTCTAAAGCTAAATTGATTGATTCAGTCGCTCCGGAAGTAAAAATGATGTCTCTTGGTTCTGAGCTAAATATATTCGCTATATTTAATCTACTCCTTTCAAGGATATCAGCTGCATTTAAACCATATGTATGCAGGCTTGAAGCATTACCCCAATAGCTCTTTTGAACATTAACAATTCTAGTAACTACTTCTTCTCTAGGAGGCGTAGTAGAACAAGCATCTAAATATATTTCCCTTTTATTATAAATCTTATTCATAAAATCGATTCATTATTAATATATTTAATTTCTAAATTTTCACTGTATATCTGCCCCTTAAAAATAGAATTAGCTGGGCCCTTCATATATACTGATTCATTAGGACCTGGCCAGGTTACTTTTAAATCTCCTCCTGGAAGGTTAATTGTCGCAGATTTTTCGGATAGACCTAAGAGATAAGCTGCAACGAGACTTGCACAAGCACCAGTTCCACAAGCAAGAGTTGCGCCAGAACCTCTTTCCCAAACCAATATTTTAATTTTTCTTCTATTAATTAACTGTAAAAAATGAACATTAGTTTTTGAAGGGAACAGTGAATATTTTTCTATAGTACTTCCTAATTTTTCAAATGGTATTTCGGTTAAATCCTCTACTGGAATGATTGCATGTGGATTCCCCATTCCAACTGCAGAAACATCTAACTTATGTCCATAAAGATTGATCTCCCCTTGAGGCAGACCGCAAGCTCCTATCTCTAATTGAGTTGGAATATTAGAAGGGATTAAATCGGGTGGACCCATATCTACAGTAATTTGAGAATCTTCTTCAATTATTGCAGTCTTCTTTCCTGCCAATGTTTCAACAGAAATTTCATTCCCTTTAGATATTTCTTTTTTATCTAGTAAATATTTAACCAAGCAACGAATGCCATTTCCGCACATTTCGGCTTCAGTACCATCAGAATTAATTATACGCATCCCTAAATCTCCTCCATGTTTAGGGTTTATTAGAAGTACCAAGCCATCAGCTCCTACTCCAAATCGCCTATTGCAGATACTTTTTGCAAATTTAGGCCTGGCTATAACTTTATCGTCAACGCCCAATCGGCAATCAAACACAAGGAAATCGTTGCCTAGTCCTTCATACTTGCTGAACTCGTACATCAATCCATTGGTTGTAATTGAATAAGTCTTTAGCACCATCTCTTGTGGTTAGGTGCAGTCTTAGAGGTTTCTCAGTACAAATTTCTATTGAAAATATACTTACCTACCCAAACTATGACACGATCATCTAATGGTGATTAATGCCCGTGAAGGATTCTAATCCAGACTTCTCCTCCTCTGAGTCCTCTTCCTATTCATATGACCCTCATGAGATTGAACGACGATGGCAGGCCCACTGGTTGGCAGAAGGCATAAATAGAACACCAGAGGCACCTCTAAAAAGCCAGGAAGTGTTTTATGCCCTCTCAATGTTCCCATACCCTTCTGGTTCACTGCATATGGGGCACGTTAGAAATTACGTGATTACCGATGTAATAGCAAGGCTTAAAAGGATGCAAGGTTTTGTTGTGCTTCATCCCATGGGATGGGATGCATTTGGATTACCTGCTGAAAATGCTGCAATAGAAAGAGGAATTGATCCTGGTGCATGGACAAGAAAAAATATTATTCAGATGAAAGAACAATTAAATCGACTTGGCCTATCTATTGACTGGAAACGAGAGCAAACAACATGTGATAATAACTATTATAAATGGACTCAATATTTATTTCTTGAATTATATGATGCTGAGCTTGCATACCAAAAAAAATCAAGTGTTAACTGGGATCCTATAGATAAAACCGTTTTAGCAAATGAACAAGTTGATTCCGAAGGTAGATCTTGGCGTTCAGGAGCAAAAGTAGAAAAAAGAGACCTAACACAATGGTTCCTTAAGATAACAAATTACGCCGAGGAGTTACTAGAAGATTTGAATGAGCTAAAAGAGTGGCCCGAAAGAGTATGTACAATGCAATCAAATTGGATAGGTAAATCTTCAGGTACAGAAATAGATTTCTTAATTGATGGTAAAACAAATAAAAAACTAACTGTATTTACAACAAGGCCTGATACTCTTTTTGGAGCAAGTTATATTGCCTTATCTCCTGAACATGATCTTGTAGATCAAATAATGTCTAAGAATAAATCATCTGAGATAAAAGACTTTAGAGATAAGGTTAATAATTTATCAACTATTGAAAGAGTAGATGAGAAAAGACAAAAGTATGGATTAGCAATAGGAGCAAAAGCAATCAATCCAGTCAATGGAGAATTATTGCCAATTCTAATAGCAGATTACGTACTCTCTGATTATGGAACTGGCGCAGTCATGGGAGTCCCTGCTCACGACCAAAGAGATTTTGATTTTGCAAAACAATATGATCTTACGATCAAAGTTGTTATTAAACCTAAAACAGATGAACGAATAACTAATACTGCTTTTACTGAGAACGGTTTTTTAACAAATTCTGGGATTTTCACTGGCCTAGATTCAGAAGAGGCTAAGTGCAAAATCACACAAAAAGGATTGAAAGAAAATTGGGCTAAGGAAAAAGTCACCTATAGGCTTAGAGATTGGTTAATTTCAAGGCAAAGATATTGGGGGTGCCCTATCCCAATAATTCACTGTGATAAATGTGGTCCAGTAAAAGTTAAGAAACAAGATCTACCAGTATTACTGCCTGAAAGAATAAAAATAACTTCTAATAAGATCTCTACATTAGTTGATGAGAAAGAATGGCTGAATACTCCATGCCCAAAATGTGGAGAAACGTCTAAGAGAGAAACCGATACAATGGATACATTTATGTGCTCCTCTTGGTATTTTCTACGCTTTTCAGATCCAAATAACACATCACTCCCTTTCAAAAAAGATCTTGTTGATAAATGGCTTCCCGTAAATCAATATGTTGGAGGTATAGAACATGCAATACTTCATCTTTTATACGCAAGATTTCTTACAAAAGCTTTATTTAAAAGAGGTCTTATTGGAATAAAAGAACCATTTGAAAGACTTTTGACACAAGGCATGGTTCAAGCTATTACTTATAGGAATCCAAATACAGGTAAATACATACCTGTATCTAAAGTAATTAATCATAATTCACCTAAAGATCCTGATACTAATGATCAGCTAGATGTGTTATATGAGAAAATGTCTAAATCCAAATATAATGGAGTTGATCCCAAGATAGTTATAGATAAATATGGTGCTGATACAGCACGTATGTTTATTCTTTTCAAAGCACCTCCTGAGAAGGATCTTGAGTGGGATGATGCAGATGTGGAAGGTCAGTATAGATTTATACAAAGACTCGTGAAAATTGTAAATCGATATAAAGTCATTCATCCTAATGAGTCTATTAAAAATTACATGAACGATTCATATACTTTCTCAAGCGCTACAGAGAAAGAAAAAGAGTTAAGAAGAGCAGTGCACATAGCAATACAAGAGATAACACAAGATATAACAAAGGATCTCCAATTAAATACAGCAATATCTGAACTAATGAAACTATCTAATTCTATAAGTGAGCTAATAGGTTCAGTAAGTCCATCCCTGGCTACCGAATCAATATCAGTTTTAATTAAGCTATTAGCCCCTTTTGCACCCCACATTGCTGAAGAGTTTTGGATGATTGCTGGAGGTGAAGGAACTGTACATAAACAAACATGGCCTAAAGTTGATAAGCAAGCACTTCTCCAAGACTCATATGAGCTTGTAATTCAAGTTAAAGGTAAAGTCAGAGGCAAGATTGAGGTTCCAAGTGAATCAACCAAGAACGATCTTCAAGAAATTGCACTTAAAAGCAATATTGCACAAAAATGGTTAGAAGGCAATCAGCCAAAAAGAATAATAATTGTGCCAGGGAAGTTAGTTAATCTAGTACCATAATAGTTTCATTTCTTACCAAACTTAAGCTCTAAAGGGTTACCCCAATCACCTAATGCAAAAAAGTTACTATTATTATGAACCAGGTGTCTGAGAATCCAAAATAACGATTCTGCAGATTGCTCACTTATTGAGATTTGTATTTCCTCAATAGTTCTGATCTCTCCATCAGAAAGCAAAGTCTCTACTTTTTCCTGAAGTGTTAACACTTCTGAAGCCGCCTTCTTTCCTGCTTCGACTCCTGGTTGGTCATAAGCATTAATATTTACAATTTCAGCATAAAGTCCTACACTACGTTCAAATAAAGCTATCAAAGCACCAAGACTTCTTGCGTCTAGAGTCTTCATTGAAATAGTTGCATTTTGACGACATCCTTCAGTTAAGGCTTTTCTAGTTCCTTGTAAAAAACCCGATAAATAATTTCCAGAATTCAAATTATCTATTTCTGGAATTTCCTTAGTATCTTCTAAAACTTCTATAAAAATAGCAAAAAAGTTGTCTATTCCGTCTCTTAATTGTTGAACATAAGCGTGTTGGTCTGTAGAACCTTTATTACCAAATACAGATAATCCTTGGTTTACAATATTGCCTTCTCTATTAAAACGTTTGCCTAGTGATTCCATTACTAATTGCTGAAGATATCTACTAAATAATTCTAATCTGTCTCTATAAGGTAATATGACCATATCCCTTAGGCCTTTCTCTTCTCCTGCAATAAGCCAAGCAGCTGTTAATAGCGCAGAAGGATTTTTTAAAATTCTGAAATCCCTTGTTAAATCATCCATTTCAGATGCTCCTTTAAGAAACTGCTCTACATCTATTCCTGATAAAGCAGCTGGCAATAAACCCACAGCACTAGTAATACTTGTACGTCCTCCTACCCAATCAGGTAAGTCAAATCTTTTAATCCAATTCTCTTTCTTAGCTTGATTATCAAGTTGGCTATTAATCATAGTTATTGCTACTGATTGAGAACACCATTCTCCTCCAGCTTCTTCTAAGCGATGCCTTGCTATAGCCATTCCTATTCTTGGTTCAGGAGTACCTCCTGACTTACTTACAACTACAAATAGGGTTGAATGAAGTTTCTTACCTAAAGAGGTAAGTGTTGTGTTTATACCTTCTGGGTCAACATTGTCTAGAAAATGAAAAGATAATCCTTTACCAAGTTGCTGCAGAGCTCTAACCATAAATAGAGGACCTAAACTACTTCCACCAATACCAATCCATAAAACATCTGTAAAAGATGACCCATTTGGTGAACAAATATTCCCATTTGAAATTTCTTTAGAGAAATTTTGGATTTCTTTTATCTCTTGCGCTATTGATTCACCTATTTCTTTTTTGGGGCTTAAGTCAGGGTTTCTAAGCCAGTAATGGCCTACCTGACGATTTTCGTCCTGATTTGCTATTGATCCAGCTTCTAAGGCCTGCATTGATTCAAAAGCCTTTCTAAACCGAGGATCAAGCCGCTGTAAATCTTCTGCCTTGATATTCATCCTGCTTATATCCAACCAAATTCCTAACCCTTCGTGAAACCAAAGGAGCTCACAGAACCTATTCCATTGGATCTTGGCATCGCTAGAGCTGAAGTTTGGAAAGCTCATACCTGAAACAGATCCATGACCATCTAGAAACTATCTATTATCTGAATGTTTGACCATCACTGCGACAAAGAGTGGTCAGTGTAATAACCAAAAATACAAGGCACTTGGATTCCTTCAGAAAAACTCGTTATGTCACTAACTAACGAAACCGATCAGATAAGCAATTCAGGAGATGGATTCTCACTCATCTCGCCAAAGGTTATAAAACCCGCGAGATTTAATCCACCTCTAAATCTTGGAGTCATGGCATCAGGAAAAGGAAGTAACTTTGAAGCCCTTGTAAAAACAATTATAAAAGGTGAACTTGACGCCAAAATTTCACTATTGATTGTAAATAAACCGGATTGTGAAGCAAAAGATCGTGCCGATCGTATGGGTATTCCATGTACTGTTATTGATCATAGAAAATATTCAAGTAGAGACAAGTTAGATGAGGCAATTATTAAAGCATTCAAAGACAAGAATGTAGAAGGAATTGTAATGGCTGGATGGATGAGAATTGTGACATCTACACTTATAAATGCTTTTCCAAATAGATTAATAAATATACATCCATCATTGTTACCATCTTTTCGAGGTATTAATGCAATAGATCAAGCACTTAAAGAAAAGGTAAATATAACTGGCTGCTCTGTTCATATAGTAAATCTAAAAGTTGATTCGGGCAAATTATTAATACAAGCAGCTGTTCCCATTTATAAAGATGATAATAAAGTTACTCTAACTAATAGAATACAAGCACAGGAACATTATATATTACCAACTGGCATAGCAATTGCCGCTAGTGCATGGAGGGAATTAAATATTTATGGATAATATGGACTTAATGGTAAACCATCTTTTTGAGAAAAACCAGCCATAATATTAAGAGATTGAATAGCCTGACCTGCCTGCCCCTTTAACAAATTGTCAATTACACACATCAATACAATACCACCAGTGCGTGTATCGGTTTGTACTGATAACAGAGCTTTATTAGTTTGTCTAACCCATTTCGTTGCAGGATATTTACCTACAGGAAGTACTTCTATACAAGGATGATTTTGATAAACAGTTTCTAAGACAGTTCTGCAATCCTCCGCAGTTAATCCAGGATCTCTAAGACGTCCATATACAGTAACAAGAATTCCTCGAACCATTGGAACAAGGTGAGGAGTAAATTGGAGCTGAATTTTATGGCCTGCCGCTTTAGTTGCCTGATCTTCTATTTCAGAAGTATGCCTATGGCCTACAACAGAATATGGGGATATTGACTCAGAACACTCAGCTAAAAGTAAGTTTTCTTTTGGAGCTCTCCCACCCCCAGATGTACCACTCTTAGCATCAATAATTAATCCGTCTTTGTCTATAAGACCTTGTTTCAAAAATGGTAATAAAATCAATAGACTTGCTGTAGGGAAACAACCTGGAGAAGCTACAATTCTAGAATTAACTATTTGAGTATTATTCCATTCTGGAATTCCATAAACAGCTTCCATGCAAAGTTCACTATCTTGTCTATTTAACTTCTGTGCTTCGAGAGGGTAGGCCTTGTTCCATT
>CACEWU010000022.1 GCA_902563335.1 uncultured Prochlorococcus sp. | reverse complement strand
TCACACAAAAAATTCTTTTGCTAAAGGGTCCATTAGGAGCCGGTAAAACCTCATTGGTAAAGGGTTTAGGAAAAAGTCTTGGAATTACTGAACCAATCACAAGTCCCACTTTTGCCCTATCGCATCACTATCAATCAGGACAACCACCCCTAGTGCATCTTGATCTTTACCGTTTAGAAAATCCACACTCTGCAAATGAACTTTTTCTGCAAGAAGAAGAACTAGCTGGTGAATTAAAAGCACTAATGGTGGTGGAGTGGCCAGAGCGATTGGGAATAACCGTTGCAGGCGCGTTGCAACTGGAATTGCAGTATCTCCCTCAAGGTGGACGAGTTGCTGAACTACACATGGATCAAACTGATGTAAGGAATTTTTTCAACTTCCTCATAGGAAGCCTGAGGGGCAATAGCACCAGCACCTCCACATACAAGTGCTCCACAAGCAGCAGCAAAAGAAATCATTTCTCTAACCCGTTGGCTAGTTCTAGGAGCAGATGAAGCTATCAAGATTTGAGAAAGTAATCCTGCTGTAAAAGCATCCCCTGCACCTGTCGTATCAATCAAAGAAGATGGAGAAAAAGCTGGCATCTCACCAGAGAATCCATCAATAAGCCACCGCACTGGATTAGCTCCGTCTGTCACAACCAAATCAGGCTTATGAGGCAACGATTGCGATATACGACAAGGATCATCACTATTGAAAAACCACAAGGCTTCTTCCTTAGCAAGCTTTATCAAAGAAGACTGATTAAATATCTTCGAAATCACTTCTCGCACATCTTGATCTGGAGGGCTATCTGTAGAAGCTTCAACATTCCAAAAAGTTGGTCGCCAATTCACGTCAAAAGCAATTTTCAAGCCTGCATTAACAGCCTCATTCAAACTCCAAAGAAGTGCTTCAGCAGATGTTGGAGTTGCTAAAGGAATACTCCCCACTACAAGCCAACTAGCTTTGCTTGCTAATAAAGGCCATGAATCCATCAATTCATTCACACTCATAGCCTGATCCGAGAAACCATCTCCACAATCACCTGCAAATCCCTGAAAGGACCTCTCGCCATTGAGATCTCGCCGAACAAGGACAATTCGACTAGGCCTCAAAGCATCTTTTTGCAAACCAGAAACATTTACCCCTTTAGACAAAAAAAGCCTCCGAAAGCTATTTCCTATGAAGTCATCGCCAAGTCGCCCAAGGAAAGCAACATTTATTCCAAGCCGTGCTAGTCCACATGCCACATTTGCAGGGGCGCCGCCAAAGCAATCTTCTACAGGTTCATCCAATTCAGGATCTCCCCCTAAAGGTCCAAGTCGATCAATCAGAGCCTCACCAAAGCAAAGGACTTCAGGCTCTTTGCTATCTAGCGAATCATGCAAAAACATCTTTTCATATGAGTTACATTGAAACTAATCAGGCTTTCTAAGCCTGTCTTCCTTTAGATAGTTTATTAAAGCGGTAATAATCTTTGAATTAGCAGCTGGAAAAGGATAATTACATAATTGATCAGGTTCAACCCATCGAACTTCTTGACTTGCCAATGGTTGAGGTTCACCATCAATCCATTGGCAAATATGAACAATAAAGCGAAGATTCTTATGGCTATAAGAATGGTTAATAGAAATCAAATGCTCGGATACATCTACCTTTATTGCTAATTCCTCCATGACTTCACGCTCAATAGTTAGTTTAATATCCTCTCCTAAATGCTGCTTCCCTCCTGGGAATTCCCACATTCCTCCTAAAGATCCTCCATTTAATCGCTTATCAATCAAAACTTTACCTTCATTCAATACAATTCCTATTCCTATAACATGAAAAGGAATTGGTTCTCTTTTTTCTTGCACGGGGAACATTTTAGGATCACTAGAAGAATAAGCCAGACAAAAACCTTTCCAAGGACAAAATTTGCACTTAGGGTTACGAAAAGTGCAAACTGAATTTCCAAGATCCATTAATGCCTGATTTACATTCCTTGGGCTCTTTGACTGTATTAATTTCCCACTAAACTGCCACAAACGAACTCGATCTTTAGCGGGGGGCTGAAAGCTGGCAAGCATTCGCGAAAAAACTCTTTTTAAATTCCCATCCAAAATTGAAATAGGCAAATCGAAAGCTGAAGAAAGTATGCTTCCAGCAGTAGTTCTTCCAATGCCTGGCAAAGACATCCAAGTTTCTAAATCAATAGGCCAATAAGTTAAATCTGAAGAATTTTCTATACCAATCAACTCCATTAAAAGCTTCGAGGATTGATGAATACGTTTAGCTCTTGAGTAATAACCTAAACCTTGCCAAAGCATTAAAATATCTTCTTCATCAGCTCTACATAAAGCGTCAAGAGTTGGAAAAACTTGCATCCACTTTCTCCAATAAGGCAAAACAACTCCTAACTTTGTCTGCTGAAGCATTACTTCAGCAATCCAAATAGGGTAGGGATCTAGAAGTTCTCCGGGATCTGCTAATTCACCATTAGCTTTAAGTTTCCATGGAATCCAATGCCTACCATCCCTTTTAAACCAATTAAGAAGTGATTTACGCAATAAATCAATATCTGAATTAGTCAAATATTTATCTAAGGATTGATATTTACAACTACGGTTCATAGATTCATGCTTCCGACATTCGAACTAAATTCTAAGTCCTCAAAAATTAATCTCTTTAGTTACTCTGCGAAGAATCAATTTCTTGACCTGTCTTTCTCAATTCTCCTAATATGGCCTAGATAAAACCATCTCCAAGTTGGTAAAGAAATAAACAACCAGATCCAAATTATGTAAGACAAAATGAATTCTTTTGATGAATTATTACAAGCTTGTCTAATCTCTAAGCTAGCAGTCTCTTGTAGAGGCTTATCTAAAGCACTACAAACATTGGCCCCATGAATGTAAAACCCACAAATGGTTATTGCAGTTGGCACAGTTGAGAGTAAAAGAGCTAAAGCCAGATTTCCCAGCTTAAGCCTGACATCTTCTTTCTTTGAGATTTTCATAAAAGGTACACAAGACCCTTTCTAATAGTAATCCTTAAATTCCAATCAGAAGTTTCAGATAAACAGAAGTTAAGGTTAGATCCAATTCTAATGCGATAATCATGATCAATATACTGGTTCTAATTTTTTGTCCTAGAGCAAGTTTCTTATCAAGCCTTTCTTTCTCGACAATCATCGAAAATACATAATTAAGAGAACTAACCATGATCATCCCAACTGGAGAAAAAACTTGACTACTCCTGAAGAACATATTTGGCGATGGAAGAACTGGAATGTCGCCTGGTGCCTAAAAGGAAGTGAACCTAATCCTCCAATCTCAACTGTGCTCATTCATGGTTTTGGAGCATGTAAAGAACATTGGAGATTTAATCAACCAATTCTTGCCAAAGCAGCCCCTTGCTATGCCATAGACCTAATGGGCTTTGGGAATAGTAGCCAACCACGAGCCAGGCTTCAAAAGGAGCTCGAACACGAAGGAGAGTTCACTTATAACTTCGATAATTGGGCAAATCAATTAGCCGACTTCTGCCAAGAAGTAGTAAAAACTCCAGTAATCCTTATAGGCAATTCAATTGGAGGTGTAATAGCACTTCGCGCCTCCCAACTTTTAGGGAGAAATTGCTGCAGTGTTGTATTAGTCAGTTGCGCAACGCGAGCTTTAGATGACAAGAGATTATTCGAACAACCACAGTGGATCCGCTGGACCCGCCCCTGGCTAAAAAATCTAGTTAGTCAAAGATGGCTAAGCATCAATCTATTTCGCAATGCAGCTAGCCAAGGAGTAATCAAACGCGTTCTAAAACAAGCCTACCCAAGTGGGAAAAATGTAGATGATTCACTAGTAAATCTTCTAAAAAAACCTAGTCAAAGAGCTGGCGCGCCAGAAGCATTCCATGGTTTTATTAATCTTTTCGATGACCACCTAGCACCTCAACTTATGGAAAATCTGGATATTCCAGTAGATCTAATTTGGGGAGAAGAGGATCCATGGGAGCCACTTTCAATAGCTAATCAATGGGCATCCGAACATAATTGCATTCGTTCAATTAAAACAATTAAAGGCGCTGGACATTGCCCACATGACGAAGCCCCTGAAGAAGTAAATCAATTACTCCTAGCTGTGATTCAAGAAGCAATGTAAGCCTCAAAACTATCCCCTAGACGGCGCAATCCACGCAGTCCATCACGCTCAAGATTTCGAACTCGATCACGACTAATTCCAAGAATGCGACCAATACCAGTCAACGTCATTGGATCATCACCATCCATTCCATAACGCATTCGCAGGACTTGACCCTGTAAACCAGGCAATTGTTCAAGCATTGTGCGTAAATCTCCCTTCATGCAAGCCATCTCAAGCTGCTCGCTTGGCAACTCAACATCACCTGCCAGCAAATCCATAAGCACAGTGTCCTCTCCATCCCCCACCTTCATTTCCAAACTCATTGGCTGAAGTGCACTACACATCAGCTCCTTAACTTCATCCTCAGGCATATCAACAAATTGAGCTAATTCTGTGACTGTCGGTGTACGCGCCAACTCCTGACTTAATTCACGTTGTCCTTTCTTGAGCTTATTCAACATCTCAGTTACGTGAATTGGCAATCGAATCGTCCTACTCTTCTCTGCTATTGCACGAGTAATCCCCTGACGAATCCACCAATATGCATAGGTAGAAAATTTATAACCACGAGCAGGATCAAACTTCTCAACTCCCCTAACTAAACCAATGGTGCCCTCCTGAATTAAATCAAGAAGCTCCATATTCCGTTTGATGTATTTCTTCGCGACGCTGACTACCAAACGCAAATTGGCAGCAACCATTCGCTCCTTTGCACGATGACCACTTTTCAATTTCCTTTTTAGTTGTAAAAGTGTCAAGCCTGCTGCTGCTGCTAATGCCTCTGGACTTGGCTTATCACCTGTTTTATCAGTCAACTCCGACTCCAGTTCGTCCAAGAGCATCAACTCTTGAACTTGACGTCCCAAAGTGATCTCCTGCTCATGTGAAAGCAAAGGCACACGGCCAATATCACGCAAATATGAACGGACTAGATCTACTTCAGATAAGGGTCTATTCCCTGTTAAAACAGCCACTTGAGAGGAAGACATAGATCCTTGGGATAGAACCATTGCGCAACTATTGCGTTATGTTAAGCCAAATACTAAGAACTGTAAAGAAGGCCCGGCAATCGCCTTGGGACAAAGGCAGGTAAAAATACCTACATTACTAATCCGTTGATATGCGTAAGAAGCCATGAAGCTGTACGCAAATAAATGAATACTCCTGCAACGTCGGTTGCAGTTGTAATAAATGGAGCAGACATAAGAGCTGGGTCTAACCCCATTCGATCAAACAGCAAAGGGAGTGCTGCGCCAGCGGTGGCAGCCAAGGTAGTAATTGCAAGGAGACTGATTCCCACCGCTGCACCCACCAGAGGCCCCTCTCCCCTCCACCATGCGAAAGGAACCACCATCAATAACATCAATAAACCCAGCAACGCCCCTGCAATAGCTTCACGCAAAACAGCTTTTAGAAATCCCAGAGCCTGAATGCGCTGAGTACTTAAACCACGAATTACAACAGTCGAACTTTGGGCACCAACATTACCCCCAGTTCCAATCAGCAAAGGAATAAATGCCGCCAGCAATACAACTTGTTTGAGCACATCATCATTCATTGCAATGACTTGTGTAGTAAAGCCATTGGCAATAACCAATACTGCAAGCCAAACCACTCTGCGACGAGCTACTACAAACAAATTGCTTTGAAAATAATCATCATCATCTCCTGCCTGAACCGCTCCAGCGGCATAAAGATCACGAGTCGCTTCTTGCTCAATTACATCAATAACATCATCAACAGTAACAATGCCAACCAATCGCCTTTCTAGATCAACTACCGGGAGCGCTAAAAAATCATATCGTTGAATAGCTCTTGCAACTTCTTCTTGATCAGTATCGGTACTTACGCTAACGACTTCTCTAGTCATTACATCACCAATACGATCTTCCGGATCAGCTGTGACAAGATCTCTAAGCGAAAGAATACCTGTAAGGTGTCTCTCTCTATCAGTTACATAAAGACTATAAATTGTCTCTTTATCTGATGCCTGTCTACGCACTATTGATAAAGCTTGAGCAGCACTATGAAACTCCTTTAAATCAATAAACTCAGTGGTCATTAAACGACCACCTGTTCCAGCCTCATAACCCAACAACTGAGCAGTAACTTTTCTCTCAGAAGGACTCAATTCTGCGAGTAAGCGCTTAACAACCTTTGCCGGCAACTCATCAAACAGTTGAACCCTGTCATCAGGAGACATCTCCTCAACAAGTTCCAAGACCTCTCCCGAGCGAAGCTTATCTAGCAGGCTCTGCTGTATTCCAGGGGCTAAATACTCATAAACCTCAATCGCCTCATTCTTTTTAAGAAGTCTGAAAGCCAAAGCTTGCAAAATCTGAGGGAGTCCGCCTATTGCCTCGGCAACATCAACAGGCTGAACAGGTTCCAACAAGGTTTTAACACCGTCATAATTGCCTGCAGCAAGCATGCCTTCTAATTGTGTAACCACTTCATCTGCCAAATGAGGACCATTCACCAAAGGTCCAGAAGTGGTGATCGCCCTCTTTGCCTCATGCATCGGCGATTCAGCAGGGCATTAATAGTTTATGGCTAAGGTCGTCTACAAATAGCTAAAAAACTATGAGCGTGAATGTCAGCAAAGTATTTGTTCGCACTATGGATGGCACAAACAAGTGTCTAGGTGACTACAAAGGGCAGGTTTTGCTCATCGTGAATGTGGCAAGCCGTTGCGGGTTCACAAAGCAATATGCAGGACTACAGGAGTTACAGAACACCTATGGACCGAAAGGCTTCCAAATCCTGGCTTTTCCTTGCAATGATTTCGGAGGCCAAGAGCCGGGTACTTTGGAAGAAATCCAAACATTTTGTTCTACTACTTATAACGTCAACTTCCCTCTTTTTGAAAAAGTACATGCAAAGGCTGCAACTAGTGAACCCTTCACTACTCTCAACAAAACCGAACCTTCAGGTGATGTCGAATGGAACTTTGAGAAGTTCCTTATAGGAAAAGACAGCATAGTTTTATACCGTTTCAAAAGTGCAATTGAACCTAACAATGAAGAGTTAAAGCAAGCTATCGAGACGGCGTTAGCCTAAGCAACTTCCCTAATGAAAATCCCATTAAGGCCATAAATAATCCTATAACTAATGTTAAAGTAATAGCAATGAATGAATCAATAAAATTTTTATACATAATTAATCGGGTGCAATACACAATCCAGCTACTGAAAGTAGTAATAGATCCACAAAAACCAACGCCGAAAAATAAATGTTCTCGGCACCTAACTTTCAAGCCAAAGAGAATACCTAGAAAAAATGCACCTAAAAGATTGACTATCAAATTAT
Organism: uncultured Prochlorococcus sp.; assembly: GCA_902563335.1. Taxonomy (GTDB): domain Bacteria; phylum Cyanobacteriota; class Cyanobacteriia; order PCC-6307; family Cyanobiaceae; genus CACEWU01. The sequence goes on along the minus strand of CACEWU010000022.1, from coordinate 13,724 downwards.
TATCAATCTGCCACCTAATCAAAGCACCTGGTATTGCCCCCACTCCTACCAAAAGTAGATCACTAAATTGGATTTTATGAAGTACAGATTCTCTAAACATAGCCAAAAGCATATCCAGCCATAGCTGCTGCCAACCCTCCTAATACAGAAGCAGTGATTATGAACAATCCATCCTTAAAATGATTGCAAGAAAATCTCTCAAAAGCCTCGAAAATAAAAGTGGAAAATGTGCTTAAGCTTCCCAAAAAACCAACACAAAAAAATAAAATCTGCGGAGCACCTCTATCAATATATCCATTTTGAGCATGCAAACCTAGTAGGAGGGCAAGACTAAAAGTTGCCAACATATTCACGACAAATGTACAGCAATAATTATTTGAAAAAATCAATCGAAGTTTATTAACCAAATAAAAACGCAACCAAGCACCTAAAACACCTCCAATAGAAACAAATAAAGCATCATTAAGCCCCTCTAAAAGGGGATTAATGGACATTTATCCATCCACGTCTAACACTTGAGTTCAACCCCTCCATTTCTTGAGAATCTATTTTGACACGAAGCCAAGTTCTACCTTCTGCACTCTGCCAGCATTGAATCAATCTGAGAGGCGTCCCTAGCTCTAACTTCCGAAGAGCAGGGGCCTCATGCGAAGGACTTGAAAATAAAGCACAATTAGTCCCCGCAAAAAAAAGCCGTGATTTTTTCTCACGGCGAATTTCTGGTTTAGTTGGCTCTACAGCCCCACCTGCAGGAAGAGCAACTGGAGCTATAAGAGCAACTCCAAGCAGCCACCCCCAACTAAAAAAACAACTCATTGAATTCATCAAATATCTAAAGCTGCCATATCAAGTTCAACGCTATGGGTTTCAATAAATTCTCTCCTAGGAGCAACTTTATCTCCCATTAAAATTGTAAAAATGCGATCAGCTTCTAAGGCATCCTCAATCTCTACTCGTTTCATCGTTCGAGTAGAGGGATCCATGGTTGTTTCCCATAACTGCTTTGGCATCATCTCACCAAGCCCCTTAAAACGCTGAATAGTGTAATTTGCCTTTTCTCCAAAGCTAGTAAGAGTTTTTTGAAGCTCTGCCTCGTTATAGCAATATGAATGACGTTTCCCTCGCTCTACCTTATAAAGCGGTGGACAGGCAATGTATATATATCCCCCTTCAACTAATTCTTTTTGATAGCGATAAAAGAAAGTCAACAAAAGTGTTCGAATATGTGCACCGTCAACATCAGCATCTGTCATAATTACTACTCGATGATAGCGAAGATTCTTTGAATCAAAATCTTCGCCCTTAATACCTAAACCAAGTGCGGTAATTAAGGCCTGAATTTCTGTATTCTTATAAATCTTAGCATCATCAGTTTTCTCAATATTAAGTATCTTTCCACGTAAAGGAAGAATTGCTTGAAATTTCCTATCTCGACCTTGTTTTGCTGAACCCCCAGCTGAATCACCCTCAACAATATATATCTCAGATTCAGAAGGGTCTCTAGAACTACAATCAGCCAATTTACCTGGCAAAGTTGAACTTTCTAATACACTTTTTCTCCGAACAAGCTCACGCGCACGTCGAGCTGCTTCAGCAGCATTAAAAGCCTGGATAGCTTTTTCTAAAATTAAATCAATTACACCTGGATTAAACTCCAAGTATTGACTAAGAGACTCACCAACAAGGCTATCAACAATACCTCTAACTTCGGTATTACCTAATTTAGTTTTAGTTTGACCTTCGAATTCCGGTTCTGGAACCTTTACAGAAAGAACTACCGTTAAACCTTCTCGAATATTTTCTCCAGCAAGATTTGAATCTCCTTCCTTTCTTTTGCCTCGCTTACGTGCAAAAGTATTTAAAGTACGTGTTAATACTGTCTTAAGGCCCTCAATATGAGTACCTCCATCTACTGTGCGAATATTATTAGCAAATCCTAGAATACTGTCAGAATATGCATCAACACACCACTGAAGGGCTGCCTCTACTTGAACTCCTTCTTTCTCAGAATTAACATAAATAATATCTGGATGTAATGCATCTTTTTCCATATTCATATATTCAACATATTCCCTTATACCTCCTTCATAGAAATAAACTTCCTCATGTGGTTTACCTTCGGAATCACATGAGGAAGATCTCTCATCTCGGAAAATAATCTTTACTCCACCATTCAAATAAGCCAACTCTCGCAATCTTGAAGATAACGTCGGATAATCAAAAACAATTCCACCAGAAAAAATCTCCTGATCTGGTCTAAAGCGAACACTGGTCCCAGTTTTTTCACCCTCTGTAGTTGGTTGCGCTTTTGAGGACAAGCTACCAATAGGGACACCTCTCTCAAAACGCTGACTATGAATCTTGCCTTGCCTCCTAACAGTGACTTCTACCCATTCACTTAAGGCATTCACTACGGAAACTCCTACTCCATGGAGTCCACCAGAAACCTTATATCCACCACTCCCGAATTTGCCTCCAGCATGAAGGACTGTCAGAACAGTCTCAAGCGCACTTTTGCCAGTCCTTGGATGTACATCAGTAGGGATTCCTCTCCCATTATCCGAAATGAACGCCGAGCCATCATCACCAAGAACTACAAGAATTTCATCACAATGTCCCGCAAGGGCCTCATCAACCGAATTGTCGACCACCTCATAAACAAGATGGTGTAAGCCTCTCGGACCAGTCGAGCCTATATACATTCCTGGTCGCTTTCTGACAGGCTCCAGGCCTTCCAGCACTTGGATCTGTTCGGCGCCATAGGCTGCCTGGACCTTCTGGACCTTGGAGTCTTCGCTCATTATGGAAATCAGCAACCAGGAAGGGTTATGCGAAGAGGCCTCATGTACCAGAAACCTCTACCTGGCAAATTCAATTTACCACTGGTTTCTCTAAAAGGCTTGCAGAATCTTTTCCTTGCAATTAACAAAATCTGGACAACCAAAGTTGCAGCAAGAACTTTGTAAAGACCTTCCATGCCCAAGAAACAACCCCTCGTAATAGTCCTACTAGGGCCTACCGCAAGCGGAAAAACTGAATTAGCAATTGAAATCGCTCAGCAATTAAACCTCTCGATTCACAACATAGACTCGCGACAGGTTTACGTTGGAATGGATATTGGGACTGCAAAACCTAATAAAGAACAACTGCTAAAAATTCATCATTACTTAATCGACCTCAAACAACCAAACCAACCAATCACGCTTAAAGAATTTCAATCCTTTGCTCAAGAAAGCTTGAATCAAACTATTAATGCAACAGATATGGCCTTTTTAGTTGGTGGAAGCGGCCTTTATTTAAAAGCAATTACCAAGGGCCTCCTTCCACCAGCAGTTCCTCCTCAACAGGATTTGAGGAAACAACTTGGAAAACTTGGCCAAAATGTCTGCTTCGAACTTCTAAAATCAGCTGATCCAAAGAGTGCAAAACGCATCTCGCGAGCTGATTATGTTCGAACCCAAAGAGCACTAGAAGTTCTTTATTCCACCGGCCGTCCAATGAGCCTGCAACAAGGTAGCAACCCTCCTCCTTGGCGAATTCTGGAAATTGGTCTAAACCCAAACAACCTGCGACAAAGAATCGCTCAACGAACTGAAAAACTCTATAAAAATGGCTTAATTGAAGAGACTAGAGAATTACAAGACAAGTTTGGAAGCGATCTCCCAATGCTTCAAACAATCGGCTACAAGGAAGCTTTAGAAGTTATTCAAAATAAGTCCTCTATCAATGAAGCAATTTCTATTACAAATAGACGTACGCGACAATTCGCAAAAAGACAACGCACTTGGTTTAGGAGACAGCACAATCCTCACTGGCTAAGTGATGAGGAACCGCTGAGAGAAGCTGTAGCTCTGATTAAAACCGTTCTAGGGTGATTGAAGGCAATCTAGACTTAGATTCTTCAATTGGTCTGCCCAGTCCCCTCAACCCACTGAATGCCCCCACGCCCTCGTTTTGACCGTCGTGCTCCAGTCCGGGAGCTCCCTAACATCAATGATCGCATCAGCTATCCCAAGCTGCGAGTAGTCGACTCAGATGGAACTCAACTTGGAGTGATTACCCGAGAAGAGGCTCTTGAAGTAGCTAAAGATCGAGAATTAGATCTAGTTCTTGTAAGTGAAAAAGCAGACCCTCCTGTCTGCAGGATCATGGACTATGGAAAATTCAAATTCGAACAGGAGAAAAAAGCTAAAGAAGCTAAAAAAAAGTCACACCAGACAGAGATCAAAGAAGTCAAGATGCGCTACAAAATTGATCAACATGATTACCAAGTACGCATCGGCCATGCAGTTCGTTTCCTGAAAGCTGGAGACAAAGTTAAGTGCACAGTCATCTTTAGAGGGCGTGAAATCCAACACACTGCACTAGCTGAGACTCTTCTGTTGAGAATGGCCAACGACCTAGAAGAGCAAGCAGAAATTCAACAAGCACCCAAACGAGAAGGTCGCAACATGATCATGTTCTTGACACCTCGCCGAACACCCCTCATCAAAAAAGATAAAGAAGAATCAACTCCAAAACGAGCGATTCGAACCATTACTGCTCCTCCAAGGCCTAAAGCATCAAAACTCATTAGTAAAGCCAACGCTGACAAGCCTTAACTAACAAACTACTGACATCAAGCTGCTTTTCAAAGCGATGAGAACTCAAACATGAGTCCCTAGATGACAAAAAACAGTTAAATAACAAAAATTGATACGCGAAATTAATTTTTGTTCTCATCAACCAAAATTGTTCATATCGGTCTCCAGACAAGGGATCTGAGCACTGTCACAGTCTCATATGACAAAGAAACGATTGTCACCAGGCCATTTGCTTCGTAAGGTGGCCACATTGCGACCTGGCCTACCTGCGTGAGATTCCATATTCAGCAGGAAAGCGACATCCCTGCATCTAGTCAGCTTTATAACCAAATCTGTTTTGCAATCGCCGCGCGCCATTACCCGCCGGGACATCGTCTGCCGAGCACACGGCAACTAGCAATGCAAACTGGCCTCCATCGCAACACGATTAGCAAGGTCTACAGACAACTCGAAACAGATGGAGTCGTTGAAGCAATGGCTGGATCAGGGATATACGTCCGTGACCAGCAAAAACTACGTGAAACGCGAAGTTCTACAAGCATTCGCAACAAAGGCGTTACGGACCTTGATCAAGAAGTACGCAAATATGTTGATGGACTGCTAAATGCAGGATGCACCCTTCAACAAACACGAGAACTGTTAACTAGAGAAATTGATTGGCGCCTTCGATGTGGAGCACGAGTTCTCGTTAGTACTCCCAGAGAAGACATTGGAGCTTCAATGCTTATTGCAGAGGAACTAGCCCCGAACCTTGATGTTCCAGTTGAAGTGGTCCCCATGGAAGAACTCGAAAGTGTTTTAGAAAGTTCAAGCAATGGCACTGTTGTAACCAGCAGATATTTCCTTCAACCTTTAGAGGAGCTGGCAAAAACCCATGGAGTGAGAGCGGTAGCAGTCGATCTAAACGACTTTCGACATGAGCTGGCCATGCTCAAAGAACTAAGACCTGGCAGCTGTGTTGGGCTAGTGAGTATTAGCCCAGGAATACTTAGAGCGGCTGAGGTAATCCTTCACAGCATGCGGGGGAATGAGTTATTGCTAATGACTGCAACCCCTGATGTTGGAAGCAGACTGCTTGCTTTATTAAGAGCAGCCAGCCATGTCCTATGTGATAAACCAAGCCTCCCAATAGTGGAGCACAGTCTGCGGCAAAATCGATCACAACTAATCCGTATGCCTCAAGTACACTGCGCCAAAAGCTACCTAAGCAATGCCACGATTGAACAATTGCGAAAAGAAATAGGCTTACTTGTTTCTTAAGAGGCCTCACTACTCTGAGGCAATGTTGAAAACAATCAAAGCCGATCTGGCGATTATCCGAGAACGAGATCCAGCAGCTAGGGGGTTGCTGGAAATTCTGCTTTGCTACCCAGGTTTTCAAGCAATATCAATACATCGAATCAGCAACACGCTTTGGAAAAAAGGTTTACCTCTAATACCTCGCCTGTTAAGCCAATTGAACAGAGCACTGACAGGAATAGAAATTCACCCAGGGGCAACGATTGGCAAAGGAGTTTTCATTGATCATGGAATGGGGGTTGTCATCGGAGAAACAGCAGAAATAGGGAACAGGTGTCTTCTCTATCAGGGCGTCACGCTTGGAGGCACTGGTAAAGAACATGGGAAGCGTCATCCAACACTCTTAGAAAATGTTGTAGTGGGTGCTGGCGCAAAAGTGTTGGGAGCTATTACTGTTGGAGCTAATACCAGAATCGGCGCAGGCTCTGTAGTCGTTAGAGATGTAGAGGCGGACAGCACAGTTGTAGGGATCCCAGGGCGTGTTGTACATCAAAGTGGTGTAAAAATAAATCCCTTAGCTCACTCTGCATTACCCGATGCTGAAGCAGGGGTCATTCGCAATCTCATGGAGCGCATTGACCAGCTAGAAAGCCAAGTTTCCTCTTTGGAAAACTCACTAAAAGGTTTAGCAGGTGGCCGTCTGCCAAGCAATGTATTAACAGGCGAAGCGCAAAATCTTAAGGACAAAGAAATAATAGAATTCCTTGGAGAGACTCCTAATCCTTAATTCTCTTTCTCATTTTGAACAGGTGCAGGTTGAAACATAAACATTGAATAAATCACATTGCGACGCATATTGGTCATCATTTCTAGGAACATGTCATAACCCTCATTTTTATATTCAATCAAAGGATCTTTCTGACCATAACCTCTCAATCCAACAGACTCACGCAACGCATCCATCGCCTGTAAATGTTCCCTCCATAAAGTATCAATCTGCTGAAGAATAAAAAACCGCTCTGCTTCACGCATAAGACCAGGCCTTTGCTCCTCTATCTGACCTTCTTTTATATCATATGCGTTTCTCAATTGTTCTTGCAAGAAGGCTTTAAGTTCTTCCATACTTAATCCTCCTACATGCTCTGGTTTAAGTTCATTTAACAAGTAAATAAACTCCTGAACCTTAGAAATTAGCTGGCCTAAGTCCCACTCTTCAGGTGGAAGGTCAGGGTTAACATAAGCCTCAACTATTTCATTCATAGTCCGCTCTCCATAACCAATAACTTGCTTCTTCAATCCAGTTCCCTCTAATACTCTCCGTCTTTCAGAATATACGGCTTTACGTTGATTGTTCATCACTTCATCATATTCAAAAACTTGTTTGCGTATATCATAATAATATGTCTCTACTTTCTTCTGAGCACCTTCTAAAGAACGTGTAAGCATACCTGACTCAATAGGCATATCTTCATCAACTCGGAATGCATTCATTAAAGAAGCAACACGATCTCCTCCAAATATTCGCAAAAGATTATCCCCTAAAGAAAGAAAGAATCGTGTGCTACCTAAATCACCCTGTCTGCCTGCACGGCCTCTTAATTGATTATCAACCCTTCGTGATTCATGTCTTTCCGTGCCTATCACATGCAGGCCACCTGCTTCACGAACTCTAACTTCCTCCTGCACAACTACCACGTCATATTCCTTTTTTACAAGTGTTATTGCCTTCCTCAAAGCTGCAATATTGGGATCATCTGTAGGAGCTTTTTCAGCTGCTGTCGAAATACGATCCTCTAACTCAATTACTGTCAATGCTCTATCTCCCCACGCCTTAACAAGATCTTTTGCTAACTGAACAAGACCTTGATCTGATTCATCAGTCAATGGACAAGGATAAAGACTACCAATAGCCCTCGCCTCACTTGGGGCATGAACAATCTTCTCAGAAGTATTTTTATTTTCGCCATTTATATTTGCGAATCCACCGCTAGAAGGTTCATTACTTCTCTGAAGAGGAACAGGAGGGCGATGACCTTCTTCAGGTTTCACCAAACGAGTTAAAAGAACCTCTCTTAACTTCAGCCGCGCCATGTAGTCACTATTTCCACCAAGAATTATGTCGGTTCCCCTGCCAGCCATATTTGTCGCAATAGTCACCGCACCTGCGCGACCCGCCTGAGCAACAATCTCTGCCTCCCGCTCAACATTCTCAGGTTTAGCATTCAGCAAGTTATGAGGAACTTCCTGTTCAGCTAATAATGAACTAAGTAACTCACTTTTTTCAACACTTGTAGTACCAACTAGAACCGGTCTCCCTTGGTTATGTATCTCGGCAGTTTCATTAGCAACAGCCCGCCACTTTGCTGCTTCAGTTTTATACACTTGATCAGCCCAATCTTCACGAGCACGGATTCTGTTAGTTGGAATAACTGATGTTTCTAGCTTATAAGTCTTCTCAAATTCAACTTCTTCTGTCTTTGCTGTGCCTGTCATGCCAGCCAATCGAGGGTAAAGTAAAAAGAAGTTCTGATAAGTAATGGAAGCGAGGGTTTGCGTCTCAGGCTGGATATCTAACTGTTCTTTTGCTTCGATTGCTTGATGTTGACCATCACTCCATCGCCTACCAGGCATGACCCTTCCAGTGAACTCATCAACAATTACAGCTTCCCCATCACGAACAATATAATTCACATCCCTTATAAACAACTCCTTAGCCTTTAATGCATTGGTGATGTAGTGAGCCCAAGGGTCAGAAGGATCAAATAGATCTCCAACCTTAAGCATTGACTCGGCCTTTGAAAAACCCTCATCTGTCAGAGTGCAACTCCTTTGTTTCTCATCAACCTCATAATCTCCTTCTGGATCTATACCATCCTTGCCCATTTCTGCAGCTCTTAAAAGAGCATCAGCAACTGCAGATGCTTTTTGATATTTCTCCTGCGGACGCTCAACCTGACCTGAAATAATCAATGGTGTACGAGCCTCATCTATAAGGATAGAATCCACTTCATCAATTACACAATATTGAAATTCCCTCTGCACAACTTCACTAATATCAGTGGCCATATTGTCCCGAAGATAATCAAACCCTAATTCTGAATTTGTTGCATAAGTGATATCACAAGAATAATTACTTCGCCGTACAGAAGGAGACATATCTTGCTGAATCAAACCAACACTTAAACCAAGGAATCGATGAACTTGTCCCATCCATTCAGCATCCCGTCTAGCCAAATAGTCATTCACCGTAACTACATGAACCCCTTTCCCTGTTAATGCATTGAGATAACTAGGCAAAGTAGCAACCAAAGTCTTCCCCTCACCAGTTTTCATTTCAGCTATTTGTCCTTCATGCAAAACCATCCCTCCAATCAACTGCACATCAAAATGACGCATTCCAAGCACTCGCTTAGCAGCTTCACGCACCACAGCAAAAGCTTCTGGCAAAAGCTCATCCAGCAATTGCCGCTGAGAATCAACACTCCCCGCTTTATCAATGCGCCCTCGAAACTCAGCAGTTTTAGCTCGAAGTTGATCATCACTCAAAGGAGCAATGTCCTCTTCTAGAACATTGATGTCAGTGACAAATGGCTGATAGCGCTTCAGCTTGCGGGCATCAGGGTCACCCAGCAGGAGCTTTAGCATGGTCAAATAGATACTTAAAGATTTGGCAACAGCCTAACGAGGCTGATGAAAGTATTTCTCAAAGTCCAATACTTCTTACAAGAGATGTTCGTTTCAAGGCCTACAACGAACTCAGAAGCCAAGTGAAGCAGCTAAAAGAGCGTAGAAAGACTCAAAAACAAAGAACCGAAGAATCTCCTAAAAAGCGAAAAGAAGGAAATTCTGTACTGCTTGAAGAAAAAACGTCCTGGCCTAAAGAAAGTTTTTCATTCGAAGAAAAATAGAAAAAAAAGCTCTAGCCTCTAAAAAGTAGGGCGAAAATATGAACTCTAAAGAGTTAGCGTTATATCGTTAATGTGTTCTGCATGGAGCCATTGAGTCCTAATTCTAATAATCACCTCCCACTAGGAGGAAAGAGAATTGTATTTACGGCAATTGATCTTGAGCAAAGTGAGCACAGAGGCATAGCTGTATATTCAAAGGCTCTAATTCAAAGCCTAAAAGAAGCAGGAGCAGAAGTATGGCTCCTTACTCAATTTGATGCCCCGAAAATAGACTCGAACCTTAAGCTTTTGCCTCGAGAAACCCGATCAATTATTCAAAGCTCAAAGGTTCTAAACTCATTAATAACTGGAGAGGCCCCTAAAGAAGCCTTATGGATAGAAAGCAAAATACACTTTATCGCCAGAATAAATCATATCATCAGGTATTTATCAGATTTACTAGAATATTTCAAGCGCCCACGTAAATACAAGAAACACCAACTACATCAAATCAAACTAAAAAAGTTATTTGACAATCCAAATCTGAGAAATGAAAGACTGGGATACCTGAAGGATGTCGAAGGTCTTATCTGTGCTAGGAAAATTTTTCAATCTAGCCAAATAGCAGCTCTTATGAAAAAGCATAAATCAGTTTCCATAGATCTGAGTGGTTTTGATGCATTAATTACAAGCTGTCCTTTAAATATAAAGCCCCTGAATGTAAAAATATTTGCACAGACGATACATGACCTGATAGCACTCGAATATGTACCTCACAATGAAAATACATTATTATTTAGTCATAGACTCCAAACTTGCATAGCAGCCAGAAGGATATATGTCTCTAATTCTACCTATAAAAAATTTCATCGACTTATCTTAAGTCCTACAAACCAAAGCCAACACCAAAAAAATATTGGATTTAGAGAAAATAGAGAAGCAATATTTGTCCAACCACCTTCACTAAAACTAACGAACTCACTTGAAGAAAATAATGATTCAGAATCTGATATTCCACCTGTAAGTTACTTACTAAAAGAAAGCAAAACAAAGAAAAATCTCAAGAAAAAGCAGAAAGATATCACACTTCAACCCTTCAATTATTTACTTTTCAACTCATCAGTAGAAGCTCGTAAAAATCTTTTATTCCTTGTTAAAGCATATTCAGAGTCTGGCTTAGGAAATCAGGCAATTAAGCTTTGTGTGACAGGGAAACTAAAAAAAGACAGCTATTCCGAGGAGATAAAGAGCATAGTTAAACACGAAGCAGGTATTATCCTCACAGGATATATAGATGAAAGAACAAAGACAGATCTATATCTAAATGCAATCGCATTATTAAGCCCTTCACTAGTAGAGGGCTTTGGAATTCCCGCACTAGATGCTGCCTGTCTCGGCTTAGCAGCATTAGTTAGTGATTGCGAGTCTCATCGAGAGATACAAGCGATGTATGATTTTGATCAATATGTATTAACATCCAACACCCTATATACATATGAGTGGGCTAATTACATGCGCTCCTTAGCAGAAAAAGCGAAAGATAATCACAATCAGCCTATCCAAGAAAGAAAATTTAGGATTAAAAGGTATAAAGAGAAATCAGCAATCCTAAGGGAAACTTTTCAAAAGAATTTGATCGATTTACTTACATGAAATCATAAATTTTGCTGATAAGGAAAATCTACCAGCCTGAAGAAAATGCTAAATAAGGAAAGGTAGATTTGGCCCCTCACGATTAATCAACCTTAGAGCAAGCCAAGTGCCAAATAAATTTATTATCAAAAGAAGAATAGAACTTGACCAATCTATCTTTCCTGCCATAAGGCCATCTCTAATTGGCGCTAGTATCCTATAAAAGGGATTCAAATTGGCTATCCAAACCATTACACCAAGACGCTCCTTTTTGTAAAGAATTGGTGAAAGAAGAAAAGCCAATTGAAGGACAATAGGAACTAGTTGATATAAATCTCTATACCGAGCACCAAGTAAACAAACCAATACAGGAAGCCAATAAAGAAATAAACATAGATTTAGGATAGGAAGCCATCCAACCGTGAAAAAATTAAGTAATAATGTATTCTGAAAGAAACTAAGAACAAGAATCACCAGTAAAAATGACTGAGATAATGTTTGCAGCTGGAATGACCATTCCTCAAGCGTATAAAAAACTGGATTTAGATTTGTATTATGCACATGTGGGCGATTGTGTTCAAACAAATTTGGTGCTGACCCAATAGCAGCAGATATGCTATTCCACACAACTAATCCAACCCCTAGGTATACAACATAGGTATTAAAATCTTGAACTTTAAATACTGCTCCATAAACAAGAGCCAAAATTGCAATTGAGAACAGATTGGATAGACCCAACCAAAAGCTTCCAAAAAAAGTTCTTACAAATCTTGCCTTAGTTCTAGAAGTGGCTGTAAACCACCAGACACGCCTCATAGACCAGGCCTCCGATAAAGTTTGAGAAACAGATTTTCGATTCACAGTTTTCTCTTTATCTCATGTTTTTTATGATGATGAGCCAAAGCTAAGTCAAGTGGTCCATCAAATACAATTCTTCCTTCCTCAAGCACAATTCCTCGCTCACAGAATCGCCTCAAGAGTGGACCAGAATGTGAGGCTAAAAATAACGTTCCGGTTGTACGTATAAAGTCATTCAATCTTGTCTGAGCTTGCTTAACAAAGCTACTATCGCCAGCACCCAAACCTTCATCAAGAGCTAAACATTCATGAGTACACGCTGTAAGTACTGCAAATAGCAATCTAGTTGCCATTCCTTGACTGTAAGTCTTTACAGGTAAATGTATAAAATCTCCAAGACCTGAAAAATTAATGACATCATCACTAAACGCCTCAAAACCTCGAAGATTTCCATTGACCATCAAATAATGCGCCTTGATTGCATGCATGCCACTTAATACAGGGCTTGTTATAAAACTCTTATGAAGCATCGGAAATACCCTGACCTTCGCCTCAAAGAAACCTCCCGTATGCTTATAGATTCCTGAAATTAAGCGCAAGAAAGTCGACTTTCCAGCGCCATTGTGGCCAATCAGAGCAATTCGTTCTCCTTCATGAACGGTACAGCTCACATTCTGCAAAGCAGTAATAACTGCTCCATCTCTACTTCGACTCAACTTGCCGCCAGTTACAGAACGAATCAATCTTGATTTGAGACTTCGAGTTTCTGAGGTGAAAACAGGTATATCCAACCTCACATCGTTAAGCGTCAAAACCACTGGACGATTATTTTCTCCAGCTTCACCACCTAGACAACCCAAACCAGGCTCTTGAGCCTGAAGAGCCTGGTTTGGGTTAAATCCACTTGGGGTGACTGGTGACAAATGCCTTAAGGCTTTCGAGGGTCAGAGGATAATCAAAAAGATTAACGCCCCATGGATAAAACAAAAGAAATCAACCAAGGAGCTAATCAATTATTGAGATCTTGAAGAGAAGATCAAGAGCAAGAAAAACCTTGATCTGACTGATGATCTATAAATTCATCAGGTCAATCAACGATAGGCTCACTGATCCCGTCCAACAAGGGGCTTTGTACAAAGCAATCACCTCAAAGCCATAAAAAACTTAAAAGCATTTAAAATGCTATATCAGGTTTAAAATTGTTCTATTTAATTTCCACATAAGATCAAACATATAAGCAAAGTAATTCATGAAAAAATTTAATCGACTTATTTCGAGCCTCTTTAAAGAAGGTTAAAAGGTAGACTCTGTGAATAACATCTAAGAATATAAATTCCTATTCTCGGCTTCCAACAATTTTAAACCCCTTTTTAGCTAAAAGGGCCTCCTTATCAGCCTCTTCTCTATCAAAAGCAATCATCTCAGCAACTAATTCTTCAAGAGTTGTTGTTGGTTCCCACCCAAGTTTCCTATGGGCTTTAGTTGGATCACCAAGCAAACTATCCACCTCAGCCGGACGAAAATAACGCGGATCTATTCGAACTACTATCTTTCCTGAATCTGAACGCCGACCTACTTCATTTAC
>CACEWU010000021.1 GCA_902563335.1 uncultured Prochlorococcus sp. | reverse complement strand
AATGTCACTGGCCATAGCCAGAAACATCTTTCTTAGATTCTCTGCTTGAGCCTCGGTTCGGTTAGTAAAATGTATCCCTCCTAATTTAGTTACACCTTCCACTAAATCTTTAACTTCAGCACCAAAAAATCCTTCTAATTGTTGAGGTGTTGCGTCAGTATCTTCTACAACATCGTGTAAGAACCCTGCGGCAATAACACCTGAGCTAGCCCCTATTTCTCTCAATAAATCTGCTACTGCGATCGGATGGATTATGTAAGGCTCTCCACTGGCTCGGAACTGTCCTTCATGTAATTGAAAAGCTAAATCAAAAGCAGCTGCCAGCAGAGCTTCGCCATCAGTGGGACAAGCTTGTCCTACACCTGGTGGAGCCTTTTCTAAACAGCTTCTAAGCCATGCCGGAAGTGGGACCAGATAATCATCAGGACTTCGGATTGGATGTGCTCTTAACTGTGGTTCCCCTGACACTTTTCTATCCCAGACCATGTCGGCCTGTGATGAATTAGATGTAGAGGTTGCGTTAAACATCCGACCTGGCGGACTAATACATGCTATTCAGGCTTAAGAACACGTGCTACTACTTATGCCCAGTTCTTTAGGGCATGTTTTAAAGATTGAACATTTACATATGCGATATCCAGGGAATAATCGCTGGATATTGGATGGTCTTGATTTAACGGTTTCCTCGGGAGAGCGATTGGCATTAGTTGGTCCATCAGGCTGTGGAAAGAGCACAATTGCCAGGGTTGTTCTTCAATTGCTTCCACCGGGAAGTCTTTGCACAGGGCGTTTATTGCTTGCGGGTCAGGATCCTCGTGCAGTTGGCCCGTCAAGGTTGAGAGCACTTCGAGGTGAAGCTGTTGGCTTGGTTTTTCAGGATCCGATGACGCGCCTGAATCCACTTATGACGATTGGTGGCCATTTGTTGGATACTTTGAAGGCTCATCTGCCCGAACAGCCAGTTAAATTTCACCGGCATAGGGCGGAAGAATTACTTGAGAAAGTTGGAATACATCCCAGTCGATTTAATGCTTATCCACATGAATTTAGTGGAGGGATGCGCCAGCGAGTTGCCATTGCCTTGGCGATTGCGCTCAATCCTCCTTTGGTTATTGCCGATGAACCGACGACAAGCCTTGATGTGGTTGTCGCTAATCAAGTGATGGATGAACTAAGGAGACTTTGCGAAGAGCTAGGTAGTGCCCTTTTATTGATTAGTCATGATTTGGCAATGGCATCACGTTGGTGTGAGCGAATGATCATTCTTGATAAAGGTCAGATTGTTGAAGAGGGACCAACTAGAGCTTTATTACTTAATCCTCATTCAGTTGTTGGTAAACAGCTTGTTAAAGCAGCAAGATCAAGAGAACTAGTTAATACATCGTTTACAAAAACAACTTCTACTGTCTTGGAAGTTACGAGATTATCTTGTTGGCATCCGTTGAGTGAATTGCCTTGGCGGACTACTTGGATGAAGGCTGTAGATGAAGTGAGTTTCTCTTTGTGTGCGGGAGAAAGTCTTGCTCTGGTGGGTGCATCTGGATGTGGAAAAAGTACCCTTTGTAGAGCTCTTATGGGCTTAACCCCTATTAGAAGTGGCGAAATTAAGTTACTAGGCCAGAACTTATTGAAATTAAAAAGGAATTCCGCAAAGTATTTACGTCAGTCTTTACAAATGGTTTTTCAAGACCCACTTGCTTGTCTGAATCCAAATATGACTATTTGGGAGGCGATTGCTGATCCATTATTGATTCACAAAAAGTGTTTTCGTAAAGCAGAGGGACGGCAAAGGGCACGTGAGTTGCTTGTGAAGGTTGGCCTTGTCCCCCCAGAGGACTTTCAAAACCGTCTACCTAGAGAGCTCTCGGGTGGTCAGCAACAAAGGGTTGTGATAGCTAGGGCTCTAGCTTTAGACCCGAAGGTTTTAATATGTGATGAAAGTCTCAGTATGCTTGATTTACATATTCAAAATGAAGTCCTATCATTATTGAATTCTCTGCAAAAAAAGTTTGGACTAGCAATACTATTTGTTACTCATGATTTGAATATTGCGACTAGCTTCTGTCACCGAGCAATTGTTTTAAATTATGGGCGAATCGTTGAAGAAGGGAAGGGAGAGGATCTATTAAAACGACCTCAAGCGGATATTACTAGTCGTTTGCTTAAAGCTTCCCCTAAGTTGCCATTAGTCAATTGATTATTGCTTACGCAAGTGGGATAGAAGACGATTAAATATTTGTGGCAGTGGTGCCTCAAATACCATCCTATCATTTGTCATTGGATGATATAATTGTAGTTCTATTGCGTGTAATACTTGTCCGGAAAGATCTATTGGAAGTTTTCTACAGCGACTGTAAGTCTGATCTCCAATAAGAGGATGTCCCATGTGAGCACAATGTACTCGAATTTGATGAGTACGTCCTGTATCTAGCTTGAATCTGAGTAGTGAATAATCTCCTAGTCTCTCAATAATTTTCCAGTGTGTGCATGCATATCGCCCTTTTTCATCATTAACAACAGCATATTTTTTTCGGTCTACTGGATGGCGTCCTATTGCTCCAATTGTGCTGCCTTGAACTTCTCTTGGGACTCCATGAACTACGCCAAGATAATTACGTGATGCGATTCTTTTCTGTATTTGGCGTTGCAGATTTACTAATGCTTGTTGACTTTTGGCTATCACAATGCAGCCTGTCGTATCTTTATCAAGTCGATGTACTATCCCAGGTCTAAGTTTCCCACTTATTCCAGGAAGATTCGTGCAATGGTGTAAAAGACCATTGACTAATGTCCCTTCTCTATTCCCGGGGGCTGGATGAACAGTGAGGCCTGCAGGTTTGTTGATCACTATTAAATGGTCATCTTCAAAAAGTACATCGAGTTCCATTGCTTGAGGCTTTAGATATGGCAGTGGCTCTGGAGGGGGCATCCATAACAGGACTTCATCCCCTTGGCGAAGGGGAGTTTTTGCTTGGCCTGTGGTGCCATTCACGCGAACAAAGCCTGCTTCGATAAATTTTTGGATTCTTGCTCGGCTTTGTTCTGATCGTTGACTTGTGAGCCATCGATCAAGACGCATAGGTAAGGGTTTGGGGTAATGCAGTGTTATTAGTTCTCCTTCGCCTTCTCCAAAGGGTTGGGTTAATTCTTGCGTCATGTAGGAAGCTCCAGAGAAATTTTGCCTAAGCAAGCTCTTCGGAAGTCATCTAAGATTCTTTGTGCCATTCGATTTGTGTCCCCTGAGGTATGGCGCTCAGCAACTTTTGCTAACCATTGATTTGGATCTTGTTGATTGTTCCATGAGATTCCGTATCGATGTTCGAGGATATCTAAATAAGCTCCTGTGGAAGGGTTTTTTGCTAATGGAGGAAGCATTTTTAGAAATGCCATTGCTACTAATTCGACGTCATAAGCTGCTTGGCCAATGTCATCGCAAAGTGCAAGTCTTAAAGCTGCTGCTTGGTCATCTAGACGTGGAGGTAAAACCCCAGGGGCGTCAAGTAGGTCGAGATCTTGCCCCATTCGTACCCATCTGAGAGATCTAGTAACGCCAGCACGTCGTGCACTTTCGACTACTTTTTTTTTCATTAATCTATTAATCAGAGCTGATTTCCCAACATTGGGGAAGCCAAGGGTGAGAGCTCTTACAGGGCGATTAAGCATGCCACGAGACCGTCTGCGCTCATTGAGCTCTTCACCTGTCTGAATTGCAGCATGAAGTAATTGTTTTACTCCAGTCCCAACTTTTGAGTTACACCACCATGGGAAATCACCACTTCGGCGTAACCATTCATCCCATAGCTTGCGAGCTTCGGTTGAAATCATGTCCTGGCGGTTTATGACTAATAGATGACGCTTCCCTTTAATCCAGCGATGCAGATGAGGATGTGAAGTCGCTAGTGGAATACGTGCATCACGCACTTCGATTACAAGATCAACTTTCGCAAGGCTTTTGCTTAATTGTTTTTCTGCTCTTGCAATGTGGCCTGGATACCACTGTATTGGAGGAGTGCTCACGGAACCACTAGTACTGGGCAAGGAGCCATATGAATTACTCGAGAAGCTGTACTTTCGTTATCTCCTTGAAGATTGACCCCTCTTGTGCCCATCACAATTAGGTCTACATTCAATTCATCTGCTACATCACAGATCACGAATGCTGGATTGCCTTCACGTTCAACCACATCACAGTGAATTCCAGCCTGTTCAACTTTCTCCTTAGCTTTTTGAAGTAGAGAAGCAACGGATTGGGGATTATTCATATTGTCTCTTTTAGCTTCTACCACTGAGAGCATGATCATTTGACTCTTTTCGCTCAGAGCTAGCTCAATAGCTTTGCTGACAGTTTCTAAAGCTTCTCGGCTTTGATCAATAGGAAAAAGGATGATCTTAAACATTTAGTTCTTTGGCCTTAACTGGGTTTACCTGCTTTTTAGCGTGAATGAAGTTGGCTTGTCTTTAAGCAAAGTCGGTAAATAATGCAAATCAAGGGTTAATCTCATCGTCTTTCCATACTGCAAGACTCACCATGGCAAAGCGTTCTCTCTCTAGTCTCAGCGCAGAGGAGCTACGTGGCAAGCGAGTGTTGGTTCGCGTTGATTTCAACGTACCTTTGAATGAAAAGGGTTCGATTACCGACGACACTCGTATTAGGGCTGCGCTACCAACTATTAATTATTTGCTTGAAAGGGGGGGGAAACTCATTCTTGCAGCTCATTTTGGAAGGCCAAAAGGTCAGGTGAATGAGTCAATGAGATTGACTCCTGTAGCTCAGAGGCTTGGTGAACTTCTCAGTAAAAAAGTTGTCAAGACTGATAGTTGTGTTGGTCCTGATGCTGAGGCGAAGGTTAATCAGCTGAGGGAAGGTGAAATAGTGCTGCTTGAAAATGTGCGCTTCTTTTCTGAAGAAGAAAAAAATGATGGTGATTTTGCTCAGCAATTAGCTGCCTTGGCAGATGTTTATGTGAATGATGCTTTTGGTGCAGCTCATCGAGCTCATGCTTCCACAGAAGGAGTGACTAAGTTTGTTAGCCCTTGTGTGGCAGGACATTTGATGGAGAAGGAGCTTAAGTATTTACAAGGTGCTGTTGATGAACCAAAACGTCCATTAGCGGCAATTGTTGGTGGCTCCAAAGTTAGTAGCAAAATAGGAGTTTTGGAAGCTCTGATCGATAAGTGCGACAAGGTTTTAATAGGTGGTGGAATGATTTTTACTTTCTATAAAGCCAGAGGCTTATCTGTAGGTAAAAGTTTGGTAGAGGAAGACAAATTGGAGCTTGCAAAAACGTTGGAGATTAAAGCAAAGTCGAAGGGAGTTCAATTACTTTTGCCAACAGATGTTGTTCTGGCAGATAATTTTGCTCCAGATGCTAACAGTCAAGTAGCCCCGATTGATTCAATACCAGAAGGTTGGATGGGGTTAGATATAGGCCCTGATTCAGTAAGACTTTTTCAGGAAAGTTTAGGAGATTGTCAAACTATTATTTGGAACGGACCTATGGGTGTTTTTGAGTTTGATAAATTTGCTACAGGAACTAATTCCATTGCCAATACACTTGCTGAACTAAGTAGCAAAGGATGCTGCACAATTATTGGAGGCGGTGATTCGGTTGCTGCAGTTGAGAAGGCTGGATTGGCTCCGAAAATGTCTCATATCTCAACTGGTGGTGGGGCAAGTCTTGAGTTGTTAGAAGGTAAAGTTTTGCCAGGGGTATCAGCCCTTGATGATGCGATATAAATTTGTGCTGAGATGGTTTATAGTTAATGAATCCTGATACATAAGAAGATATTTTTTCATGAAATTAAATTAGGTTTCATGGAAACATATCTTCCTTTTTGTTGACCACTCTTACACGCTTTGTAACTGAAATTAATCCATCAGGGTGAGCTATTAATGCAGCCCAGGTTTGAGATCCTGGGCTTTTAGGGGCTTGAACTGATTTAAATAGTCCGCCTCCACCCATTGGAGCTAGATTTATACTTGGATTTATTTGATTTATAATTTGTTCTTTGGTTACGTTTGTTAAGCCTCCCGCTACGATTGATTCTTCAAGAGGTTGATCAATGATGATGTCTACATCGTAACTAGTTCCTGTTAAGACTACATCTGGAATATTAATGGTTAATGATAGAGGCTTATTTATGCTTTTTAGGATTGAATGCGCGCTAATTATTTCTTTGGAAGTAACTTTCATTTTATTTATTTTTAGAGCTAGTCTTTGGTAAGCCTCTAAAGAATATTTGTGACTATCAGTCTCTTGACTGCCCGTTACCGTAACTATTAATGAAGCTCGGCCATCTTTAAGAGGAATTGATGGAGTGACAACCCATTTAGTATTAGGGAAACGAGTGAAAAACTGTTGATATCTATCTGCTAGATTGGAATCTTCGCCATTTGATAGGAGAAGGCTAAAATCATAATTTTTACCTTGAATAAATTGAGTCAAGCTGGTCAAATTATTTGATTGACTATTCAAAGCTTTTTCAAGTCGTTTACTTAGATCTTGAATAGATGTCTCTTGACTTTTTACTTGCTGAAATGGCACAAGAAGAAGAAGCAATGCTGCTGTCAGCCCTATTTTTGGTAAATGATGCACTGTGGGCTTTTTCACAATCTCGATAAGTTAAGCCTAATCCTTCTATTTTGCTTCTTATGCCAGGCATTTTGATTGCTGCAAGTGGTACAGGTGGTCACCTGTTTCCAGCCCTAGCAGTAGCTGAAGTTTTGCCTAAATCCTGGGAAGTGAGTTGGTTGGGTGTCCCAGATCGTTTGGATACTCAATTATTGCCAACGAGATATCGTCTTATCACTGTGAAAGCTGGTGGACTGCAGGGGAGTTTTCTTAGAAAAATTTCAAGACTTGTGGAGTTCCTTATAGCAACTATAAGGGTGCGTAATTATTTGCTTAAAGAAGAAATTGATGTGGTTTTTTCTACAGGTGGATACATTGCTGCACCTGCAATTATTGCAGCTAAATGGTGTGGTTTGCCTGTCATTTTGCACGAATCAAATGCTTTGCCCGGTCGTGTAACTCGTTTTCTCGGCAGATTTTGTAATCTTGTCGCCCTTGGCTTTCCATTGACTGCAAAGGAATTGCTTGCTTGTAAAACCATATTTACCGGGACTCCCGTCAGGGAATCATTTTTTTTACAGCAATCTTTGCCAAATTGGGTCCCTTCAGGTTGCGGCCCACTAATTGTTGTCATGGGAGGCAGTCAGGGAGCTGTTGGTCTCAATCAAATGGTGCGACCAGTTTTACTCTCATTGTTAAGAGATGGATGTCGGATAGTTCATTTGACAGGGTCGAACGATCCTGATTCGAATGCAATTCAGCATCCTAACCTTGTAGTTAAACCCTTTAGTGATGACATCTCCTCTTTGCTGCATCATGCTGCTCTTGTGATAAGCCGGGCAGGTGCAGGGGCATTGAGTGAATTAGCTATTTGCCGTACTCCAGCAATTTTGGTTCCGTATCCTCAAGCTGCTGATCACCATCAGGAGGCAAACGCAAGCTTTGCTGCAAGTCTTGGGGCAGCTGTGATTGTTCATCAACATGACCCAGCTCATTTTGCCTTGGAGAATGCTCTCAATCGGTTGCTTAAAACTCGTCTTGTGCAGGGTGATTCATCCCTGGACCCTTTAATAAAAATGCAACAAGGAATGGAACGGTTAGCAGTAAGAGATTCTGAAAAGAAAATTGCTAAGTTGCTTCAGAAATTCAGCTGAGAAACTCTGATAGAACATCTACTACTCTTTGATTATTAAGTCTATTTTGCAGACTTATACGTAAATAATTCTCTCCAAGTTCTTTAAAAGAGTGACATTCTCTAAGCAGGACATGTTTCTTTGCACAGCTTTCTCGTACTTGAACTAATGAAGACTCTCCTTTAATTAATTGGAAATTAGTAGCAGAGGGAAGAGGATGGATTCCTGGAATCATTTGTAGTTCATTTTGAAGCCAAGGACCTTCTATTGATACCCATTGTTGAACTTTTTTTATCCAATCTTTTAATGTTGTCATGTTGCTCATTATTTCTGTCCCGACTTCTATTGCAAGACTATTTAATGGCCAAGGATCACGATATTCACTCCAGCATCGTAATCTTTCTGGCGTTCCAACCGCATAACCAAGTCGTAACCCTGCAATGCTAAATAGCTTTGTGAGACTTCTTATAATAATCAGGTTGTGGTGATTTAAAGTAAGAGGTAACAAAGATTGCTTCTCTCCATTGGGTACTAAGGGTAAGAATGCTTCATCACAAATGATAAGATTATGTTTTTCTAATAAAGGTTCGATTGAATCTCTACTCCATAATTGACCGGTAGGATTATGTGGATTTGTTATCCAGAGTACGTTTGTTTTTGGTGATATTGGGAAAGTTTGAGGTCCTTGAGCAGTCCAAGTTAATGGGAGTGATATATGAATATAGGGAGCATTCCAACACCGTAAAGCTCTTGAATAGTCTGAAAATCCTGGACTAGGTAGAGCACTAATTCCATGGGTTGCGGCATCACGAGCAGCCCAGGTAAAAAGCTCTGAGGCTCCATTACCTGGCAACACCATTGCGGGATCAATCTTATGCCAATTAGCAATTGCTTCTTTGAGATTTTTGTGTGAGCAATCTGGATAATGTTTAAGTGCTTTGCTAGTTACAGCTTGGACAAGGCATGTTTGAAGTGTTTGAGGCAGAGCGAATGGTACTAGTGATGCGCTGGCATCTAAGAGTTGATCTACTCCAACGCCGATTCGTCTGGCTTCTTCATTGATATTCCCACCATGAAGTGGATGCTTTTCTCTCACTGGTGAAACCAAATAGTGACACTATTCAATCTTTTTGAAGTAATACAGTTCTCTTCTAAAACTTGTACTAGAAGATTTTTTGCTATCTCCATGGGACTTCACTTCCTATTGCTTCTGAAATATGGCTAAACCCATACTGATTTAGTTGATCAATAAGTCCATCGAGAATTTGAGGGACTAATATCGGGCCTTGAAAAATCCATCCGGTGTAGATCTGAATGAGAGAGGCGCCGGCAGTAAGCCTTTCCCAAGCGGCCTGTGGAGAGTCGATACCACCCACTCCAATTAGTGGTATATCAGGGCCAGTTGTAGTTCTTAGTCGTCGTATAACTTCAACGGCTCTTTCTCGTAGTGGTGCTCCACTAAGGCCTCCTTTTTCTTCTTTGAGCGTAAGACCAGTTTGTGAAATTACGCGCTTTTCAAGTCCTAGTCTATCTACACTTGTGTTGACGGCGATGATTCCTGCTAAGCCTTCCTGATAGGCGATTCTTGCTATTCCATCAATGGCATCATTATTAAGATCTGGAGCAATTTTTACTAGTAATGGTGGACAACCTTCTAGTCTTCTCAACCTCTTTACTAGTTGTCTTAATTGTGCGGAATTTTGTAAATCCCTTAGGCCTGGTGTATTTGGTGAACTGACATTTATTACTGCATAATCCGCTAAAGGTGCAAGTAACTCAAGTGAGGAGGCATAGTCTTCTGGTGCTTGATCTAGAGGGGTGATTTTTGACTTTCCAAAGTTCAGTCCAATTACTGTTGTCCGTTGCCCTGGATTGTTGAGGGATTGACGCTCAAGAGTGCGACGCATTATTTGTGCACCGTTGTTATTGAATCCCATGCGGTTTATGGCTCCTTTTTCAGCAGCTAGGCGAAAGAGTCGCGGTCGAGGGTTCCCTGCTTGAGGGTGCCAAGTCACTGTGCCAAGTTCTGCAAATCCAAATCCAAAATAATCCCAGATTCCAGCAGCAACTCCATTCTTGTCAAAACCTGCGGCTAATCCTATTGGATTGTTGAAGTGACAGCCAAAGAGCTTCTGCATTAATCGTCGATCTTGACGTTGTAGATCTTGGGTTAATAGCTCTAATAGCCAAGACATTCCTGACCAGTGTCGATGAATTGATGCTTGTCGTAAAGCAGTAAGAGCAGCTTGAGTTAATTGTTCTGGATCAACACCTTCGTCCTGGTTAAGTATTGGCCTCAAAAAATATTCGTAAAATGCTCTACTAGGAATGAATTTTCTTGGCGAATCTTTAGCCATGATTATCTCTTTTATTCTTTATTAGGATTAGCACTTGAGCGTTGAAATCTCCATAGGGAATATGAAGTGGGCTCTACAGTCCAGTCCCGCCATTGCCAAGGCTCAGTTCTTTGTTCAACTTTATCAAGGGGTTCATCTATAAGATGAGCAATCTCTACTATTGTTAGCCCATACCCATTATTGGCACAATGATTGACAACATCTAAGCGTGATATAAGTTGTTTCAGCTCAGGAGGCGGAAGATCTTTGTGGTTTTTTTTTGATTCGATTTCTTGTATTTTGTTTATTTCTTTTTTCAATGTTAAGTCGCCTGGAGACTTTAGATTAATGGAATACCCTTTAGAGAAATTCACTGCAATTGCATCCACTCTTTCATTATCTGGATCACCACTGTGAGCTTTAACATATACAAGTGGAACATCATCTAGTTGAGCATTGTCCAGGTCTTTCCATAGGTCTTGATTCAGTACAGGTTTACCAGAACTTGTACGCCATCCTTTGCTCTTCCACCTTTGTATCCATTGAGATAAACCATTAATTAGGTACTTACTGTCAGTTCTAATAGTTAAAGTTGGATGTCTAGGAAGGTTTTTTAGCTCTTTCATAATTGCTAGCGCAGCTAACAGTTCCATTCGATTATTGGTCGTTGAAGGCTCATAGCCTCCAAACTCTGCAACGCTTCCATCCTCAAAACGGATTAACGCTCCCCATCCTCCAGGGCCTGGATTGCCGCTACATGCTCCGTCAGTAGCTGCTGCTATTACGAGCCCTCGTTTGTCAGTCATTCATGAATTTTGCTTTATCTATTCCAATGAGCAATGATCTCTGACATATTTAGACTTAATAATGAGGCATTTGTGAAAGGTTTTGTCTAACATTAGCCTATGTTATTTCTAGAGAATCCCTTCTTTTAATATGAAATTTAAAGTGGATTGATTGAGTACTCTCGAATCCAATTTTTTCTTTGAACACGACGAAAAAGCATAAAAATTACACGTATGACACTTGGAATAGCGCCCCTTACACTACTTGGCTATTAAGGAAGTCTATATATAGTTGGTTTGTGTGAGGAGTGAGGATACTAGTCAGGGTCGAAACAAGGAAAGACTCCTGATTAGTATCCACCTCTGAAAAGCCCCACCTATGTGGGGCTTTTTTATGCAAATAAAAAGCCGATGCTTAAGACCGGCTTCAAAGAAGAATTCAAGGAGAAGGTGAAAACCCTTGCTGTAATAGTTTTTAGTACTGGAATTATTTGAGGGTGACTTTACCGCCTGCGTCTTCAATGGATTTTTTGAGTGCCTCGGCATCATCTTTCCCAATTCCTTCTTTAATAGTTTTGGGAGCGGCTTCAACCATTGCTTTAGCGTCTCCAAGACCTAAACCAGTCGCTTCACGAACTGCTTTAAGAACTTTGATTTTGGCTGAAGCATCGAAACTTTCTAGGACAACATCAAATTCTGTTTTTTCTTCAGCTGCTTCAGCACCAGCAGGAGCAGCACCTGGAGCTGCCATTACAACTCCTGCAGATGCGGCAGCAGATACACCAAAAGTTTCTTCGATTTGCTTCACAAGCTCAGAAGCTTCAAGCAAGGAAAGGGCTTTTAGTGATTCAAGAATCTCGTCGGTTTTTGTAGACATGGTTTTGAGTTCAGCAACTAAGTTGGGAGAAAAATGTTGTGTTGAAGAAGTTCAGCTTTCGTTGCTATCAGCGTGTTGCTGAATAGAACGGGCAAGACCAGAGGGAACCTCGTTAATGCCAACAGCAACCTTGGTTGCAATAGCATTAATGCCACCAGCAATCTGAGCCATTACAGCCTCCCTAGAAGGAAGATTTGCAATGGCTTTGATTTCATCCTGAGATAACAGCTTGCCTTCAAAGAGGCCGCCTTTGGTTTCGGATTTTTTGGTGTCCTTTTGGAATGATTGGACTGCCTTAACGGCACCACCTACATCACCCTTTACTAGAACAAATGCATTGGTTCCAGTAAGTAAGGATTCAAGACTCGACCAGGCACTGTTTCCATCAATTGCTTGGCGCATCAAGGTGTTTTTAGTTACCTTGCAGACCCCATTGTTTGATTGCAGACGATTCCGCAAATCAGACATCTCTTTGATGGATAAGCCCTGGTAGTCCAGGACTAATGCCATTTCAGCCTCGCCTAGAAGCCTTTTCAGCTCTTCGACGATCTGTTTTTTGTTCTCCAGAGTGCGGCCCATAGGATTTGGATCGGATCAGGGGAAGAAGCGGGAAATGCGGCCAATATCTCTTCGTGAATGAAGAGTGAGTCGAGGCCGCATTGCGATCAGATCCAAAAAGGAAAAACCGTTGCTTTTGCCTCGGCAGGATTTATAGAGAAAGTTATTTAATGAAAATGCAATTAAATAACTTTTGCCACCTGCTGTCTTGGGCCGGGCATATGCCCGCTTTGGCTTTCGCCAAGCTAATTACGATACATCAAGATTGGTTCAGCCTTCTTGTTGAATGTCTTGTAAGGAGGTCACATCTACTTCGACTGAAGGTCCCATAGTTGATGTCACGTAAAGACTTTTCCAGTAGCGACCTTTAGCACCACTTGGCTTGTTGCGATCAATAGCTTCTTGAAGTGTTTTGAGATTTTCTAGGAGATCGTCTGATGAGAAACTTGCTTTGCCAAAACGTACATGTACGATTCCTGCTCTATCTGCACGAAATTCGAGTTTGCCGGCTTTAAATTCCTTAATAGCACTTATTAAATCTGTTGTGACGGTGCCTGCTTTGGGGTTAGGCATAAGACCGCGGGGCCCTAGAACTCGTCCAAGCTTGGCAACCTTTGGCATCATGTCTGGGGTCGCAATAAGTAGATCAAAGTCCATTTCTCCTTTGTTGATTCTTTCAACTAGGTCGTCATCTCCTGCTAGTTCAGCGCCGGCTGCTTTAGCTTCGGCAACTTTTTCACCTCTAGTTATCACAGCAATTCTTACGCTTTGACCAGTGCCTTTTGGCAAGGCAACTGTTGTCCTTAATTGTTGATCTGTGTATTTGGGATCTATGCCTAGTCGAGCATGAGCTTCGATGGTTTCATCAAATTTGGCATTTGCATTCTCTTTGACGAGCTTGATCGCATCCAGAGCTTCATAAGCTCGATCCTCAACTTTGGATGAAAGGGCTGTTATTCGTTTGGAAAGTTTTGACATGATAAAAGTGGGGTGCAGGCGACGAAAAATGTCTTCCCCAATACAGGATTAAAAGGTTGGAATAGTGAATGAGTTTGATCGACTGATCAAACTCATTCACTTATGGAAACACCCATATTTCGGGCGGTACCTTCAATTACACGCATTGCTGATTCAACGCTTGTGCAATTTAGATCAGGCAATTTGGTTTTTGCGATTTCTTCAAGCTGTGCACGACTAATCGTACCGGCTTGACCTTTTGCAGACTCTCCAGAGCCTTTGTCGATGCCAGCAGCTTTAGTAATCAAAACTGACGCTGGAGGCGTCTTGGTGATAAAAGTGAAACTTCGGTCTTCAAAGACTGAAATTTCCACCGGGATAACAAACCCAGATTTGTCTTGGGTTCGTGCGTTGTACTCCTTGCAAAATGCCATGATATTGACCCCGTGCTGGCCTAGAGCAGGGCCTACAGGTGGAGCTGGGTTTGCTTTTCCGGCCTGGAGGGCCAGCTTGATCACAGCTACGACTTTCTTAGCCATCGGCGAGTGGAATTGAATAACTGCGGATTACCTGGCTTTAGAAGACAGGTGCGGCGAGGTGACAACCTACCTCTAAGGCCGCCCTCCACAGGGAGACGGCCGCCGCTAATTCAGTTTTGTTTGCTGATTTGAGAAAATTCAAGCTCAACAGGTGTTTCCCTTCCAAATATGGATAGAAGGGCTTTTAATTTGCTTCGCTCGCCAGATACTTCGATTACTTCCCCTTGGAAGTCTTTAAAAGGTCCAGCGGTCACAATAATTTGATCTCCTTCTATTAGATCTAACTTGACAACAGTCTTTTTCTCAGCTGCGCGTTTGAAGATGCGATCAACCTCTTGACGACTGAGGGGTCTTGGTTTGATGTGACCTCTGGATTTGCCGGTGGCTCTTCGATCTTCTGCTCCTACAAAGTTGATGACATTGGGAGTGCTTCGAACAGCCATCATGGTGTCTTCATCCAGCACCATACGAACAAGAACGTAGCCTGGAAAAACTTTTTCCTCAGTGGATTGTCTGCTGCCATCTTTTTTCAATTTGACAGCAGGAGTCTGTGGAATTTCTATTTCTAAAATTCTATTGCTCACGCCAAGGGTTACTGCTCGTTGTTCGAGAGTGGCTTTTACTTTTTTTTCGCAGCTAGAAGCCACTTGAATGGCATACCATCTCGCAATCGTTGTTTTGGCTACAGAAGTTGGTGTGAGATTGCTTTCTTGACCATCATCTGGTGCAGGCAGATCCAGCACCTTTGATGGTTCTTTTGGTGTGGGATCGAACTCAGACACAGGCTGGAGGGGGGGTGAACTTTGGAGGAAGGATTGGTTGAATTTTATTCAATTCAACGGAAAATTTGTGAGGCACCCCACCCGTAAAAACGGCTAACAGCTGCAATGGCAGCTGCCGACAGTGTGACCATCAGAATTACAGCAATTGATTCGCTGAATAGTTGTTGACGACTGGGCCAAACAACCAGCTTCAACTCTTCAACAGTTGAAGCTAGAAACCCACTCTGGCGTGTGGGCTCTTCCTCTGTGGAAGGTGTGTTTGATTCTGTGGTTTCTTTTGATGTGGGAGTGGTCACGGAAACTAAAGCCAGAGGCTTTTACAGGTGTTCTTTTGTGCACACCTATCTTTTACCCTAACGGATGCTTGATTGTTTAGTTCTCTCCAGAAAACAACAGTGATTCTGATCCTTTCGGGTCAGGAGTCACTCGTATAGCCCTAACGCCTTCAAAATGTTCTTCTAAAAGTTGAGTAGCTAATGGATTTTCAATTTTTCGGCGAATAATCCTTTTTAAAGGTCGAGCACCATATTCTGGTTCATATCCCTCTAAGGCAAGATTTTTTACTGTTGAATCATCCACTCGCAACTCCAAGCCTTGTTCATCGAGAAGTTCTGCAAGCTCTTTTAGTTGAAGACGGACAATTTTCTGTAGGTCTTCGATTTTAAGTGGTCTAAATCTAATTACTTCATCAATTCTGTTTAAGAATTCAGGGCGAAATTGTTGACTTAGGGCCAGATCTATTTCTTTGGTTAGGTTTTCATGAAGTAACTCCGTTCCGCCTCCTTCTTGAGATAATTTTGCTGTTCCGAGAATTTCTCTACTCGCAAGATTGCTAGTCATTACAATTATTGTGTGGCGAAAATCTACTGTTCGACCTTGTGAATCTGTTAGACGACCATCATCAAGTACTTGCAGTAGAACATTAAAAACATCTGGATGGGCTTTTTCAATTTCATCTAGTAGTAAGACAGCATATGGACGTCTCCTAACTGCTTCGGTGAGTTGCCCTCCCTCTTCGTAACCCACATAGCCAGGAGGTGCTCCAAGGAGACGTGCAACTGCATTCCTCTCCATGAATTCACTCATATCTAGTCTGACAAGAGCTTCTTCTTCATCGAATAGAGATGCAGCGAGTGTTCTAGCAAGCTCTGTTTTTCCTACACCAGTAGGACCAAGGAACAGGAATGACCCCACGGGTCTACGGGCGTCTTTCATTCCAGCACGAGCCCGTCGTATAGCCGCTGCAACAGCTTGGACTGCGTTGGCTTGTCCTATGACTTTTTGCCCTAGATCGGTCTCGAGATTTAAAAGTTTTTGTCTTTCACCAGCTAATACCCGTTGGACAGGTATACCTGTCCAATGAGCTACAACAGCAGCAACATCTTCGGCTTCTACTTGATCTCTAAGGAGTGCAGATCCAGAAGCTTGAGCAGCAGCAAGAGATTCTTCTAGATCGACTCTCCTTTGTTGCAAACTAAATAATTGATCGTATTGCAGACGGGCTGCTTCTTCAAGGTCTCCAATGTGCTCTGCATCTTCTATTAAATTGCGAATATCTTCATCTTGTTTAAGTAAATCGCGTAGTTCAGCTTGCTGAGAACGCTCTTCTTGCCAACGGCTCATTAGCTCTGATAAATAAGTTTCAGCGATATCTCGTTCGTTTGTTAATTTCAGTTTTTGGTCACCTGAGGTTTTCTCTATAGCTAATAAATCCAATTCAAGGTCTTTTAAATCAGATTCTGCTTCTTCAATAACTTGAGGTTTAGATGTAACTTCCATTTTAAGTTGTGCAGCAGCTTCATCAATTAGATCGATTGCTTTGTCTGGGAGACAGCGATCACTGATGTATCTATCTGCCAATCGATTGGCAGTGATAACAGCCTCGTCGCTAATTGTTACTCCATGGTGGAGTTCATAGCGCTCTTTAAGCCCTCTTAGTATTTCGATACTTAAATCGAGACTTGGTTCTTTGATAAGAACTTGCTGGAAACGTCGACTTAGAGCTTGGTCTTTCTCAATTGTTCGTTGATAGTTTTCAGGTGTAGTTGCTCCTATGCACCGAAGATCACCTCTCGCAAGAACTGGTTTGAGCAAGCTTCCTGCATCAGCACTGGAACGGTCACTACTTACAACGGTATGAAGTTCGTCTATGAAAAGCACCACTCCTGCATCAGGATCACTCACCTCGGAAAGGACGGATCGAAACCTCTCTTCGAATTGACCACGAAACTTCGCACCAGCAATCAATGCTCCTAAATCAAGAGATATCAGTCTTAATCCTTTAAGTGAGTCTGGGACTTCCCCAGAAATAATCCTTTGAGCTAATAATTCAGCTATAGCTGTTTTTCCTACTCCAGGAGGACCTATAAGAACAGGGTTGTTTTTACCTCGACGAGACAAAACTTTTATTAATCCTCGAATCTCTGGGTCTCTTCCGATAACAGGATCTAATTCTCCAGCTTTTGCTGCTGAGGTTAGATCTCGTCCATAGGCTTCCAGGGCCTTTGGTTCTTTTTGGAGCTCTAAAAGGTTAGGGGCAATTGTTGATGAGGATTGAAGTGTGGTTCCTTGTTCTTGTGAGAGTGATACCGCCGAATCGCTGATGATTTTTGAGGATGATGTTGACTGAGAGGTGGGAGATTTTGTTGGATTAGTGTTTATTTCTTTGCGTCGAATTTTTGTTTGTGGCGCCTTCTTTAACTCAGCTTCTAATCTCTCACTAGGTAAACCAAGCTCTTTAAAAAGCTCAGAGCCGATGCGTTTATCTCTCCCAAGAGCGATTAGTAAATGAGATATTTCAATTAAACGAGAGCCCCATCTTTTGCGGAAAAGATCGGCATTTTCAAGCAGGTCTTCAAGGTCATCCCCTATGAATAACTCTTTCCCACGAGATATGGGTTGTTTTGCAAGGAAACCTTCGAGTCGATCAAGGAGCTCTGATTGATTAATTGGTAAGGCATCTATGAAGCCTGAATAATCTTTTTCACTAAAAAGAATTTGCAATAAGTGTTCGACATCTAGATATTGATGTTTCCAACGTCGTGCTATGTCTTGACTGCCTAGAAGAAGATTCCAGGCATCATCACTGAATTGATCAGGATCTGTTGTGAGGCTTGCTGGGATTGTGATAGGTCGGTTCATTTCTGCGGAGATAGGCTTAGGCCTCGGTAACGCGAGAACTCAATTCAATTAGCTCAATTTTGTAACCATCAGGGTCTTCCACAAAGGCAATTATTGTTTCACCATGCTTCATTGCCCCTGGCTCTCTAATTACTAGGCCTCCTTTTTTTGCAATCTTTTTGCAGGTCGAATGAATATCTTCAACCCCTAATGCAATGTGACCGTATCCCTCTCCAATGGAATATTCGTGGACGCCCCAATTATGTGTGAGCTCAAGGACTGTTGTGTCACTCTCAGATCCATATCCCACAAAAGCAAGGGTGAATCGCCCAGATGGATAGTCTTTTCGGCGTAAAAGCTTCATGCCAAGTACTTCGGTATAAAACCTTATGGATTTTTCTAGATCTCCGACTCGGAGCATTGTGTGCAGCATTCGCATATTTGGCGATTCGTTGATCATTCAGAACTAAGTTCATTCTGCGCGTATTTCAGAGCTTCATCACCTTCTGAAATAGCAGGAGTGCCAAACATCACAAAGCTAAGAGATCTGTTAACCCATAGGATTTATTCCAACAACCTTTCATCGACAACGTGGTTGATTCACTTGATCTAGTCATTGATACGATCTTTGCAAGGGAGGTCTTGGACTCCCGAGGTAATCCAACTGTTGAAGCAGAAGTTCTGCTTGAAGGGGGTGCAGTTGGTCGTGCAATAGTTCCAAGTGGTGCAAGTACTGGTGCACATGAAGCCCATGAACTCAGGGATGGAGGTGAAAGATACAAGGGCAAGGGAGTTCTCAAGGCAGTTTCTAATATCGAAGAAAGGATTGCTCCTTCACTTTGTGGTTTATCCGCACTAGATCAAGCAGCTGTTGACAACTGCATGAAAGAGCTTGATGGCACTAAAAACAAATCTGAGCTTGGAGCAAATTCAATGTTGGCGGTCAGCATGGCAACTGCTAGAGCTGCCTCAAATGGATTGGGGTTGCCGTTGTATCGCTATTTGGGAGGGCCAATGTCTTCTCTTTTGCCTGTGCCATTGATGAATGTGATTAATGGTGGTGCACATGCCGCAAATAATTTGGACTTTCAGGAATTTATGCTTGTCCCTCATGGAGCTAATAGTTTTCGCGAGGCCCTGCGAATGGGTACAGAAGTGTTTCATACCCTCAAAGGCCTTTTGTCTGAGACTGGACTTTCTACAGCTGTAGGAGACGAAGGAGGTTTTGCTCCTAATTTGGCGAGTAATCAAGCAGCTGGCGATTTGCTTGTTCAAGCTATTGAGAAATCTGGCTTTGTTCCAGGCGATCAGATTTCCTTAGCTTTAGATGTGGCAAGCACGGAATTCTTTTCTGGGGATGTTTATCGATATGGAGGCTCGGACTTCTCTAGTGAACAGATGGTGGATGAACTAGCTGATCTTGTAAATTCTTATCCAATTATTTCTATTGAGGATGGTCTTGCTGAGGATGATTGGAAGGGTTGGTCGTTACTTACTGATAGATTAGGCAAAAAAATTCAATTAGTTGGTGATGATTTATTTGTGACAAATACAGACCGCCTTCAGTTTGGGATTGATAAAAAAATTGCAAATTCTATCTTAATCAAAGTCAATCAAATAGGCTCTATGACTGAAACATTTGAGGCTATTGATCTTGCTACACGTTCTGGCTATACAAATGTTATTAGTCATCGTAGTGGCGAGACTGAAGACACAACTATTGCAGACCTTTCAGTGGCAACTCGTTCAGGCCAAATTAAGACTGGTTCACTTAGTAGAAGTGAAAGAGTTGCTAAATATAATCAGCTTCTGCGCATAGAAGATGAATTAGGCAGTCAAGCTATTTATGCAGGTGCTGTGGAATTAGGGCCAAGAGGAAGAGAATAATTAAAAGTCTCAAGGTACGTTTTTATTTATTCGATTATCACGGTTAATTCTGAATTGTAATTTCAACCAACCTAGTCCTATTGGTAAAGCTGTTACCAGGGGGATAACAGTAAAAATAGGTTGTTTACTTGATCCAAGAATAGCTGCTGCTACTCCACAGCATCCAAGCAAGATTGATTGACTCATTGCTTGTTGAGCATTGACCATTCTTCTTAGCTGTCTGTCAGATTCCCCTAAGCGAATTTGAAGTTGTAAGTCACCTTGTTCAAGTCTTTCTAGGCTTTCATCTAGACGCCTTGGCAGTGCGACAGCTCGGCTGCCCAATTCGCCAACTTGTCTTCCAAGTTCATTGAAGAGGTCGTTTGGAGTGGAACTGCTTGAAGTCATTAAAGGAAGGAGGTAGGGCTTTGCTATATCCATTAAATTAAAGCTTGGATCAAGACTGCGACCTACTCCTTCAAAGGTTGATAGAGCTCTCATTACAAAAATAAGTTCAACTGGTAGGCGAAAAGGTTTTCCGTAAACCAAGTCATAAATATCTCCGGAAAGTTTTTCTATGATTTTTGAACTGAATGGTGGTGTAAGCGCTTCTTGCAGCATTACTCTTACAAGCCTGCGAACTGGGCCTAGATCTATCCCCATAGTGATTAATCCTGCACTCTGGAGTTCTTTGACAAGTGCTCCTGCATCTTTTACTGCGGCGGCGCGGACCATAGCGCCAATCCTGCTTCGAAGATCATCTGAAATTATTCCCATCATTCCGAAGTCGTAATAGATAAGAGAGCCATCAGCGCCAACCGCTAAATTTCCTGGATGTGGATCTGCATGAAAAAAACCATATCTAACTAGCTGTTGCAAATAACTAGCTGCACCTATCTCTGCTATTTCAGATCCATTAATTCCCCGGTTAGAAAGAGCTTCTTTATCAGTGATTTTGATGCCAGGGACATAGTCTAGACAAAGAACTTTGCTGGTGCTTAATTCCCAAACAACACCTGGAATATGAATTTTGGAGTCTTCTAAAAATTGTTGGCGAAACCTTGCTGCATACTCGGCTTCGATACGAAAGTCCAGCTCTCTAAGTAATACTCTTTGACATTCTTTGGCTATTGCAACCCAGTCACGACCATTGCTCCAATTAGGGTTCCTTTGAAGGAGCGCAGCGACCTGTCTCATTACTTCAAGATCCAGTCGGAATAATTTCTCAAGGCCAGGACGCTGGATTTTAAGAACTACCTTTCGACCATTTTTTAAGCTCGCGCGATGTACTTGGGCAAGAGATGCTGCGCCTAAGGGATCTTCATCAAGTTCAACTATATTTGTACATTTAGTACCAAGTTCTTCTTCAAGTAAGATTTGGGCTTTTTCAAAGGGAAAAGACGGGACTTTATCTTGTAAGTCAGCAAGTTGAACTACCCAACCTGCTGGCAAGACGTCTGGCCTTGCTGAGAGTAATTGACCGAGTTTTATGAAAGCGGATCCAAGTTTGATTAGCTCTGAAGTTAACCACCGAGCCCGTCTTGATTGCCTTTTCTCTCTGCGCTCTTTTGTGAATCCTTTTGGGTAGCTCCAAGTTAAAGAATCCCACCAAATTAGTATTATTAATGTGAGAACAGTGCGCCAGATAATAAGAGTACGAAACCATCGACGAATAGCATTTAGCGCCATCAAAAATAGTTTCAATTCTTTACCTCAATTTTTTTATTTAGCTTTGCAATTTTTGCTCTAAGTAGATCAATCTTGTCTTGAGGATTTTCATTCTCTGGGTATTTTGAGGTGGTAATTTCTTCTGTGTTTTCTTCGCTCGGGTTTTGATCAAGTCTATTTGCTTCGGCAAAGACTTCCTCTTGGAATAGTTCCCATTCTTTTTGCAGCTTTTCAGGTGCATCTTGAGCTTTGACAGCAATTCCTGCGGCAATATCTATAAACCCTTGCCCTAGTCTTGCAGCTAATCGATTTAAGGTGGCTTGAAGCAAAGTCTCAGGATTACTCATTAGTACATTTCATAAGATTGAAACTGTTACGAGAATGTGCTTAAGGCTTTGGGAGTGATTCGAAAAGCCGATTAAAGATTTGTGGGGAGATTATTTCTCCGCTCCCGGAGGGAGATTCAGTAGTAATTCTCGTTGGAGAAAATGGTTCTTGGGAACGCATTGCTGAGCTCCTTTTAGGTTTTTTTGAAGA
>CACEWU010000020.1 GCA_902563335.1 uncultured Prochlorococcus sp. | reverse complement strand
ATACTAATAGCCACATTAGATCCATCCAATCTAATAGCTACCAATTGGAAGTTTGATTAAAGTCGAGAGTAACAAAGCAGTAAGATCAATGAATCATGAAAAACCAAGCAACAAGAATAACGGCGACTAAGAAAATAAATTGATTACTATTGACAAACACTGGCTCAGAAGAAAAATGACAAACAATAAGCAACTTATAAAATGCTAAAAACCTTAGCGATTAATTCTACAAAACATAAAAAGACCTCATCTCAAACCCATTGGTATGAGATGAGGTCATCATCTGATATTTGTACTCTTAAAAGGTAGGTGAGTCATCTGCCCATTTACGACGCCTAAAAGAGGTTCGAAAAGAGCTAGCGACATCACAATAAAAAAGCTGAACAAATGAAGCTATATAAACCTATTAATAATGAAGCCCTTACGCTTCAACAACGATGAAACTGACAACTGAACTGAAAGATTGATCAACATAAAAAGAATGAGGATATAAGGTGATTTTTCCTTATGAGCCTTCAATGTCAATAGTCATGAGAGGCATTGCACCTCTCATGCCGCTTAACGGTCTAACTGGCGGGCAATTAGCCAATTAAGCGGCAGCAACAGCAGCCCTTGTCGCCCTCCTGGCACGTCTCGCAGGCCTTGGGGTGGCAGCAGCTTTAACGGCTTTAGCCATGCGCTTAGCTACTGAAGTTTTTGCAGCAACTGTTTTCTTAACTACTGTCTTCTTGGCTACAGCTTTTTTCGCACTTGCAGCTTTTAATGTTGTTTTGGTTATGCGCTTGGCTGAGGATTTAGCAGTTGTTGTTGCTTTGCGGGTTCGATGAGATAGAACAAGTGCCCACTCTTCGGCAGAAAGGTTGGCAGGCTTAACTCCATGAGTTTCAGAAACCTTTGCAGCCTTCTCAATGTCTTTGATTAGGTTTTTCCATGAAGCTGCATAGCGCTTATCCGACTGGGACTTTGCAGCACTGTCCACAAGAGACTCAACAACGCCTTGTGCCGTAACTTTTTTACGACGACGATTAAAGATCTCCTTTTGAAGTTGAGCGATCATGGCATCGGCCTTAGCGCTCACTTTGATAGTTAGTTGAGACATTTAGTAGAAGTTCTCTATATCACACCTAGCACAAAAGAGGTAACTCTGCCTACTAACTCTCTACATTCACGCCGCTTCTCCAAATTGTTGCTCAATTTTTCGCCAACCATTTTTGGTTAGCTCTTTCCATATTTTGATTGCTGCTTCCTGATCAACCATCCATCGATCAATAAAAGTGTTTGGAGTTCCAACGGAAGAGACATTCCACTTATCCATATAGACAGGGGGAAGCTGTTGGGAGGAAATTGAATCCGTCTGAAAAAGCAGCAACCACCGACCTTTGTGATCAATAAGCCAACCCTCAGGACTCATGACTATGCAACCTCCTGGCAGGCGCCAATACCACTCTCGGCTAGCTTCTGCCAAAAAAAACATCTGCTTGTTAAATGATCAGCATGAGGGATAAGACATTGATGTAAGCGACAAACGATCAGAGTTCTGCAGTACTTGTCGCAAGAAAAATCAAAATATTGACATGTTATGCAAACGAAAGTTGAACGTGACCTTTGGAGGGCACCTTTTTCAAGGTATTCCCATTGCTCTTCTTCTGGATACTTTTTTTGGAGTAATACTTTTGGGGTTGGATACGTAGACATTGGCCTATCCCGATAGGATCTGCTGCTACAGCCATACAGTCGCAAGCACGAAAAACGGCATAAGGCGAAGAAGCTAGGGCCATGTGTCTGTAGCAGTACACCTGTACTAGCAAGGTGATTTATGATTGTCAACATGAATTTCTTTAAACCATTACTAAGACAGTATTGATCTCATATGTAGCCATCAAATGACAAACAACAACATGTAGTTTTTTACCCAAATAGCACGCTCTCAAAAAGAGCGCGCCCAACCTGACTAACTATTAAGGAAATAAATAAAGGCACAATCAGAGCTGCAACCAAGCATCGACTCAACTCTGAGCAAGTTAATGAACCTGCACCCACTAAAGAGTTGAGTGGTAGCTTTTAGAAATAATTTATTTTCGCCCTTTATAAAATAAACTGCCACCAACAAGCTAATGAAATAACGTTCTTTAACTCACACCATAGCCAAACGAAAATCACATAATCTGAGTTAATAAAGCACCTAAATGAACATTAAATATCAAAATCGAACTAAAAAACTAAAGTATTGGGAGAATAAAGAGATTACCAATTCATCGCCAAATTCTTAAAAACTTAAAAAAGCTAATGGTCCAAGAATCCCAACGTGTCTTGCCTGAGCTATCTTGTTGATGACGTAGATTACTATCTCCTAAATTCACCAAAGCTTCTTTATTTTTCCACCAAATCCAATCACGTATTGGTGGATTCTGTGTCAATTCATTTCGAGTAAGGTCTAACCCTAGCCGAGACGAGACTGAAAGGAGAATGTCCAACATTGCCTCTGCATTTTTACACTGAGACAAAGCCTGATTAGTTTCTTCAGCTCCATCAAGCGACTCAATGAGTAAGTTGATCCGCTCTTTGAGAGGTAGATTTCTAGTTTCCATTACAATAAATTTAGAAAATACAGAACAGATAATGAAATAGGCAATTAGAATCGTTAAGACATCACCGATAAAAGTTCCACCAGAATTCTATAAGAAGATCCGCTGTAAGGCCTTCAATTCCGAAACAGCAGAATTTCTGAACGATTAAAAATTAAACATAACGCATTCCTTTCGAACAAAATAAAGATATCTTCTAATCATTATTAAGTTTCCAAGATGTGATTAGGTAAATAGTGCTACAGGGAAAGATTATGTTCTGCTAAACCTTGACTTTTTGGATTAACTTGTTCGAATTAAATGTTCGGCAAAGAACTAAACCGTCTCTACCTTGTTGGAATCTTGAATAACTTCTATTAATTTTAAGGTGCCTGTTAATTCAATGGTGAGTCAATCCCATCATTTCCTAGGACAAAATCTAATGACTAATGATCAGAAAACAAGCCCCATGAAGGAATTTCTAGATAAGTTCTTTGACTTGTGCAGGGAATATCAACAAGAAATACCACCACACAAAATGGCAGAAGTTCTAAGGGACTATGCAGAGAGGTTGGATGGCTAAATCAGCACATCGCCCTCTGCCAACTACAGGAGCACTAACTGGAACACTTGAGGCATTAGCTTTTTTCCGTGATCCTACCTTCGCCCAAAGACGCTTTAAACGTCACGGGAATGTGTTTGAGACATCAATGCTTGGACAGCCAATGGTGTTCATTCAGGGAGAGCAGGCTATTAATGATCTCTTATCTCAAGCTGATGCAATAGATGGTTGGTGGCCAAAGAGTGTTCAACAATTACTGGGTAGACATTCTCTAGCCAACCGCAATGGAGCCTCTCATAAAGCACGCCGAAAGGTAGTAGCCCAATTGTTTTCAACCTCAGCTCTAATGCGTTACGGCCCTAGCATCATCGAAATGGTTGATGATCTGGCCGACGAACTAAAAAATGCAACAAGGCCTGTCCCTCTTGCCTCGAAAATGAGAGGGTTTGCCTTTTCAGTAATCGCATCAACGGTTCTTGGATTAGAAGGTACCGATCGTGATGAAATGTTCCTTGATTTCGAGATCTGGACCAAAGCTCTCTTCTCCATTCCGATAGCCCTACCTGGCAGTCCGTTTGCTAAAGCACTTAAGGCAAGAAAGCGTTTGCTCGAGAGACTTCGAAAGGTGCTATCAGAACCTATCAATTGTCAAGGTGGTTTGGATTTATTAACAGGAAGTCTCGATGAATCAGGCATTCCTCTTACAGATGAAGATCTCGTGGAGCAACTCTTATTACTTTTATTTGCGGGCTATGAGACCACAGCTTCTGCGCTTAGCTGTCTGATGCGCGAGTTACTTATCAACCCACCCATAGAGGCATGGCTACGTGAAGAGATCGATTATCTAAGCTGGCCTCCAACGCCTCAGCTGGTCAGCATCGACTACGACACGACAAATGCGCCAAGACTCGACGCCATGGTTCGTGAAGTAATGCGACTTACCCCACCAGTAGGCGGTTTTTTCCGACGTACTAAAAAAACATTGGTAGTCGATGGCGTGGTAATCCCAGCAAACCGAGTGGTTCAGATAGCTTTGACTGCCTCTAACCGTAATGGGATTGGAGATCTTGAAGCGTTCCGACCCCAGCGCCATATAGATAATGATTGTTCTATAACACTTATGCCTTTCGGAGGTGGCGAGCGTATATGCCTAGGTAAATCGCTAGCAGAGCTTGAGATCAGATTAATGGTAGTGGGATTGTTGCGTCAATTACAACTTGTCGTAATCCAAGATCAGGACTTCACCCTACAGCAATTACCCAGCCCCTTTCCGCAAGATGGGTTATTGGTAAAAGCGCAGAACTAATAAAGCATGTCAAAGATGACCTACACGAAAAATTCCTTAAGCAAAATTTAATTTGAAAAAAACTATTTGTATATAGTCCTATCTTCATACATCTGATAGTAATTATTTGTTCCTTTGGCACCAAGAGATGCTATTTCTCCAGGCTCTGATTTTGGGAACCATGTGTCTTTATGAATGGCAAGAATATCTCCATTAGGTAATACATAGGAACGGTTCTTTTGCAAGTGATTAGGTGTTAACGCTATAAAATGACCAATTACATGAGTCTTCTGACCTCCAACATGAGCCAAGGCCCTGCCAAGTACTCCTGTTGCAGTTGCACAAATTGGTGATACACCATAGTTTTTAGTTTTACAATTTTCGATTACCAATTCAATTGCTTTTGCAAAGATAGGATTACCTGGTTTACTATAAAAGAGAGAGCATTGTACCGGGTAAGATGTACAATGTGGCATGAAAGCTCCTCCACCTTGATCAATAAATCCTAAAAAATCGATTTCATCTGGTATCGATACTTTTCTAATTACTTTAATACTTATATCTATATACCAACCACCCATTAAATATGCTATACAATATCTACCTAAATCAGCTCTACAGGCATAAGCATTTAAACTATTATATGCAATTAAAGCCTCTTCACCAATACCATACTCGATAAGGTCTGGAAGAGTCTCTTTATCGTACAAGGTATATTTGCATTTATCAAAACAAATTTTTACTGTTTCAACTGCTTCTTTAAGTAAAGGAGGCACCGGTTCGTCAGAATCACTAAGAAAAATTTGGGAAACATATTCAATCATTTTTAGAATCTGAACTATGAAGTGCTATGAAATTATTATATTATAATAAAAGTGTTTTAATCAAGCTTATAATTTAAAAATTGATGATGTAATAGAGCAAAGATTGGGAAACTGCATGCAAAATTCTAACAGGGTTGATTTGTTCCTTTTACGGCATGGAACTGCACAAGAGCGTTCTTTTACAAAGAATGATTCTAATAGGCCATTAACTAATGAAGGAAGAATTAAAACAACTAAAATATTAAAAAAACTAAAACTACTTGGTTTTCAATCTGACCGAATTATCTCAAGTCCATATTTACGAGCGATAGAAACAGGACAGTTAGCATTTAAAGTAGGTTTAGGAAAGAATTTTGATATAAGTAAATCTTTAGAGCCATTGGGGGATCCATTTACACTTTTAGGAGAATTGTCGGGAAAAAATATGTTTGTCGGTCATGAACCATCTCTAAGTCTATTGGCCTGTTCACTAATAAATGCCAATTCAAATTCGATTATTCTTAAAAAAGCCGGATTAATTCACCTCAGATGGAATAAAGATGAGTCACTTGATTCAACAAGGCTAATTTGCCTACTTAAGCCATCCTTTCTTGAACAAATATAAAAATAAACTTTAGAGTTTATTTACCTTAATTCTTCTTACTCACACAGTTCATAACTTCCATAGAGACATAGAAATGAATCAGCTTACTCCTACCTATAGCGATTCAATCAAAACAAACGAAATGCTAATTGTTATCTATTTTGCTAGGGATCCGAAAAATTTAATTTATCTTGAAGGTCAGCAATGCCTGAAGAGGGTTAACTGGAACTTAAAATCAAACTTTCATAATGACTAATTACAATAACCAAATCAAGCCTTTTGATTCAAGGGTATTTAAAGTTGTCTATTAGGGCATTGATTGTATATTCAAAGAAGTGCCTTAATCTGGTTGAGCAATGGGCCGCCAGAGATTTGAGGTTTCATTCAATAGCTAGTTACTTCATCTTTACTAATGAGATACCAATGCCGAGATTGCATCTACGCATATAACCCTCAAAAGGGAGACCCTTCAAATGGGATACCTCCTGGAACCAAATTTGATGATCTACCAGACTCTTGGCTATGTCCTGTATGTGGAGCTAAGAAAAATAGGTTCAAAGGCTTATCACCAAAATAATCATGAACCACTCAAATCAAAAAGCTTTTTTAAACAAGAAATTGCGTTAAACTTGTCTTTTATCTCGGTTAAATTAAACCCTATCTCTAGTCGAATTTGTTGCTTAATCATGCAGTGCTAGAGGCGATATTGCTCTTTTCTTATCCTATATGGGGAGAAAGAGCCAATGAATTAGTATATGACTAATTCCAAGTACTGATCGTGCTCTTTCTCCATCGAAAACGGAGCATTTAAACAGCGACTTGGTGTATTACACATCACCACTAAATAACAGAAAACAATCAGATGTAACAACATCATTGCCTACGCAATGAAACAAGTGGAGAAAGTCATTAGTTTTAGAAAGCTTGTTTTGGTCAACTTTGTGACCATCCGGCTCTCTTAGCACCTTGTTTTATGAACCACCTCTTATCTAGTGAAAGGTCGAAGTGGATCTTCGTAATCGGATTAGTAGCAGTCGGCACAGGTCTCACGGCAAGGAATGTGGTCTCTTACCCATCCCAGTGTTTACCAAGTGCACCTACCCATACAAGCCCAAGCCTTAAGTAAAAAATGGACGCATTTGATCCCGTAATTCAGAGATCAGCCGTAGAGGGCTGGAAACCTTTGTTAACCCTTGGAATTTTCGCGGCTACGGGGTCGTTTTTCTTAGGAGCTCTTTATACAGCAGTCAGAAGAGGGATAAAAGAAGAAGGTTGGTTTAAATTCAACAATAAGGGGGGATGAATAGCATGGGAGAAGCTAAACGTCGAAAAAAAGCGGGGTTGGCTCCAAAAATTCTGAAAAAAGAATCAAAATCAAACTCCCTTAATTTACTGGTTAAATATCCGAGGCTACCTTTGTATATAGGAGTTCTTTTTGGTATTTATCTGATTTTTGACTGGATCAAATTAAATTCGGCTGGGTGATGAAAAAATCACGCCCTTTCTTTAATGACCTAAAGAGCTCTTAATGTAAAACACCCTAAATGGCAGCCAAACAATAGAAAGAGGAGATTATGGAGGCTTCTTAGATCCAAATCAAAGCAACTTACAAAAGCTAAAAGAAGATACCAATGCAAAGGGTAAACACGTGATAAAAATGCTTCATGCAATGACAGTTTATTATTACTCAGAGAAATGAAAAGACCTCCAATAATTGGAATTATTTTATGTATTTTATGGCTAGTAGGTCATGAAGGTTTCACTTTTGGGAATGGAGACCTTAGACCAGGAGAAACAGTAGCAAATGTATTTGTGATTATAGATCCCTAGTATCAATAGCCTTGGCAGTTTTTATTTACAAGCATAAATTTTAAATCAATCACATAAAGAGAAATTCAATATCACATTTTGTTTGAGATTATCTAATCAAAATGCATAATCAACTCTCTATCCCTAAGAATTCATTAACAGATAGTTAAATATAAACATTTAGACTTCTACCAAATAAAGTTAATGCAAGAGTTAATAGGCTAGCAAAGCTCAATCCAAGAATTCTTACTTGATTACTAATAAAGCATCCAACAACTAATTCAACAAATCATAGATTTTTTATTAGTAGTTTAACCAACATAGTAAAATTAGTTAGTTTTTAACTTTGATTCGAATACAGCACCATTACATACACCTATCGCAAGAGATTCCTTCGCTTCATTACTCCATCCCTTTAAACCTGGTGATTCTTTTACCCATGAAACAGTATTATCAAGGCAACGATTCCAATAAGCAGCCTGCCTAGAGACAGGAATCAATTCGACAGCTATGCATGACGTTGCAAGTGCAATAACACCAATAAAAGCTTTTTGTAGGGAATCAGCCATTACAGGAAGAGTCTTAATAATAAGGGTTTTAATGTAGAGCCTTAAAGAATGCCTAGAGAAAAAATTCCATTTGTTGTGAGCCTCGATTAAAACTATGGAGTTGGTAAATTGTTGCTACATTAGCCTAGGCCACTCATCTTGCTATAGAAAGGGCTAAAGAGGGAGCAGTTAAAAATACATTTAAAAGAAATAGTTATTAGGTATTTATTAAGTGTGTCTCCGTAATTATTCATTGTCCAGACTATAGATGACGGACATCACATACAAGAACGGAATAATTATCACGTTTAGGTTTTAAATACATATCTAATATATCTATGAAATAACGTGGTTAACAATCAGGATTCTCAGGTCAAAAAAAAAAAAAAAAAAGACCCTTGCGGTACA
Source organism: uncultured Prochlorococcus sp. (assembly GCA_902563335.1). Taxonomy (GTDB): domain Bacteria; phylum Cyanobacteriota; class Cyanobacteriia; order PCC-6307; family Cyanobiaceae; genus CACEWU01. Next base: position 13,449 of record CACEWU010000020.1, on the reverse strand, counting down.
TACGCGGGCCTAGGTGATGGGGAGCTTTGTTTTTAAGAGACCAAAGGCACAAATGCAACCCCCCACAAATAGTGATTTTTCTTATCCAGAACATAAGCGGCTCTATAAGTAGTGTACATCTACCGATAACAAAGGACTTGACAGTCACTAGTCTTGATATGTTCGGGTGATGGGGATTATTCAGTCTTAGAGCCCCTAATTAGACAGGAGGCATTTAATTAGACGGAAGATTACTCCTGCTCAATTCATTCAGGATCTAACATAAAGCCTCTTCACAACTCACTTTTAATTTGACAGTAGAGCTGTAGCAGAATACAAACACTGCTCCAAGAGCTATCAAATATGAACTATCAAATGCTGCTTGAGTGCCATGCTGCAGGGACAGCAATTACCAAACAAGAAGCGCAATTATTGGAACTAGAGCTGGAATCTCAGATCGCAAGTATCAAAGTTTCACGCACACAAGGTTGCATTGAGATAGCTCCTGATCACATTTGTAAGGCTGCTAATGTCTGCAGAGGTAGTTTTTGGATTACTTGCTTCGCTTCTATTCTTGATGAAGTAACTCCAGTAACTATAGGGAAGCAAGCAAGAGGTGCGATGGTTTTTGATGAACTCACCAAGAATGGATATTTAGTTACTGATTAATATCAAAACTTGATTCAACCAGGCTAGGTATTCGAAAATCTTGCCTCGAAATCTCAATAATCTACCTTTCAACAAGTAGAAAGATGCCCTAATTGGCTGGAGTTTTCCTCTGGGAATAGCCACCAAAACCACCGTTTTTGACTTCAAAATCAACAAAACATATAAACAATGGGTTCCTGTCTATGACAGTGCAGAAAACAAAGCCATGTTGAAGGCTGGTGGAATCACATCACTCTATAGAGGATTGAACAAAGAAGATTCCTCAAGAGCAATCGTTGTCTTCCAAGCTGAGGAGGGTGTTGCTATGAGTATGTGGAATGATCCAGAGGCAAAAAGATGATCGAGTCCATTGGCCATATCTATGCTAAACAACAATCACTCAATGTATTGAAAACTAGTTGTGCAGCTATCGTTATAAAATCAAGCATCTACTGTCCAATCATTAATGAGCAGAAAATTATTACTTACGCAGACTAATCAATTCTTTATTAAAAGAATTTGAAAAATACTATAAATTTGCATCCTCCTTAGTAAATAAAGCGTTGGGCCAAATATTAAACACCACAAATTTAAGAAGGCATCAATCGTCCTTGTTTTTAAAACCCTTCCATATAAGTGGGTTTTGTCCTTTTGTTATCACTGTTATAGCTCTTCCAAGGAACCAAGAACCTAACAAAAAGCCAAGGATAGCAACTCCATAAAGAAAGTTCAATTCCCCTAATTTAGCTAGGAAGTTGGTCATTTTCGTTTCCTTAATTCATCAACGACTGCATCCCACTTTTTTCCTGCTATATCCTCCTCAACAGTCCTTATAATTCCAAGCTTTCTTATAAGGAAACAACGCCCTGTCCAAATATAATTCGTCACTAAGATTATTGAAACCGAAGATATCAAAAAACTTACGAAGTTAGAAAAATGGCTAAAAGTAATTTGATGAAGAGGCTCAATTAAATCAAGGATCTTGTAAGAAACTTTCCAAACGATTTGATAAGCATAAAAAATCCAGACGAAGACAAAGCCAACGTTAATAGCAAGTCGAGCAACTTTATTGTGTGGAAGCCTCATAGAAATATTCTCTCCCCCTGTGAATCACTTAAGTTCTCATGAACAGTCTGATCAAGTGTAACGGTTAGTACAACAACACATCGAGAAGAAAGTGGGTTGGGATATATACGAATGGAAACCTAGCGGCCTTCATACGTTATAACAGCATATCAATATCTGAAATAAAGGCAATGATTGCAGGAAGATACATCAAGTAATGAGATGAACAAATAATTTAGTGTTATCTAATAACCCTAATTGGCTATCAATGAAAGATTTAATATTTGTAAAGATGGATCAGAACATATATATCTACTATTACTAGAGTATTTGCCGCTCCAGAAGCTTCTTAGTAAAGTATTCAAATTGGATGAAGCCAAATCATGACCAACCAAGATGGAAAGAAAATGACTCCACGTGAAGCAGTCCGTGCCCATGCTTATCCGGTTTTTGCAGCAATCAGCACTGTAACCCTTGTCATAACTTCTTTTTCAATATTAGAAGCTTCTAAAGCTTTAAGAGAAACATCAAAGTCTCTTGTTCCTATTTCTGTATGGGCTAAGACTCAAAATGATTGTATTGAGAGTACCTTTCGTATTGACGGAAGAGATACAAAGGGACTCCAACACAAAGTGTGGAGTTGTAATGGAGGAGGAAATTAGGCCAAATTACTATTTGCACTACAGCAAACCTAGAGCAGAGACTCCTGCATAAAAATCAAGTATAGAGATCAAGCATCTAACGAGATGGAAGGGATAAGAATCACAGTTGCCTGATAGATGCCACTCCCAACTGAAGAAGCTAGAAAGTAGACACATAAAGTCAATCCAGTATTGAAAGGGTATCTGCCATTCAAGCTAGCTATTATTCTGCTAACTCTTCCTCTGCCAATAATTGCGCAAGTTAACAAGAATGCGCCAGAAAGTATTGGTACAAAAAAGAAGAGGGTCTCAACTGCTACCGGACGAGCTGTCGTTGTAACTGCTAACCCATTAGCAAGTGATGCAGCTCTTAAGACATTGAAGGAAGGTGGTACCGCAATGGATGCAGTTATCACAGCACAAACAGTGCTTTCTGTTGTAGAGCCACAAAGTTCAGGCCTAGGAGGGGGAGCTTTTCTTCTGTACTGGGATCAATCAACAAAAACCTTACACGCGCTTGATGGTCGAGAAACGGCCTCAGCTCAAGCCAAAGAAAATTTATGGACATCATCTGATGGGAAAGTAGTTCCTTGGTTATCAGCAACTAGAAGTCTCTCGGCAATAGGAGTTCCAGGTACAACGGCTTTACTTTGGGAAGGGCACCAACACTTTGGACGTTTACCTTGGGAGGCTAATTTTCAGAAGAGTATCCATCTTGCAAAAGAGGGATTCATTCCGAGTCCTCGCTTCCTTAGATCAATCTCTTTAGCAAAAAAAATTGGGATTAACCATAGTCAAACTTTTAAGTCCCTTTATCTACCTCAGGGGCCTCTCCCATCAGGAAACAAAGCATTTCGCAACCAGAAATTAGCATCAACACTAAGCCTCATTGCTAAGGGAGGAGTCAATCAATTTTATCGGGGTAAAATTGCTAATACGCTCATAACAGACCTCCAGCGACAACAGAACAGCAAAAATTCTGTCCAAGCAATCACTAATCAAGATTTAGCAAATTATAAAGTCCAAAAACGCAAGCCTCTTTGTCGTAAATACAGATCTTGGAGAATTTGCTCTTTTCCTCCTCCAAGTGGTGGTGGAGTTGCTGTATTACAAGCCATTGGAACATATGAACTTCTATCCAAGAAAGATTCGTCAGAAAAAGCCACCGATCACTGGCATCTTCTAGCCGAATCTTTAAGGTTTGCCGATGCAGATCGATCTCACTGGATAGGAGATCCAGTTGACTGGCCAGTACCTCTTAAGGGATTATTAGATGACAACTACATTAAAAAAAGAGCAGATGCTATCAAACCTTATAAAGCATCTTTTCGCCCTTTGCCAGGGAAACCAAAAGGGAGCGAATTATTAGATTTAGCAAGTCAACCACGAACGGCAGGTGGAGGAACTACTCACCTAGTAATAGTTGATTTAGATGGGAACGTCGCAAGCTATACGGGTTCAGTAGAGAGCGTTTTCGGAAGCAGGCGTATGTCTGGAGGAATGATATTAAACAACCAGCTAACTGACTTCTCGTTTTTACCAAGCTTCTCAGGGAAACCGATTGCTAATCGCGTGGGAGCAAACAAACGTCCTATGAGTTCCATGTCTCCAGTCATAGCATTTATTGATGACAAACCAGTTTTGGCCCTTGGATCACCAGGAGGATGGCTCATTCCTCATTACATAACTAATGCATTAATTAGATCACTAGATCTAAATCTGTTGCCAAAAGAAGTAGTTAGCCAAAAACTACTGTCAGTTCGCCCTAATTACACTCTGCTTGAAAAAATTGATGAATGGTCAAATTCCACTGCAAACATTGAAAAAGGGCTGAGAAATCTTGGACACAAAATCAAATACAGTTCTTTTAGCAGTGGCCTAGCTATTATCAAATTACATCAAGGAAGCTGGCACGGTGCTGCTGACCCAAGAAGAGAAGGTAAAGCAGTTAGCTTGAAATAGACCCATTTCAATAAACCGAGTTAAGAGAACAACCAGCAACGTTCTATATCAAAACCCAATGAGCTCTTCTTAAGGCTCACAGTTTTCTTAGCTCGACATGTTACAAGTCTGCAAAGAGTCAATCACAGTCGGACATGGGATTAGATTTGAAGCATGCCCATTAATAAACCTATTCCAGATCTTGTCATGCAACTTTGGCGACGAGTTCGCAGGTTTGAATTGACACGAACTCTCCGTGCTACTGAAAAAAGGATGGATTATGTCAAAAAATCATTAGCTTATATAGATCGAGTTGAAGCCAGAACAAAGAAATAATAAACCTACTTATGTTTTAAAAGTCGACTTCAAGGGATCTCATCTCTAGTTTAGTTTTTTTACTTTAGAAAACTTTGATATATACAAAACAGAAAATTCTATGCCTGATAGTGTTTGAGTTGTACTGAGCTTTTTATACGTTGTTTTTTGTTCGTTTTACTAGCTACTAGAATTTCTTTATCAATAGTTTCCTGTAGTTCAAAAAGTTTAAATAATCTTTGAGAGCCATTCTAATTTTGACTGAAAGTCGACCAAAAACATAAATAAGTTTGGCCTGTCAAGATGAACAGCTGTAGTGGGATACACCCCCGGCATAAAAGAATTCCTTAGGCCTTTTGCGGTCGAACTTCGTTTCCACCTCTGTTGATTGCTTGTCATAAGGATTGCTGAACACAGCCTGTAGTTCCCTAATGAGGCTGTAATCACCTTGCTCAGCTTTCATATAAGCAGGTGCGATCAACCACTCACGCCAGGTGTACTTGGGGTTAATGCGTTTCATTGCTGTAGATGTCGTTTTGAGGTCACCGCAGCTCTTAATGCGATCCAGCCACCGTTGCAACCAGCCACGCCACTGCGCTTCAATTTGCTCTGAAATAGGCAGGTAAAAGCTCTCTTTCAAGGCTGTGGGTTCTTCTGGAATATGAGATAGCTTTCGAAAAAAGATCGTGTAATCCACCTTGGAGAGAACCATAAGCTGCAATAGCTCATTCATCAGAACTGAGTCATAGCTGATCAAGCCGAGCTTCTTTGCCCACATGTTCTCAATCTCTTGACTCATAGCTTCGGCAAAGCCCTCTCTGACTTGATCCAGCCTTGCCAATGCCCCCTTATTGTCAATGAGTAGAGGTCTGATGGCTCCCCAAAACATCTGATAATTGGCTTCGGCAGCAACCGGTTGGTTGAAGAATGAGAAATGGTCGCCGCCACCTGTCCAAGGCTGAAATCTGGGATCGAACAGTTCACAGAATCCAAAGGGCCCGTAATCGAGTGTGAAGCCACCCGCAGCGCAGTTGTCACTGTTAAAATTGCCCTGGCAGTAGCCAACACGCATCCAGTTGGCGACTAGTGATGTGAGCCGTCTGCGAAACAAATAGGCCAACTCGACAACTTGATCAGAGAAAGGAAGACTCCGATCAATCACGTGCTGATAGTTACGGTCAATCAGATGCTTCACGATCATCTGTAGCTCTTTCAATGCACCCGGATGGGCATTACTGCGTGCACGACGTGCAAACAGCTCAAGCTGTCCGACACGCAAAAAGGAGGGAGCGACACGTGTTGTGATCGCCGCAGAATTGTCTACCAGGATGTCGGGATCGAGGGACCTGGAGTTATGAGAGTACCAAGGTCTGCGGACCTTTTCGGATCGGGACACATAGAGAGTCAGAGAGCGTGAGGTCGGAACTCCCAGAGCCTGCATGTAATCCTGCGCCAGAAACTCTCGCACGCTGGAACGGAGGACGGCCCGTCCATCAGCGCCACGGCAGTAGGGCGTCGGACCTCCACCTTTAAGCTGCATCTCCCACCGTATACCGTTGAAGAGACCTTCGAACACGGAAATTGCCCGGCCATCGCCATAGCCATTGCCAGTTCCAAAGGGGCACTGCTGTACGTATTCAGTTCCGTAGATCGACAGGGCATAACCGGTCGCCCAACCAACCGAACGCATTGGCTCACGCACCACGGAAAGATCGCCTGAAAACAGACGACGGAATTGTTCGTCAAGAGCAAGCTCATGGCTCAAGCCCAGTTCGTTGAATAAGGTTTTACTGTGCGCAATGTATTCCGGCGCTGGAATAGCAGTCGGGGTCACCAGTACATAATGACCAGAGAACACTTGACGGGGGGCATGATCGTTCCCATCGCCAACCGCCTGAGGATCCGCCTGGAGAGAATCCACAAATGAATAGTCAGCGAGTTGTAAAAATTCAGAGAAAGTTTCTGTTGTCGGCAATTCGTATGCACTCGTGGTTGCTGCCATGGAACCGATCGTTAAATTTTTCCTAAGTTTTGGATTGCTGGGTATGCCCCTTTAGATGAGGTCACCATCGACCTCTAATTTATTATCGACTAATTGATGTGATCTTGGTATTAGCCGCTAATAATTTTGTCGTGTTCATTAGGAAACACGTCAAAGCAATGAAAGCACAACCCAAGCACCCTTAAAATCACAAAACGATCAAAAGGAATCAGACATGCTCGAACAATTTCACAAATTAATGAGCAAATGAGATGGCCTCCAAATCAAGCTTGGACATCAACAAGGAAGCGTGAAGGGTATCGACACTTTGAAGTCAAACAGTACGGAGGGAAAGGGATAGATAGGTGGGTAGAGCTTATTCCTGTACTTGAAAAAGAGACTTGCTTCCGTGTTTCCTGGGCTGAATTAAAGACTCCAACTGAATGGAGTAATGGTTGGCTACAAATTCAAAAAAGCGAAGAGTAGTACAGCGAAACAGACGAAGGGAGAAGTTCAACAGTTATTGACCAATAAAGGTCTGCTAATAACCTTCGAGGCAATCAACTACCGGTGGCTTACGGCTGCACGTTTAAGAAACGTGACATGACTAAGCAAATTAACCCCTATGAAAAATCTATTTACACAAAGCCCTCCGATAATTCAGCAGATGATTTTGTTGAAGATAATATAAATATGCTTCTGAAGAGGCGACAGATACTTTCTCTTCGCATCGAGACAACGATCCAATAAGAACAAGTTAATCCAAAATTAAACCCGAGATCAAATCTTGAGATATCATTTTTAATTACAACCAAAGAACAAATCAATTAAAGAGATATCCCCATAAATTTCCCTGATAAAGTTGTTTCGGGCCTATAATACATGTATTTATAGCCATAATTTGTAGATGTATAAACAAAGTTAAGTCCATTCTTTCTTACTTCACTCGCATCAAATGAGCACGATTTATTAAGATGATCATTAATTATAGACCTAAGATGGGAAGAGTTCTTTATGGTAGTACACCCGTATAAATAGTCATAGGGAGTCGTATTGAATGCATAAATTGGTATTCCAAAAGACATAATGTCTGCCCCAATAGATGAATGAAACAAAAAGTTTAAATCCATCTTTTTACTTAATTCATAAGAATCGACTTCATCCGTAGGATTTATAACAACAACATTTTCAGGGTAAAAGTTATAGAGGAAATCCCAAAGCTCCATCTCATCTGCTTTTATACCGACGTTAGGGTGTAATCTAATAAATATTTTTACTCTTGGGCTAATTCGCACTGATTGGCATATTAAATCTAAAACAGCTGTCCTCTGTTCTTCCCAGAATCCTGTTGGATAAAGATGACGCTCAGGAAGCATTAAATATTCATCCATTGAAGAGCCAAAATATGCAATATTGATATTGTTTGGGTCAACTAATGGAACCACTCCTTCTTTCTGATTTCTTCTAAACCATGACGTCAATTCTTCCTTACCCTTTACTCTCTTATTGAGTAGTGAACTAGCAACTTGATATGCCTCCTCATCTGAAACAAGCTTATTCTCCCATTCTCGTTGGAAAACGGACTGTAATTCATTAATTGAATGTATCTTATCCTTCATTAAACAATATTTATGATCATTTCCTCCTCGATCATGAAATCTAGTAGCAACACCCTTTGACTGCGCTGCACAACTTGCACCTAAGTCATTAATGTGCCTTCCATTGAAAAGTACTATTTCATCTATGCCTTTATCTTCAATGATATATTCGACATTCTTGAATGTAGTAACAAATGATGTAAAAAGCAGATTTAAAAGCATCTTATTTTGCTCTGGATCTGGAGCAACAAGTTTAGTTATATCAAACAATTGACAAGCTAAATATTCTCCGAGTGGATAGTTTAAATATTTTAGTCTTTTCAAATGTGACAATGAACTCAAATAAAATGAATCCAATTGTTCAGTAAATACACCTAATGGTAAATCACATGACCATTCAAAAAACTTACTAGTAAGAGCTTTTGATTTTTTCAGCCTATTTAATTGTAATGATCGATAATTATCGTCAATATTTTCAGTTGCAAGGAATCCTTCAGTATAAGGAATTTGATGAACCCAGAAAAAATAACTTAAAACATTAGTTTCTTCCCCAGCCAAATTCATTGCTATATCCAAACTTGTTTCTAAGTGAGGGGAAGCTTCCCAAAACTGAATAACTGCTATTTTGTTCATTAGCCTATATTTTCATCAAATAGATTAGTAGGTTGGCCGCCAATCCTGTTTGGAAAGACAGCAAGGACAATAAGTAATGACCAAACGCGAAAGGAACTTTGATGACGACTCATATGACGAGGTAGAAGAAGGCCTCAGAGATCAAGATCCTGACGAAGAAGATCGTGCTTACTTCCCTGTAGAGGAGTCAAGACCTCCGCATTACTAAAAGGCCTGAAGAGATGAACCCCCATGGTCCACAACTGGTTCTCGTCTTAGTTCTGACACTATCTGCCTTAGATCAAACCACCGTCACCATTAATTGCTGCTACGACGGAGATACCTGCACAAGCACTGACAAAAAAGAAGAGCTCTGCAAGAAAAAAAAGCAAATAAATAAAGAGCAACTCACATTCCTAAAAGTTGTTTCACTAGTGCTACCAACTCTTTTTTAGAGAAACTCTCCACAGATCTAAGTGACGCTTAAATTCCTTTCTTCTTAAGGAAAGAAACCAAGCCAGGTTTGTTGAGCTTGCTGAATCCAGTGATTACATTCTCTTAAAACAATCCTATGAGAGTCTTGACCGTCTGATGTTCAAAACTGCCTGCTTCCGAAAGAGCTTTAACTGAATCAGATTGGTTGAGCTAGGAAGTCCGGCCACTTGCCGAGCGAACTTCAACTCCCTATCCATCACAGGTATAAACGACCATAAAAAAAGAGCCGCCACATAGTGAACAGCCCTTTTTAAATATCGACTAAAGTCTTACTTGGTGGCTACTGCAACAGCTCTAGTAGCCCTTCTAGCGCGTCTTGCAGGCCTTCCTACTGACTTGGCAGCAGGAGAAGCTGCTTTAGCGGCGGCTTTCTTGGCAACTGGCTTCTTAGGAGCAGCTTTCTTAGCTAGAGCCTTTTTAGCTGCAGGCTTCTTGGTAGCTACCTTGGTTGACTTAGCTCTCTTCTTAGGAGCTGATTTAGCTGTAGTGCCTTTACGAGTGCGGTGAGAAAGGATTAGTGCCCACTCTTCCGCAGAGACATTTGCTGGCTTAACACCATGAACCTCAGAAAGCTTTGCAGCCTTCTCGATATCTTTGATTAGGTTCTTCCAAGAAGCAGCATAACGCTTGTCAGACTGTGACTTTGCACCACTCTCTACTAGGGATTCAACAACGCCTTGAGCCGTGATCTTCTTACGACGACGATTGAAGATTTCCTTCTGTAGTGCAGCGATCATGGCGTCAGCCTTAGCGCTGACTTTGATGGTTAGATTTGACATTAAATAGTTAATTCCTCACCTAATACACCTAGCACATTTTGTGCAATGTGTTAAATGATCGTCTATTGGAAGGAGAAGTGAATATCTAAATAGCGAGAACCTATGTACCATCTAGGCCCGTAACAACAATGCCGTATTGCGCTGCAATACCTATTAAGTCGGCCGTCTCAAGGTCTAAGAAATAACCTTGAATGCATTGGCATGCGTTGAAGCTCTCAAACTGTCCACACCCCTTATGCATGGCCATAGTGATTTGTAGAGCAAGTTCTTCTTTAGTCATGCTGCATCCGGGCACCAACCAATCGCTGTCTCTATTCGACGCATCCATAGTGGACACCTGCTATTGAGATGTTCGCCATGAGGGATTAATCGTTCTTGAAAACGGCAAGTGAGAAGTGTCCTGCAGTGCTTATCGCATGAATAGTCAAAATGCTGACAAGTCATACAAACGCAAGCTGAATGGGTTCTCTTGAGGCAACCGTCTTCGATGTACTCCCAACCTTCTGCTTCTGGATAACCTTTCCTTGATAGTACTTTTTGAGTTCGATATGCAGGCATTGGCCTATTCCGATAGGGTCTGCTACGGAAGGACCCCATTCGGATGCGCAAAAAACGGCATAAGGCGAGGAAGCAGGAGCCATACATTTGTAGCAGTACTCATGTACTAGCAAGGGTAAGGAGTTATTGTCAACTGATTGGTCCGACTAAAAACGACATAAATTTGAGATACCACTAATACCAGTGGAACATGATGAAAATTGCCTATAGAGATGGTTCTTCTGCAAGGAGAGCTGCTCTAACTGACTGGACTAATAATCCTTTAGAACAATTAAATGAAGCATCCATTGATTCGGTGACTACAAAAAGTGTTGGGGAGGAGTAATAGAATCCATATGAAAACAAAAACTCATTCTTTGTTCTTACTTAGGATCTGAGAATCATTTCTAAATCCAGAAGTCAATGGACTAAAAGACTAATTCAAAGTAATTTTTCAAAGCTTAAAATTCCACGAGAATATTTTGAGAATCTAATAGTTGGATAACTTATAACCTGTTGTATATAATCATCAGAAACATGAGCTGCTGCTTTGATTTCCATTACACCTTCTGGATCTATGAATACCCTCCGAGATAATTTTCTTATATCTCTGTAAATTATATTGGAGTCAAACGTGATCCGTAGATTTTTAAGAAAATAATACTCTCTTTGATAGCTAACAAGGAGACTAGGAGTGAGTAATCCATAATGTTGATCCCTTATTACTGAATCAAATCGTGAAGTAAAATTTTCATCATAAAATCTATTTGTGGACTTGAATCTACCTTCAATTGAGGAGATTTTTATTTCCTTAGTTAGTTTTTTTTCATTATCATACCATCTTATTCGAATCTTTTTTCTAGGTAGAATACCTTCTTCAGATTCATGAAAAAGATTAAGTTCAGAAGTATCAAAATAACAACTATTAACGCTTCTAGAAGGATAGAGCATGGACATTCCTTCTGAAAGAAGCGAAGCCTTTAGAAGTTTTTGATCACTTTGAGTTAATCTATATTTGTGTTCTTTTCTAAAGCTCATTTAGATAAATTGTGTATGAAGGATTGATCGTCAATCAGGTTTTTATTCTCGCATTCTACTTTTGCTATCCTTGCAAGACCACCTCCAAATTCTTGCTTTTTTTGAAAAGATTCAATGCAGATCTTGCTATTATTTATCTTTGCTTTATTTGCATTGAATATCGATAGGTCTTTAACAGATATACCAATATTTGAAGAATCAATAATAACTGAATCTGTTCTAAATTTAGACTTTTCCCCTATAGACATAGCTTTATCGCTACATTGATTAAATACCCCTTTAAACATATTATACGAACCGCCGCTAACATCTAAACAGTCATTAAGAGAATTACTCACATTTACTGCCGCAATATCTAAATCTGAGAAATCTAAATCAATGCCATCCTGAAAAGAATTCTTAACCTCAATCAATTTCAAAAAGCCATTAGAATTAATTATATTGATACTATCTTCGCACATCCCTGCATCAGATGTAATTGTGACGCCATTAAATGAAGTGCTATAAAAGTTAAGGCAACCAGTTAATCCATACTCGTTAAACCTCTGATTAACTGTATTAGTATTATTGTTACTATCCTTGCCCTTAAAAACTATATTCCAACCATCTATATTAGCTCCCTTAAATAATATCCAATCATTAGGTTTTCTCTGTCTTATTAGTATCATTTTATTCTTCTCCTTAACCTCTAAGTCTATTCCGGAACTAAATACAGCACTTCCACTTATCTCTGGAAGGTCAAGTGATATTAACTTATCAGACTTATTAAATGTCTCAGTCATCTGATATGGCATAAAAACATAACGTAGGCCTTGATAAAGATTTCTACTAATTATACGACTAAATTCTTTTGGATTTACAGATATTCTTTTGTTATTGTCGAGGACAAGTTCATACATATTGTCCCTAAAAGCATACGAATTAATAATTTCTTGCTGAATGCCCTTATTATGAAAACGCTTTCTATATATTTTCATATTGTCCAATATAGATCTATATTCCTGATTCCTAGGTTCAGATTTACTTACAATATCCCCAGCAATTAATGAATTTATAATTAATGTTTCAAGGCTGGTTCTAAAGAATTTATCTTCATTTGAAGTGTAACTCACAACCCTTGACTTGAAATCATTCAACAATTCAGACTGAAAGGTACTATTCTTTAAATTTGCAACATATGGAAATTTGTATCCATTTAGGAATGCATATGTAAAATCGACGCCAAAGAGTCCCTTTCCATCGAGTGGGATTTGTTTATTTAAATGAAGCATTCCATCATAATAAATCGGTTCAAATGCATTACTAAAAGAATTATAATAATATTTTCTATTATGAAGTTTGAGTGCATGGCCTCCATTCATTATTCCCATTAAAAAATAATAGTCATCAAAAGTACTATTTTTTCTATTGTTTGGTGAGATAATAGAAGCTAATATCGGACCTTTAGTGCTATGGGTATCAAGTATAGATCTTTGTAATTGACTATAGGCCTTTAGAGTTATTCTTTGCGAGCTACTACCCCTCAAAAACCATTTCCAATTTATTAGTCTTGAGAAACCAATCTTATATTTACTTACATTCTCTCTATTAATATTTTGCCATAGGGGAGCTTCATCACCCTCGAAAATAGGCCCTTCTCTTCTTTTATTCCTTTCTAATAGTTCCTTTCTTGAAGCTTCCTGAAATATCATTTTCGCGTCATCCTGATCATTTACACTAACTAATACTTCAAATGTTTCTGGTGCTATAAAACCTAACTTTCTCAAAATCAAAGTTCCTAATACCTCATTTAATGATCTCCGAGTCTGAGGGATTAAGAG